>DATLGD010000217.1:0-21719 GCA_035540755.1 Mycobacteriales bacterium | reverse complement strand
ACGTCGCCGAGCTCGCGCCGCTCGGCGATGTCGACGAGCAGCCGCCGCATGATCTTGCCGCTGCGGGTCTTCGGCAGCTCCGGCGACAGCACGATCTGCCGCGGCTTGGCGATGGCGCCGATCTCCTTGGCGACGTGGTTGCGCAGCTCCTGCAGGAACGCGTCGTCGGAGTCGGTGGTGGTGCCCTTGACGGTCACGAACGCCACGATCGCCTGGCCCGTGGTCGGGTCCTGCGCCCCGACCACGGCGGCCTCGGCGACCTTCGGGTGCGACACCAGCGCCGACTCCACCTCGGTCGTGGAGATGCGGTGCCCGCTGATGTTCATGACGTCGTCGACGCGGCCGAGCAGCCACAGCACGTGGTCGTCGTCCCACTTCGCGCCGTCGCCGGCGAAGTACTGGCCCTCGAAGCGCGACCAGTAGGTGTCGCGGTAGCGCTGCTCGTCACCCCAGATGCCGCGCAGCATCGATGGCCAAGGCTCAGACAGGGTGAGGAAGCCGCCGCCCTTCTCCCCGACAGAGACGCCCTCGCCGTCGACCACGTCGACCGCGATGCCGGGCAGCGGCCCCATGGCCGAACCTGGCTTGCACGACGTGACGCCCGGCAGCGGGCTGACCATCATCGCGCCGGTCTCGGTCTGCCACCAGGTGTCGACGATCGGGCAGCGGTCGCCGCCGATGACCCGGCGGTACCACATCCAGGCCTCCGGGTTGATCGGCTCACCGACGCTGCCGAGCAGGCGGAGCGAGGACAGGTCGCGCCCGGCGGGCAGGTCCTCGCCCCACTTCATGAACGTACGGATCGCGGTCGGCGCGGTGTACAGGATCGTCACGCCGTACTTCTCGACGATCTGCCACCAGCGGTCACGGCCGCCGGCGTCGGGCGTGCCCTCGTACATCACCTGCGTGGCGCCGTTGGCGAGCGGGCCGTAGGTCAGGTAGCTGTGCCCGGTGACCCAGCCGACGTCGGCGGTGCACCAGTACACGTCGGTCTCAGGCTTGAGGTCGAAGACCGCCCAGTGCGTCCACGCGCACTGGGTCAGGTAGCCGCCCGAGGTGTGCAGGATGCCCTTGGGCTTGCCGGTGGTGCCGCTCGTGTAGAGCAGGAACAGCGGCTGCTCGGCGTCGAACGCCTGCGCCTCGTGCGTCTCGCTCTGCTCCTCGACGGCGTCGGACCACCACAGGTCGCGCCCCTCGGTCCACTGGACGTCCTGGCGGGTGCGCTTGACGACGACGACGTTGGTCACCGACGGGCACTTCGCCACGGCGTCGTCGACCGCCGGCTTGAGCGCGCTGGCGCTGCCGCGCCGGTAGCCGCCGTCGGCGGTGATGACGACCTTGGCCTCGGCGTCGGTGATCCGGTCGACGAGCGCCTGCGCGGAGAAGCCGCCGAACACCACCGAGTGCGCAGCACCGATGCGCGCGCAGGCGAGCATCGAGATGACGGCCTCGGGGATCATCGGCAGGTAGATGCAGACCCGGTCGCCGGCGGTGACGCCGAGCGCCTCCAGGCCGTTCGCCGCCTGACACACCAGCTTCTGCAGCTGGGCGTAGGTCAGGTCGCGGGTGTCGTCCTCGGGCTCGCCGACCCAGTGGATGGCGACCCGGTCGCCGTTCCCCGCCTCGACGTGCCGGTCGACGCAGTTGACGGCGACGTTCAGCTTTCCGCCGACGAACCACTTCGCGAACGGCGGCTGCCAGTCCAGGACCTCGGTCCACGGCTCGGCCCACTCGAGGCGGCCGGCCTGCTCGGCCCAGAAGCCCAACCGGTCAGCCGCGGCGCGGTCGTAGGCCTCGGCGGTGACGTTCGCGTTGGCGGCGAGCTCGGCGGGCGGCTCGAAGCGACGGCTCTCCGAGGCCAGGGCCTCGACGCCGGTCGTGGACTGCGGGCTCACGCGGGGTCCTCCTCGACAGGGGGCGGTGGCGGTCGCCCTGACCCTCTCCTACAGGTGACGCGCCTCACAAGCGGTCCGGCCGGTGGTGGCGACGAGCGGTCGATCCGGACGGCCGGGCGGTCGTCCGGCCCGGCCCGGCTAGGCTGCGCGGAGGTTTTCGCCCCGCTGCCGGCACTCACCGGAGGCGCCGTGCACCTGCCGGACGCGCACCTGCCAGACCAGATGACCAGATCGCTGCGCCTGGTCGAGGGGCTGGCCCGGATCGAGGCCCTGGAGGCCCTCGACGGCTACCGGGGCGAGGTCGTCGCGGCGATCAGCGCGCTGCTCGACGCCGAGGGCGTCGACGTGCTGGCCGTGCCGCAGTCGGTTGCCGCCGTCAACGACGTGCTCACCCGCAGGCTCCTCTCGATGGCCGAAGCCGAGCTCGGGCCGCCGCCGTGCGACTACGCGTGGTTGGCACTGGGCTCGCACGGCCGCGGCGAGCAGGTGCCCTCCAGCGACCAGGACAGCGCACTGGCCTACGCCCCCCGCGCCGGCCCTGACACCGATCCCCATGGCGGGGCCGACGCCGACCCCGGCACGTACTTCGGCCGGCTGGCCGGGCTGGTCGTGCCGGCGCTGGCCCGCGCCGGGATGCCGCTGTGCGACGGCGGCTACATGGCGACCCGCTGGTGCCGGCCGGTGGGCGAGCTGCGCCGGCTGTTCGCCGGGTGGGTCGACGCGCCCGAGCCGGCGGCGCTGCTGCAGGCCGAGGTCTTCCTCGACGTCCGGCCCGTGCACGGCGCGCTGGCGGTCGGGGTCCTGGACCGCACGCTGGTGGCCGGCGGCTCGCGCGGGCCGTTCCAGGTGCAGATGGCCCGGGCCGCGGTGACCTTCCGGCCGCCGCTGGGCCTGCTCGGCCGGCTGCGCACCGTCGACGGGGCCGTGGACGTCAAGCGGGGCGGAACGGCAGCGGTCGTCCTGCTGGCCCGGCTGTACGCCCTGGCCGGCGGGTCCTCCGCGCGCAGCACGCTGCTGCGGCTGCAGGCCGCCGCCGACAGCGCGACCCTCAGCCGGCCGGCGGCCGCCGAGCTGGGAGAGGGCTACCGCTTCCTGACGGGTCTGCGGCTGCGCCACCAGGTCGAGCAGGTGCGGCAGGGGCAGACGCCGGACAACGTGATCGACGTCGGCGGCCTGCCTCGGGCCCAGCGCGAGCAGCTGCGCGCGACACTGCGGCACGTCCGCGACGTGCAGGACAGCGCGGCGCTGCGCTTCGCAACGCACACTGTGGTCTGAACGGCACACTGACCCTCGTCGCCGGCAGGCAGGAGGACCCGCTGTGGGTGAGCGCACCGGGGCACGCCTGCTCGCCGTCGCGGCCCTGGCCTTCCTGCTGTTCAACTACCCCCTGCTGGCGATCGTGGACAAGCCGGTGACGGTCTTCGGGCTGCCGCTGCTGTGGACCTACCTGCTGACGGCGTGGGCGCTGGTGATCGGCCTGGTCGCCTGGATCACCCGGGACCCGTGACGTGATCGACACCTGGGTCGTCGTGCTCGCCTCTGCGGGCTACCTCGGGCTGCTGTTCGCCATCGCCACCTACGGCGACCGGCGGGCCCGCCGCGGCCGCAGCATCATCAGCAGCGGCGTCGTGTACTCGCTGTCGCTCGCGGTCTACGCGACGTCCTGGACCTACTACGGCAGCGTCGGCCGGGCGGCCTCCGGCGGAGTGGCCTTCCTGCCCACCTACCTGGGCCCGACGGTGGCGATGGCGGCCTGGTGGGTCGTCGTGCGCAAGATCATCCGCATCTGCAAGCGGGACCGCATCACCTCGCTGTCGGACTTCCTGGCCGCGCGCTACGGCAACAGCGCCGGGCTGGGCGCGCTGGTCACGGTGGTGGCCGTGGTCGGGATCGTCCCGTACATCGCCCTGCAGCTGAAGGCGATCTCCAGCACCTTCACGGTGCTGCGCGGCGGCGACGTGGCGAGCCCGGTGGCCGCGGCACTGGAGGTGCCGCTGCTGCAGGACACCGCGCTGTACACCGCCCTGCTGCTGGCCGCGTTCACCATCGTGTTCGGCACACGGCACCTGGATGCGTCCGAGCGGCACGAAGGCATGGTCGCGGCCATCGCCTTCGAGTCGGTGGTGAAGCTGGCCGCGTTCCTGGTCGTGGGCTGCTACGTGGTGTTCGGGCTGTTCGGCGGCTTCGGCGACCTGTTCCGCCAGGCCGCTGCCAGCCCCGACCTGGCCCGGCTTCTCACGTTCGACCAGATCGGCAGCCACGGGTCGTGGCTGTGGCTGACCGTGCTGGCGCTGCTGGCCGTGCTGCTGCTGCCCCGGCAGTGGCAGGTGGCGGTGGTGGAGAACGTCGACGAGCGCCACCTGCGCACCGCCTCCTGGCTGTTCCCGCTGTACCTGCTGCTGGCCAACGTCTTCGTGCTGCCGATCGCGCTGGCCGGGCTGCTCACCTTCGGCCGGGACGGCGCCGATCCCGACACCTTCGTGCTGGCGCTGCCGCTGGCCGACGGCCAGCCGGGGCTGGCGCTGCTGGTGTTCCTCGGCGGGCTCTCGGCCGCGACCGGCATGGTCATCGTGGAGACCATCGCGCTGTCGACGATGGTCTCGAACTCGCTGGTGATCCCGCTGCTGCTGCGCAGGGGCGGCCGGCTGGCCCGACGGCCGTCGCTGGCCGGAGTGGTCCTGGGGATCCGCCGGGTGACCATCGTCGCGGTGCTGCTGCTCGGCTTCGTCTACTTCCGGGTGGCCGGTGAGACGCGGGCGCTGGTGGCGATCGGGCTGGTCTCGTTCGCCGCCGTCGCGCAGTTCGCTCCCGCCCTGCTCGGCGGGCTGTTCTGGCGCGGTGTGACCCGCCGCGGGGCCGTCGCGGGGCTGGCCGGCGGCTTCGTCGTCTGGGCCTACACGCTGCTGCTGCCCTACGTGGCGCAGTCCAGCGGCCTGCCGGCCGGATTCGTCCAGGAGGGGCCGTTCGGGATCGGGCTGCTCGCGCCGCAGGCGCTGCTCGGCCTGGACGGCATGGACGAGATCAGTCACGCCATGACCTGGAGCATGCTGGTCAACGTCGGGCTGCTCGTCGGGCTGTCGCTGACGGGGCGGCGCGACGCCGCCGAGCACCTGCAGGCCGCGGCCTTCGTCGACGTGCTCGACGCAGCCCGCGACAGCTCGCCGCTGCGGCACCGCGGCACGGCGTCGGCCGACGAGCTGCACGGGCTGCTGGAGCGCTTCCTCGGCCCGGACCGGGCCCGGGAGGCGCTGGCCGCCTACGCCGAGCGGACCGGCGCCGTCGCGCTCGGGGGCGAGGCCGACGGCGAGCTTGTGCGGCACGTCGAGACGCTGCTGGCCGGCGCCGTCGGCTCCACGTCGGCCCGGTTCGTGGTCGCGTCGGTGGTCAGCGAGGAGCCGCTCGGCGTCCCGCAGGTGATGGAGATCCTCGACGAGACCTCGCAGGTGCTGGCCACCAGCCGGGCGCTGGAGCGCAAGTCCCGCGAGCTGGAGGCGGCCACGGCCGAGCTGCGCGAGGCCAACGGCCGGCTGCAGGAGCTCGACCGGCTCAAGGACGACTTCGTCTCGACCGTCACCCACGAGCTGCGCACGCCGCTGACCTCGATCCGCGCGTTCTCGGAGATCCTGCTCGACAACCCCGAGCTCGACGCCGCCGAGCGGGAGGAGTTCCTGCGGACCGTGGTCGACGAGACAGCCCGGCTGACCCGGCTGATCAACCAGGTGCTCGACCTGTCCAAGCTCGAGTCCGGAGCGGCCGAATGGCAGATCGAGCCGGTCGACCTCGCCGAGGTCGTGCACAGCTGCGCGGCGTCCGTCGGGCAGCTGCTGCGGGACAAGGACGTGGAGCTGCAGCTGGACCTGCCGGAGCAGCCGCCGGTCGTGCGGGCCGACCGCGACCGGGTCGTGCAGGTGCTGGTCAACCTGCTGTCCAACGCCGTGAAGTTCACCGAGCCCGGCGCGGGACGCATCCGGGTGCACCTGCAGCGCAGCGACGGCAAGGTCGAGACGGCGGTGACCGACAACGGGCCGGGCATCCCGCCGGCCGAGCAGCAGGCGGTGTTCGAGAAGTTCCGCCAGGGCGGCGGCGGCGAGCGCCCGGCCGGCACCGGGCTCGGCCTGCCCATCAGCCGCGAGATCGTCCAGCGGCTGGGCGGCCGCCTGACCGTGCGCAGCGTCCCGGGCGAGGGAGCCACCTTCGCCTTCACCCTGCCGCTGGCCGAGGGGACGACGCTGGCGCAGGTCGCTACGGTCGGCGACGCGCGCGACGTGCAGAGGGAGCGGTGATGGCGGCAAAGGTGCTCATCGTCGACGACGAGCCCAACATCGTGACCTCGCTGGAGTTCCTCATGGGCAAGCGCGGCTTCACGACGGCGGTGGCCCGCGACGGCGACGCCGCGCTCGCCGAGGTGGAGCGGTTCGGCCCCGACCTGGTCCTGCTCGACGTCAACCTCCCCGGCCGTGACGGCTTCGAGGTCTGCCAGGCGCTGCGCGCCTCCGGTCGGAACGACCTGAAGATCGTCATGCTGACAGCCAAGGGGCGGGAGGCCGAGGTCACCAAGGGGCTCGATCTCGGCGCCGACGCCTACGTCACCAAGCCCTTCTCCACCCGCGAGCTCGTCGAGCAGGTCAGCCGGCTGCTGTCCGGGGACGGCTAGGTGGACGTCAGGGCGCTGCTCCGCCGCCACGCGGCGCGCCAGGTCGCGGCCGTGGTGGCCTACGTCGTCGTCGCCTGCGTCGCGCTGGCTGTCGTCGTCGGGGCGGGGCTGCCGCCCGAGCAGCGGCGTGCGGTCACCACTGCCCTCGCGGACGCCGCGGGACCGCTCGTGCTCGGGGCGGTGCTGGCACTGGCCGGGCTCGCCGTCCTGCTCGTCCGCGGCCTGGCCGCCTACCCGGCAGCTGTGCGGCGCCTGACCGGCGACGTGCGGCTGCTGCTCGGCGCCAACGCCGACCACCGGCTCGACCGCTCCGGCCCCCCCGAGATCGCCGCTCTGGCCGCCGCCGTCGACGACCTCGCGGAGCGGAGGGCCGCCGCGGAGCGCGACGTCGCCCAGGAGGTGGCGGCGGCCAGAGCCGACGTCGAGCAGGAGCGCAACCGGCTCGCCGCGCTGATGGCCGAGCTCACCGTCGCCGTGCTGGTCTGCAGCCCTGGCGGCCGGATCCTGCTGTACAACTCCGCGGCGCGGGACCTGCTCGCCGACGACCCTGTGCTCGGCCTCGGCCGGTCGGTGTTCGGGATCGTCGACCGCGGATTGGTCACGCACGCGCTGGACCGGCTGGCCGACGGCACGGTCGCCGCGCACGTCTCGACGGTGCTGCGCGGCGGCCGGCTGCTGCAGGTGCGGCTGGCCGCCGTCCGCGACGACGGCGCCGACGTCACCGGCCTGGTCCTGACCCTCGAGGACACCCGCGACCTGCAGGACCGCAGACGTCACGACGCCCTGCTGCGTGCCCTCACCGAGAGCACCCGCGCCGCCGTCGCCGGCATCCGCGCCGCCGTCGAGACACTGCTGGACTACCCCGACATGGACCCGCAGGAGCGGCAGCAGTTCCTGACCATCGTCGGCGAGGAGTCCCGCCGGCTCGGGACCGACGTCGAGGGCTGGGTGGCCGAGGCCGCCGCCCTCGGCGGCGACTGGGTGCTGTCCGAGATGCGCGGCGACGACCTGCTCACCGTGCTCGCCCGCGAGGTCGAGCGCGGCGCCGGCGTCGCCGCCTCGACCGGAGCCGGCCGGTCCGAGCTGTGGGTGCGCGCCGACAGCCATGCCCTGGGCCGCGCCCTGGAGCAGCTGGCCGGCCGGCTGCACGACGTCTGCGGGGTCGACGGGGTGGTGCTCTCGCTGCGCCCGGTCGGGCGGCACGCGCGGCTCGACGTCACCTGGACCGGCCGGCCGCTCGACAGTGCGGGCCTCAAGCAGTGGCTGGCCGAGCCGCTGTCCGGAGGCGCCGCGGCCTCTGTCGGCGAGGTCGTCGAGCGTCACGACGCGGAGGTCTGGACCGGGACCGAGGCCGACGCCGACGGCGGCGGGTCGCTCCGACTGCTGCTGCCTGTCACCGAGGCCGCTCCCCGGCCCGACGCCCGGCCGGCCCTGACCGCCGGCAGCCGTCCGGAGTTCTACGACTTCGACCTGTTCGACCTGCCGGCGGGATCGCCGGCGTGGCAGGACCGCCGGCTGGACGACCTGTCGTACGTGGTGTTCGACACCGAGACCACCGGCTTCTCGCCTGCCGACGGGGACCGGATCGTGTCGCTGGGGGCTGTGCGCGTGGTGGGCGGCCGGCTGCGGCGGCACGAGGTGCTCGAGCGGCTGGTCGACCCGGGGCGGCGGGTGCCCGCGGCGTCCACGGCGGTGCACGGCATCACCACCGAGATGGTGACGGGCCAGCCGACGATCGAGCAGGTGCTGCCGGTGTTCGCCCGCTTCTGCGACGACACCGTGCTGGTCGGGCACAACGTCGGATTCGACATGAGCTTCCTGCGGGCGGCCGAGGAGCGCACCGACGTCCGCCTCTCCCAGCCGGTGCTCGACACCCTGCTGCTCGACGCGGCGGTCCACCCCGACCACGAGCAGCACTCGCTGGAAGCCGTCGCCGCCCGGCTGGGAGTCGACGTCATCGGCCGGCACACCGCGCTCGGCGACGCGCTGGTCACCGCTGAGGTGTTCGTCCGGCTGCTCCCCCTGCTGCAGCAGCAGGGGGCCACCACCCTCGGCGACGCGCTCGAGGCCTCCCGGGCGACCTACCAGGCCCGCCTGGACGCCCGCCTGTACGGCGGCTAGGAATGCGCCGGGGCGGGCACGACCAGCATGTCCACACGGCGAGGAGGATGCGATGAGTGCGACGGGCAAGACGGTCGAGGACCTCTGGCGGTGGCGGGAGTCGATGTCGTTCGCCGCCAAGAGCATCGACCTCAGCGGCTACGAGGTGGTCGGCAAGGACGGGCCGATCGGCACCGTCGACAGCGCCAGCAACGACGTGCGCGTCAACTACGTCGTCGTCGACGCCGGCGACTGGCTCGACCGCCGGCAGGTGATGCTTCCCGCGGGCACGGTGGAGCGGGTCGACCCGTCGGCGCGCACGGTGCACCTGGACCGGACCCGGGAGCAGGTCCGGGACGCGCCGGCCTTCGACCCGGCCTCCCGGCGGTCGGCCAGCTTCCAGGACGCCCTGGCCGGCTACTACCACGGCCTCTACGACACCGGCCTGTAGACCCGATGGCGCTGTTCGCGCGCGGCCCGGCCTTCCTCGCGCTCGGGACGCCGCGCCCGGACGGCGCCGGCTGGCCCGACCCCGCCGAGGTCGGCCGCCCCTCGTTCGAGGCGTCGACGTACCACGAGATGGCGATCCGGCAGGCCTTCGAGCCGGAGGCTCACGCTGTCGCCGACCGGCTCGTCGACGACGTCCTGCCGTTGCTGACCGTCGAGGTCGCGCCGCAGGACGAGCCCTACCTGCACAAGGTCTTCAGCACCGCGGCGCGAATCGGCGCGGGACTGGGCATCGTGGAGCGCACGCTGCGGCCGAGCGACCTGACGGTGGTCGACCGGCAGGTCGCGGCGGCGCTGTGGGTGGCCCGCCGCAAGCTGCCCGCGATGCAGCCCGACTGGGCGGTGCTGGCCGGCTACTTCCTGCTCGCCGGCTTCCACGTCGCGCGCTCCGGACCCGCGACCGTCGAGCGACTGGTCGATGACCTGCGGCCGGTCGAGGGCACCTGACCGCCGCACGCCTCGGCGCCGGCCCCGCGAGGGGGACCGGCGCCGGAGGCGGCGGAGCTCCTAGTGCTCCAGTGCGGTGCGCGAGGCTCCCGAGCCGGTGAGCGAGCGCACCTCCATCTCGGCGTACTTCGCGGCGTTGTACTCCTTGCTCGTGACCGTTCCGAGGAAGCCGAGCAGGAACGACGCCGGGATCGAGATGATGCCGGGGTTGGACAGCGGGAACCAGGAGAAGTCGACGTTCGGGAGCATCGACGTCGGCGTGCCCGAGACCGCCGGGGAGAAGGCGATCAGCGTGATCGTGATGATCAGGCCCCCGTAGATGCTCCACAGGCAGCCGCGGGTGTTGAACCGCTTCCAGAACAGCGAGTACAGGATGGTCGGCAGGTTCGCCGACGCGGCGACGGCGAACGCCAGCGCCACCAGGAAGGCGATGTTCTGGCCGTTGGCCGCGATGCCGCCCAGGATGGCCACCCCACCCACGACGAGCGCGGCGATGCGGGCGACCCTGACCTCCTTGCCGGCCGGCGCGTTGCCCTTGTGGATCACCTGGGCGTAGATGTCGTGGGCGAACGAGGCGGAGGCCGTGATGGTCAGGCCAGCGACCACCGCCAGGATGGTGGCGAAGGCGATGGCCGAGATGATGCCCAGCAGCAGCGTGCCGCCGAGCTCGAAGGCCAGCAGCGGTGCCGCCGAGTTGGCTGCACCCGGAGCTGCGCTGATGCGCTCGGCACCGACGATGGCCGCCGCGCCGTAGCCCAGGGTCAGGGTGAACAGGTAGAACAGCCCGATCAGCCAGATCGCCCACACCACGGAGCGCCGCGCCTCCTTGGCCGTGGGCACCGTGTAGAAGCGCATGAGGATGTGCGGCAGCCCGCCGACGCCGAGCACCAGCGCCATCGACAGCGAGACGAAGTCCAGCCGGGTGATCCCGGAGATGCCGTATCGCGCGCCGGGCTCGAGGGCGGCGCCCGCCTCGGCGCCCTGGCCGAGCATCTCGGAGAAGTTGAAGCCGAAGCGCGACAGCACCCAGAACGACATCAGCGCGGCGCCCGAGATGAGCAGCACGGCCTTGATGATCTGTACGTAGGTGGTGCCCTTCATCCCGCCGATGAGCACGTAGGCGATCATCAGGATGCCGACCGCGGCGATGACCAGGCTCTGCCCGCCCCGGTTGTTGATGTTGAGCAGCAGCGCGACCAGGCCACCGGCCCCGGCCATCTGGGCCAGCAGGTAGAAGAACGACACGACCAGCGTGGAGGTCGCGGCGGCAGTGCGCACCGGGCGCTCGCGCATCCGGAACGCCAGCACGTCGGCCATCGTGAAGCGGCCGGTGTTGCGCAGCAGCTCGGCCACCAGCAGCAGCGCGATCAGCCAGGCGACCAGGAAGCCGATGCTGAACAGGAAGCCGTCGTAGCCGGTCAGGGCGATGGCGCCGGCGATGCCGAGGAACGAGGCCGCGGACAGGTAGTCGCCGGAGATGGCCACGCCGTTCTGCCGGCCGGAGAAGGCTGCGCCCGCCGTGTACATGTCCGAGGCGCTCTTGTTGGTCTTGCTGGCCTTGAGGACCAGCACCAGCGTCACCACGACGAAGGCCATGAAGATGGCCAGGTTGAGCAGCGGGTTGCCCACGGCCTCGGCCTCTTGGGCCAGCACGGTGGCAGCGTCGGTCGCAGCGGCAGAGGTCATCACAGGTCGCCCTCCTCGAACTTCTCACGGATGCCGGTCGAGATCGGGTCCAGCGTGCGGTCGGCGAAGCGGACGTACAGCGCGGTGATGCCGAACGTCGACACGAACTGCAGCAGGCCGGCGATCAGGCCGACGTTGATGTTGCCGAGGACCGGGCGCCCCATGAAGCCCGGCGCGTAGGCGGCCAACGCCACGTACAGGAAGTACCAGGCCAGGGCCGCCGCCGTCACCGGCAGCACCCACCTGCGGTAGCGGCGCCGGAGCTCCTGGAACTCGGGGGCCTCTTGCGCGGCGAGGTACTTCGCCTCCTGCGGCGTGTACGTCGCGCGCCCCCTCTCGGACGAGGTGCTGCTCAAGGGTCCTCCTCGGGACGCGGGAGGGCGCGGACGCGCCGTCCCGGAGTGGGGCACAGGGGTGTGACCGGAGTCACGGTGACGGTCAGGTGCCCCGGATCACAAGTCCGCTGCCCGACCGCTGCGCCTAGCTGCGCGCCTGCTGCGCTGAGCGGTCGCTGTGGGCGACGAGCGGTCGGCGCCCGAGCGCAGTCCCAGGCCCTCCGGGGCGTGCAGGGCGAGCATCGTGCGCCCCACCCCGGGCGGCACCGACCGGCGGGTGAGCAGCGAGCCGCCGACCATGACGGCGAAGGAGGTCGGCACCGTCCAGGCGGCGGGCTGAGCGAGCAGGGCCTGCGGCCAGCCGCCGCTGACCGCCCCCGTCAGCGTCAGGGTCACCGCCGCCGCCGACAGCCCACCGCCGACGAGCAGGCCGGCGGCCGCGCCGGGCGCCGTCAGGCCGCGCCACCAGATGCCGAGGACCAGCAGGGGGCAGAACGTCGCCGCTGCCACCGCGAAGGCCAGCCCGACCACCTGGGTCAGCGGCAGCGCCGCGGCCGGCAGCGCGAGGATCAGGGCCAGCGCGCCGGTGACGCCGGCGGCCACCCGGAAGCCCCGCACCGTGCGGGCGGCCGGCAGCAGGTCCTGGGCCAGCACGCCGGCGGTGGTCACGAGCAGCCCGGAGGACGTCGACAGGAACGCCGCGAACGCACCGGACACCAGCAGCGCCTGCAGCAGCGGCCCGACCGGGCCGGACAGGGCCGCGACCGGCAGCGCGAGCACCACGGCGTCGGTCTGCCCGGTGAGCAGCAGCTCGGGGGTGTACAGCCGGCCGAGCGCGCCGTACAGCGCCGGCAGCAGGTAGAAGGCGCCCAGCAGCGCCAGCACGAGCAGCGTCGTGCGCCGGGCGGCCCGCCCGTCGGGGTTGGTGTAGAAGCGGACCAGCACGTGCGGCAGCCCCATGGTGCCGAGGAAGGTGGCCAGCACCAGGGCGTAGGTGGTGTAGAGCGGGTGCTCCACCCCGCCCGCTCCGGACAGCGGCCGCACCCACGCGGTGCCCGTCGCCGCCTCCAGCCCGTCGACGTGCGGCACCGCGGCGCCGGCCGGGAACACCACCGTGCTGCCGCGCTCGATGTGGTGCGGCCCCGGATCGAGCCGGAGCGGCTGCCCGTCCAGCACCACCTGCACCGGCGTCTGCACGACGAAGCGCACGCCGCTGTCGACCCGCACCGAGGTGGTCGCGGCGAACTGCGGCCCGGCCGGGCCGGCCAGTGCCGGCCGCCCGTCGCCCTGCCAGGCGAGCAGCAGGAAGACCGCCGGCACCGCCAGTGCGGTGAGCTTGAGCCAGTACTGGAACGCCTGCACGAACGTGGCGCTGCGCATGCCGCCGCCGGCCACGTTGACGGTGACGACGACGGCTACCAGCACGGCACCGACCTGCACCGGCGCCCCGGTCGTCGCGCGCAGCGCCAGCCCTGCGCCCTGCAGCTGAGGCACCAGGTAGAGCAGCCCGATGGCCACCGCGGTGAGGGCGCACAGCCGCCGCAGCGGCTGCGAGCCGAGCCGGACCTCGGCGAAGTCGGGCACCGTGTAGGCACCCGAGCGGCGCAGCGGCGCCGCCACCAGCAGCAGCAGGACGAAGTAGCCGGCGACGAAGCCGACCGGGAACCACAGCGCGTCGGCGCCGTAGGCCATCACCAGCCCCGCGATGCCGAGGAAGGACGCCGCGGACAGGTACTCCCCGCCGATCGCGGAGGCGTTCCACAGCGGCGAGACGGTCCGCGAGGCGACGAGGAAGTCGCTGGTGGTGCGGGCCAGCCGCAGCCCGTAGACGCCGATCCCGACGGTGGCGCACACCACCAGGGTGACGGCGAGCAGCGGCAGTGTCGTGCCGTTCACCGGCCGACGCTCACGAGCGCTCGACCAGGTCGGCGAAGTCGCGCTCGTTGCGCTCGGCCAGGCGCAGGTAGACCAGCCCGCCGGCGAGCAGGCACGGGTAGACGAGCACGCCCAGGACGAGCCACGGCAGCGGCAGCCCGAGCACCTGGACGTCGCGGACCGACGGCGCGAGGGCGAACAGCAGCGGCAGGCCTCCCAGCAGCGTGGCCAGGGCGGCCAGCAGGCGCAGCGCCAGCGCCAGCTGCGCGCGCACCAGTGAGCGCACCAGCAGCTCGCCGACGCGGTCCTGCTCGTCGAGGGCCTGCACGGCCGAGCGCCCGGGCGGCCGCCGGACCGCGGCGGTGCGCGGGCTGGTCACGATCACCCGGCGTGGCGGGTCGGTTGGGTCGACCGGGCGCGTCACCGCTCCGCCTCGCGCCGAGCCCGGTGCACCAGCCGGTCCTTGAGGTCGCGGCTGAGCCGGCGGCTGACCGGCAGCACCACCGCGCTCGGCCCCGTGCCCACCTGCACGGCGTGGCCGCCGCCCGGCTCGACGCGCAGCTCGCTGATGTGGTGGGTGGAGACCAGGTAGGACCGGTGCACGCGCACGAACCCGGCTGGCGCCCAGCGTTCCTCCAGCGTCGCCAGCGGCACCCGCACCAGGTGGCTGCCGGTCTCGGTGTGCAGCCGGGCGTAGTCGCCCTGCGCCTCGACGTGCCGCACGTCGGAGACCTGCAGGAACCGCGTCACGCCGCCCAGCTCGACGGCGATGGTGCCCGCATCGGCCGGCATCGCCGGTGCGGTGGCGGCGACGGCCGCCGCGCGGGCGGCCGCCACCCGCCCGACCGCCTCGGCCAGCCGCGCCGCCCGGACCGGCTTGAGCAGGTAGTCGACGGCGCGCAGCGAGAACGCCTCGACCGCGGCGTCGTCGTAGGCGGTCACGAAGACCACCGCCGGCGCCGTGGCGAAGCGGCCGAGCACCCGGGCGAGCTCCAGCCCGGTCAGCCCGGGCATCCGGATGTCGAGGAAGACGCCGTCGATGCGCTCGGACTCCATCACCTTCAGCGCGGTGAGGGCGTCCCCGGCGGTGCGCACCGCGGCTACCCGCGGGTCGGCCCGCAGCAGGTAGGCCAGCTCGTCCAGGGCCGGTGGCTCGTCGTCGACCGCCAGCACCGTGAGGCCGGCGCGCGCTGCCGTCACGCCCGCATCCCGGCCCGCACGCCGGCCTGGAACTTCGGCACCCGCACGGTCACCTTGGTCCCGGCACCCTCGGCCGTCTCGACGACCAGGCCGTGCTCGTCGCCGTAGACGGCCCGCAGCCGGGCGTCGACGTTGCCCAGCCCGATGGACTGACGTCCCTCGTCCTCGCCGTCGCCGCCCGAGCCGGCCAGCGCCTGCCGCACCCGCTCGGGGTCGCTGCCGACGCCGTCGTCCTCGACCGTGATGCGGCACCCGGCGCCGTCGTCCTCGGCCACCACGGTCACGGTGACGGCGCCCGACCCGCGCTCCAGGCCGTGCCGCACGGCGTTCTCGACCAGCGGCTGCAGGCACAGGTAGGGCACCGCGACGGGCAGCACCTCCGGCGCCACCCGCAGGACCACCTGCAGCCGGTCGCCGAAGCGCGCCTTCTCCAGCTGCAGGTAGCGGTCGACCGAGCGCAGCTCCTCGGCCAGGGTCGTGAACTGCCCGTGCACGCGGCTGGAGTAGCGGGTGAAGTCGGCGAAGTCCAGCAGCAGCTCGCGGGCGCGCTCGGGGTCGGTGCGCACGAACGAGGCGATCGCGGTGAGCGCGTTGAAGATGAAGTGCGGGCTGATCTGCGCGCGCAGCGCGCGCACCTGCGCCTCGGCCAGCCGCGAGCGCGACTCGTCGAGCTCGGCGAGCTCCAGCTGTCCCGACACCCACCGCGCCACCTCGGTGACGGCCCGGACCAGCCCCGGATTGGCCACCTGCACGTAGGCGCCGAGCGAGCCGACCACGACCTCGTCCAGTACCAGCGGGGCGACGACGACGGCGCGCACCGGACAGTCGGGATCGCCGCACACCAGGTCGCCGACGACGGCGGGCCGTCCCGAGTCGAGTGCTCCCACCGCCAGCGCGTGCGCCGCCTCGGCGTGCACGTCGCCGGCTCCCTCCCAGGCGAGCAGGCGCTCGGTGTCGGTGAGCGACACGGCGGCGCTCCCCAGCAGGGTGCGCAGGTGACGTGCGCTGCGGGCGGCGGACTCGGGCGTCAGCCCCTCGCGCAGCGGCGGGGCGGCCAGGCTGGCCTCGTGCAGGGCGGTGAAGGTCGCCCGCTCCGCCACCGTCCCGAAGACCCGACGGCCGCGCGGCCCCCACCACACCGCTGCCCCGCCGACGGCGAGCGCGCCGAGCAGCGCCGCGGTCACCGCGAGGACGTCGCCCATGCCGCGGGACGATAGGCCCGGTCCGGGCTTCCCGCGGCCTAGCCTGGTCGGCGTGACCAGCACCCTGCCGCGACTGCCCGACGACCCGCTGGCGGCCCTGGTCGACCTGCCCGGCGTCGCCGACGCCGTCGGCGGAGCGCGGTCGGCGGTCGACGGGCTGCTGTCGCACCGGCTGCTGCGACGCCGGTCGGCCGAGGTGACCGCGGAGTCGGCGCTGCGCGGCGCCCGCGCGTCCGCCGAGCTCGAAGGAGCGCACATCGAGCTGGAGCGGCTGCGCGGCCAGCTCCTGTCCGGCGGCACGGTCGAGCTGCACGACCGCAGCGACGAGCACGGCGCGCGCGTCGTCGCGAACGCGGTGCGCCTGCACGCCGACCTCGGCCAGGTGCTGGTGGCCTGGCGGCACTCGCCGCGGCAGGCGCTGGCCCGGCTGCACGTGCTGGCCGCCGCAGAGCTCGAGGCCGATCCCGACCGGCTCGGCCGCCCGCGCCCGGCCGGTGTCGAGGTCGACGACCCGTACGGCATCGGGCCGGCTCCGGAGCCGGTCGAGGTCGCCGCCCGCCTCGACGGGCTGGCCCGCCTGCTCACCGCCGGCACGTCGGCGCCCGCCGTCGTCGTCTCGGCCGTGGTGCACGGGGAGCTGCTGGCACTGCGGCCGTTCGGCGTCGCCGACGGGCTGGTGGCCCGGGCGGCTGCCCGGCTGGTGCTGATCGACCGCGGCCTCGACCCGAAGGCCGTCTCGGCCCCGGAGGTCGGGCACGCCGAGCTCGAGAAGTTCGGCGAGGGCGGCTTCGCCCGCGACCACGGGGCCATCGAGGGCGACAGCTACGGCCTGGCCCTGCGCGGCTATGTCGGCGGCGGGCCGGGCGGCGTCGCCCGGTGGGTGCGGCACTGCGCCGACGCCGTCGCCCTCGGCGCGCGCGAAGGGCTGGCGGTCTGCGAGGCCGTCACCCGCGCGGGCTGACCGCCGAGCAGCGCGGCCCGTCGGCCGTCCGGCGGCCCGATCTGGACCTGCTCCGGCCCTCTTGCCCGATTCGGGCCCCGCGCCGCCCCCCGCCGTGCCACGCTTGGTCGCCGGCGCTCCCGCGACGGGAGGAGCCCTGTGCGCAACCGGACCGGCTCGCGGAGCCGCCCCCGCGGCAGCGTGCTGCCCGCCGCCGTCCTGCCCTCCCTTCTCGCGCTCCTGCTGATCTCCCCTGTCGCCCTGCCGACGGCGCCGGCGGTCCTCGAGCTGCCCGCCGCCGTGCTCGCGGCGGCGAGCGACGCCGACCTCGTGCCGCTGGTGACCGAGGCCGGTCCGGTGCGCACCGGGCGCCCTGCGACGGCGTCGACGGTGGTCGTCAACGCGGGCGGGTCGCGCGCCGTCGGCCGGGTCGAGCTGGCCCTCCAGGACGCCGGGCGGCCCGCCACCGGCGCCGCCGGCGACGGCTGGCGCTGCGACTCCGCCACGGGGCGCTGCTCGGCGGACCTCGACCTGCAGCCGGGGGCACGCAGCTCCCCCGTCTCGGTCACCCGGACGCCGGACGTGGCGGCGACGGGCGCTCCGCTGACCGCCCGGCTCAGCACGCCGCTGGCCCAGCCGACGGCCAACGACGAGGCGACCACCTCGGTGCTTCCGGTCCCCGACAGCGACGTCGACCTCGCGGTGCGGGTGCGTCCCCGCGGGCCGGTCGTCAGCGGGCAGGAGGCGGTGTTCGACGCGGAGGTCCTCGGACTCGGCCGTCGCGCGCCCGACGGTCCGGTCACGGTGCGCATCGGGGACGGCTCCGCGACGCTGGGCACGCTGCGGGCCGGCGGGCCGGGCTGGACCTGCGCACCGGAGTACCAGCAGCTCCGGTGCTCCACGGCCGCCGCGCCGGCCGGCGGTCGGTCGCTGCCGCCGCTGGAGGTCGGCCGACGGGGCCCCGAGCGCTCGCACCGGAACGACGAGGGCCCTGCCGTCGGCGTCGCCGTGGGGCTCGAGCCGGTCGACGCCTTCGGCTGGAACGACCGCGCGGTGGCCGCGTCGCCGGTCGTCCCCGCCGGTCGTGGGGACCTCGTCCTGTCGGCGGGCGCCGACGACGCCGGCGGGTTCGCCGTCCGCGTCTCGGAGCGCGGGGAGGGCAGCGCCGGGCCGGTGCAGGTCCGGCTGACCCAGCAGCACGGCACCGCGACCGCCCTCGGCACCGGGTGGCTGTGCTCCGGCACCGCACCCGCGACCTGCACGCACCCGGGGCCGGTGCCGCCCGGGGGATCGCTGCCGGTGCTGCGCGCGTCGACGTCCGGCGGCGGGAGCCTCGCGACGCTGACCAGTGAGCTGGTCGATCCCGCCCTGCCCGGGTCGCCGGAGACGGTCACCGCCGTCCGGACCCGTGAGGACGCGAGGCTCCTGGTCCAGCAGGCGGAGCCGGGTGCGCCGGGCGGAGCCGCGAGCGCGGTCGTCCGGGTGAGGGGTGACGGCGCCCCCGCCGTCGTGGCGGGAATGGTCGACGCCGGGCCGGGCACGCCACCGCCGCCCACGACGGCCGCCGGGAGCGGCTGGGTGTGCAGCAGCGACCTCGTCTGCCGTCACCCCGGAGCAGTCGGCGACCTGCCGCCGCTCACCCTGACGACGGCCGTTCCGGCCGAGGAGGCCGCGCCGGTCGGGTGGAGGGTCACCGCGCTCGACGAGGCCGGCCGCGACCTGCGCTCGGCCGGCGCCGGTGCCTCGAGCGCACGGCCGCCGGCCGACCTCGTCGTCCTCGCCACCGCGGGCGACCCTGCGCCGCACGACGGCGTGGCCGCCACGACGGTCGACGTCCACAACGCCGGCCGGTCGGCGGCGGCCGGCCCCACCCGCGTCCTGCTGCGCGGCGCCGGCCTGGTGTCCGCCTCCGGCGAGGGCTGGATCTGCACCGGGCACGACGCCGCGCGCGCCTGCGAGCACCGGACCGTCGTACCGGCTGGGGGACGGCTGCCGCGCCTGACGGTCCTGCGGTCCTCGTCCGTCCTGTCCTTCCTGCTCCACGAGCCGGTCCGCGCGGAGCTGCAGGGCAGTGGTGTCGCGCGGCTGTCCGGCGCACGGGCGGTGGCGACGACGCCGATCGCGGCGGTGCCTCACACGCTCTCGGTGACGCTGCGGCCGGCGGAGCCGCTGGTCGCCGGACGGGCCGCCGCGGGGACGGCGGTCGTGCGCAACGACGGCGCCGCAGGCGCCCCCGGCCCGGTCGTCCTGCACCTCGACGCGCACCGCGGCGGCGGTCGCGCCACCGGGAGCGGCTGGTCGTGCGAGGACTGGGGCCGCTGCACGCACCCGGGACCGGTGCCCGCCGACGGCAGCCTTCCGCCGGTGCAGCTCAGCGTCGTGCTGCCGCCCGACGAGGGACCGGGCACCGGTGCGGTCTCGGCCCGCCTCGTGGATCCCGCCGTCGACCACATGGTGGAGCTGGCGTCGTCATGGGTCGGTCTGCCGGTCGTCGCGCGCAGCGGTCCGGCGACGGTGTCGGTCGAGGTGGGCGGACCGGAGGGCGTGCCGCTCGCGCCGGGTGCGCCGGCGACCTTCCCCGTGGAGGTCCGCAACCCGAGCAGCGTCGACGTCGCCGCGCCCACCGTCCGCATCACCGCCTCGTCAGGCCTGCCCCTGCAGGTCGCGCAGGCGACCGGCTGGAGCTGCACCGGGACGACCTGCCGTGCCGCGCGCGGCCTGGCACCGGGCGAGTCGACGCGGCTCGTCCTGAGCGGCGCCGCCGACGAGCGGGCACCCAGCGCGGTGTCGGTGACGGCCGAGGTGGCCGCCGGGTCGCTGACCGCCGCGACCAGCCGGCGCTGGCTGGTGGCCGGACGCGGTGTCGACCTCGTCCCGCTCGTGAACGGCCGGGGCGCGGTCGCCCCCGGTGGCCGGGCGCTCTTCGGCGTCGAGGTCGTCAACGTGGGCACCGACCGGGCCGCCGCGCCCGTCGCCGTGCGGCTCGAGGCCTCCGTGGGACAGGCCGGCGGCCGCCCCAGGGCCTCCGGCGCCGGCTGGTCCTGCGTGCTGGACATCTGCCGGTCGACCGCCGCCGTCGCCCCCGGCGCGCGCCTGCCGGCCCTGTCCGTCGAGGTGCCGGTGGACGTCTACGCGCTGGGCCGGACGGTCGACCTGCGCGCTTCCCTGCGCTCGGCCGACGACGTCGAGCCGGCGGACGACACCGCTCGCGGGCAGGTGCGCGTGGTCGCCGCGGACGCCGTCGACCTCAGCCCCGAGGTCCGCCGGCTCGGGCCTGCGGCAGCCGACGGCAGCACCGACCACGAGGTCGTCGTGCGCAACGTCGGCGGGGTGCGGCACGACGTCCCGGTCGTCGTCGACCTGAGCGGCTCACCGGGGGTGGAGGTCGTGGGGACGCCCCCGGCGGGGTGGACCTGTCTGCTGCCCGCGGCGTGCCGGTACGAGGCGCCGATCGAGGCCGCCGCGGGCTCCCCGGCACTGCGCGTCCGCTCCGGCGGCGGCGACCTGCTCACCGGGGTCCACGTCGGCACCAGCTCACCGCAGGACCGCAGGACCGGCAACGACGCCGCCTACCTGCACGAGCCGGCCGTCGTGCGGGGCGGCCTCGACCTCGCGCTGCGTGAGGCCGGGCCCGGCCGGGCGGTCCTCGAGGTCGCGACCAGGGAGCAGGCGCTGGAGCGGGCGGTCGTGCGACTGGCCCCGGCGCCGGTCGCCGCGTCCGGACCGGGATGGTCGTGCACTCCCGCCAGGCACGCGCTCGAGTGCTCGTGGTCCGGCAGCTCCCCGGCGCGGAGCAGGCTGCCGGACCTGTCGGTCACGCCGGCAGCGCAACCTGGCGTCACGACCGAGCTGACCGCGCACCCGGTGCCGGACTCGGTCCCGAGCGGCAGCACGACCCTGCGCGCCCTGCCGGCGGAGCGCGGGCAGCGGACCGGCCCGCTGCTCACGGCTGACCTGGCCGTGAACTCGCCCGACGGAGGACGGACCGGTCGGGCGAGCGTCACCGTCCGCAACATCGGCACCGAGCCGGTCAGCGGCCGGATCAGCGTCACCCTGTCGGCGGCCGCGGTCCCCGGCCGCCGCGCCGGGCCGCTGGACGCCGCCGGCACCGGCTGGACCTGCTCGGACCACGACGGCGGCCGCGCCTGCAGCACGTCGGCGACCCTGGCCCCCGGCGCGGTCCTGCCGCCGCTGGTCGCGACCACGCGCCCGGAGGCCGATCCCACGCCTCGCGTGCACGGCTTCTCCGCCTACTTCTCCGACGATCGCGGCGCCTTCGCCGGTCTCGGCGCGGACGGCGCGGTGCTGGGGCGCCCCGACGCCGCCGACCCGCGGGTGAGCGTCGGGGTCGCGCGCCCGGCCGTCGGCGGCGAGATCGTGCAGCGCGTCGTCGACGTCGAGAACGCCGGCGGCCGGACGACCGACGGCGACGTCGTCGTCGTGGTGAGAGCGTCGGAGGAGGCGCGGCCCGCCGTCGGCCGGCCCGAGGTCGAGGTGCTCGGCGGCGTCACCGCGCAGGGGCCCGGCTGGACGTGCAGCGGTCTGACCTGCCGCCATGGCCCGCTGGCCGCCGGGGGGCGGGCGCCTCTGACCGTGTCGGTGCCCGTCCCCACGACCGGCCGGTCGGCAGAGGGCACCGCCGTGACGGTGGAGGCGGAGCTGCGGGCCGAACCGCCCGGGCCCGTCGCGAGATCGTCCCAGGGCGTCGCCCGGACCCAGGCCGATCCGGTGCTCCAGCTGCGGGCGCCCGAGCCCGCCGTGCTCGGCCGGCCGGCGGTCGTCGAGGCGGACGTCGTCGTCGGCGGCTCCGCCGGTTCGCTCCCCTCGGTCGAGGTGACCTGGCCGTCGCACTGGCCGAGCAGGGGGGCGGGGACGGGG
>DATLGD010000216.1:0-4812 GCA_035540755.1 Mycobacteriales bacterium | reverse complement strand
GTGGCCGGGTCGGACAGCACGCGCGCGACGTCGGACAGGAACTGCGAGCCGAGCTGCCCGTCGACCATCCGGTGGTCGAACGACAGCGACAGCTGGGTCACCTGACGCACCGCGATGCTCTGCTCGCCGGGGACGGCCTCGTGCACCCACGGCATCGGCCGGACCGCGCCGAAGCACAGGATCGCCGCCTCACCGGGGTTGAGGATCGGCGTGCCGTTGTCGACGCCGAACACGCCCACGTTGGTGATGGTGATGGTGCCGCCCTGCATGTCCGCCGGCGGCGTCTTGCCCTGCTTGGCCGTCTCGGTGAGCGACTGCAGCGCCTGCGCGAGCTCCGGCAGCGACAGCTGGTCGGCGTCCTTGACGTTGGGCACCATCAGGCCGCGCGGCGTGGCCGCGGCGATGCCGAGGTTCACGTAGTCCTTGACGACGATCTCCTGTGCGTCCTCGTCCCAGGAGGCGTTGATCTCCGGGTTGCGCGAGACGGCGAGCAGCAGCGCCTTGGCCACGAACAGCAGCGGCGTCACCTTCACGCCGGCGAACTCCGGCATGGCCGCGACGGTCTTGCGCAGCTCCATCGTCGGCGTCATGTCGAGGGTGATGAACTCGGTGACGTGCGGCGCGGTGAACGCGCTGCCGACCATCGCCTCGGCGGTCAGCCTGCGCACGCCCTTGACCGGCACCCGCCGCTCGCGGGTGGCAGCGTCGTAGCCGGCGTCGACGGACCCCGCGACGCCCCGCACCGCCGCGGCCACGCCCGACGACGGCCCGCCAGCAGCCCCGCCTGCTGCCCGTTCGACGTCGTCCCGCGTGATGAGGCCGTCGGGTCCGGTGCCGCGGACGGACGACAGGGTCACGCCCAGGTCCTTGGCGAGCTTGCGGACGGGCGGCTTGGCCCTCGCCACCGTGCCCGTGGACCGGGCCTCGGCGTTCCGGCCCACCTCGTCGGCGATGATGCGGGACGGCTTCGGCGCGTCGGTCACCAGCGGTGTCGGTGCCGGGGCCGACGGCGCGGACGTGCGGGGCCGGCGCTTGGCCGTCACCGAGCGCGGGCCGTACCCGACCAGCGTGGCCGTGCGGCCGTCCGGGCCGACCTCGCCGATGAGCGCGCCCTTGGGCCCGGCCGCGTCGTCGTCGGACGCCCGGAGCTTCGGCGCCGGGCTGCCCTCGATGCCGGGCTCGCTCGCGACCTGCGACGCGTCGACCAGCCCGGCGGCGGCGGCCGGCACGGTGTCGGCCGCGACCTCGGACACCGTCCCGGCCACAGAGGCGTGCCTGGGCGCGGCGGACTCGACCGGGTTGGCGGCGGCTCCTGCCGCAGCCCCGCCGGCCGCGCCCTCGAGCGGGCCGGCCGAGGGGTCGGTGTCGAAGGTGATGATCGGCGAGCCGACGTCGACGGTGGTGCCGGCCTCGTGGTGGATCTCGAGCACCACCCCGGCGAACGGCGACGGCACCTCGACCGCGGCCTTGGCCGTCTCCACCTCGACGATCGGCTGGTTCAGGGTGACGGTGTCGCCCACCTTCACCATCCACTGCAGGATCTCGCCCTCGGTGAGCCCCTCACCGAGGTCGGGCAGCTTGAAGTCCCTCACGCGTGACATGCCGCCCCCTCAGAAGCTCAGCGAGCGGTCGACGTGGAAGAGCACCCGGTCCAGGTCCGGCAGGTACTCCTCCTCGACGCGCGACGGCGGGTACGGGACGTCGAAGCCGGCGACCCGCAGCACGGGAGCCTCCATCTCGTAGTAGAGCTCCTCTGACAGCCGGGCGGCGATCTCGGCGCCGAGGCCGACGTAGGACGGCGCCTCGTGCACGACGACCGCGCGGCCGGTGCGGCGCACCGACGCGACGACGGTGGGCCAGTCGATCGGCGACAGCGACCGCAGGTCGACGACCTCCAGGCTTCGGCCGTCCTCCTCGGCGGCCGTCGCGGCGTCCATGCAGGTCTTCACCATCGGCCCGTAGGCGATCAGGGTGAGGTGCTCGCCGGGCCGGACGACGCGCGCTGACCACAGCGGGTCCGGCGTCATCGAGGTGTCGGCCCCCAGCGGAACCTCGGCCTTCTCCCAGTACCGCCGCTTGGGCTCGAACACCATGACCGGGTCGTCGCTGGCGATGGCCTGCTGGATCATGAAGTGCGCGTCGACGGCGTTCGAGCAGCTGACGACCTTCAGGCCGGCGGTGTGCGCGAAGTAGGCCTCGGGGCTCTCGCTGTGGTGCTCGACGGCGCCGATGCCGCCACCGAACGGCACCCGGATGGTCACCGGCATCGGCACGGCGCCGTCGGACCGGGCGTGCATCTTGGCCAGCTGGCTGACGATCTGGTCGAAACCCGGGTAGATGAAGCCGTCGAACTGGATCTCGCAGACCGGCCGGTAGCCGCGCATCGCCAGGCCGATCGCGGTGCCGATGATGCCGCTCTCGGCCAGGGGCGTGTCGAGCACGCGGTCCTCGCCGAAGTCCTTCTGCAGGCCGTCGGTGACCCGGAAGACGCCGCCGAGCTTGCCGACGTCCTCGCCCATGACGACGACCTTCGGGTCCTTCTCCATCGCGGCGCGCAGGCCCTCGTTGAGGGCCTTCGCCATCGTCATCTGCGGCATCAGTGCTGCCCCCCGCCGGCCGGGTGGTCCGAGAAGCCGGCCTCGTACTCGGCGTAGGCGGCGCGCTGGTCGGCCACCAGCGGCGTCTGCTCGACGTACACGTGCTCGAACATGGAGTCCGGCGGCGGGTCGGGCATCTCGAGGCACCCCTTGCGGATGCGCGCGGCGAGCGCGTCGGCCTCCTCCTCCAGCTCGGCGAAGAAGGCGCTGTCGACCAGCTGCTGCTTGTAGAGGAAGGACTTCATCCGCTCCAGCGGGTCCTTGAGCTTCCAGCTCTCGAGCTCGGTGGCCAGCCGGTAGCGGGTGGGGTCGTCGGAGGTGGTGTGGGCGCCCATCCGGTAGGTGAAGGCCTCGACGAAGGTCGGGCCCTGGCCGGTGCGGGCGGCGTCGAGCGCGGCCTGAGTCACCGCGTAGCTGGCGAGCACGTCATTGCCGTCGACCCGCACACCCGGGAACCCGAAGCCCTGCGCCCGCTTGTACAGCGGGATGCGGCTCTGGTTGGCCGTCGGCGTCGAGATGCCCCACTGGTTGTTCTGGCAGAAGAAGACCACCGGCGCCTGGTAGACGGCGGCCCAGACGAACGCCTCGTTGACGTCGCCCTGGCTGCTCGCACCGTCGCCGAAGTAGGCGATGACGGCCTCGCCGTCGTCGGAGCCGACGGCCCCGTCCTTGGTGACGCCCATGGCGTAGCCGGTGGCGTGCAGCGTCTGGCTGCCGATGACGATCGTGTAGAGGTGGAAGCGGTTCTGCTTCGGGTCCCAGCCGCCGTTGCTGGCGCCGCGGAACAGCCCGAGCAGGTTCAGCGGGTCGACGCCCTTGCACCACGCGACGCCGTGCTCGCGGTAGGTCGGGAAGGCCATGTCCTGCGGGCGCAGGGCCCGGCCCGAGCCGACCTGGGCCGCCTCCTGCCCGAGCAGGGCCGCCCAGATGCCGAGCTCGCCCTGGCGCTGCAGCGCCGTCGCCTCGATGTCGATGCGGCGCACGAGGACGAGGTCGCGGTAGAGCGACCGGTACTCCTCGTCGGTGAACGCGACGTCGTAGTCGGGGTGCTCGACCCGCTCGCCCTCGGGCGTGAGCAGCTGGACCAGCTCCGGTCCGGCGCTCGAGCCGGTGGCCTCACCGCTGCGCTCGGACACCGGGGCGGTCACGGCCGGCTCCGGCGGTGCTGCTGGTCGTCGCGAAGGACTGGTCGGGTCACGGGCGGCGCTCTCCTCGGTCTCCGGGCGGCCCGGGATCGCCGGGGCCGCTCGTCGGCACCGGCCGCGGTCCGCCTCGTGCGGCGGTGTGCGTGCGGCCGGCGGTGCAGTGGTGCGGTGCAGGTCGTGCGGTTGCGGTGCTCCGGTGATGCGGTTGTGGTGCGTGGTCGTGCGGGACGGTGCGGGCGTGCCTCTGGCTCGACGCCGCGTGCCCGGAAGTGTCTCAGACCCTGCCCCGGGCGTGTGACCTGGATCTCGCCGGCTACCGCGCCGGCTTGCCCGGCTTCTCGGCCTTGGCCGGCTTGCCCGGCTTCTCGGCCTTCGCCGGCTTGCCCGGCTTCTCGGGCTTGCCTGGCTTCGCGGGCTTGCCCGGCTTCTCGGCCTTGCCTGGCTTCGCGGGCTTGACCGGCTGGGGCTTGGCCGGCTGGGGCTTGGCCGGCTGGGGCTTGGCCGGAGCCGCGGGTCCGGCCGAGCTGCCGCTCGGGGACTCGGGTCGGGCCGGACCGGGCCCGCCCGGTCCGGCCGGTCGAGATGCGGCAGGTGCGGGTGGAGGCGCGAGCCCGGGCAGGGCGGCCGGCGGTCCGGCCGGCGCGGCGGGCGGCGGGGCCACCGGGCGCCCCGGCACGGCCGGCGCGGTGGCACGGGCCGGAGGCCTGACGCCGCGCTCGGGCGGCGACGCGGCGTCCCGCCCGGGGTGCGTGCGGTCTGCGCCGAGCGCCGGCGGGTGGAAGCCGGACGGCACGCACGTGCCGAAGACGCCGTCCAGCTCCGGGCCGAAGCCGCGGGCCGGGTCGAGGCCCCGGCCGGGGGGTCCGCCGCGAGCAGGCGCGGCCGGGCACTCCGGCAGCTCCGGTCGAGCCCGCCGCTCGGGCCGCTCCGCCCGCTCAGGGCGCTCGGGCCGCTCTGCCCGATCGAGCCGTCGCGGTCGCTCGTCGCGTTCCGGGTCGTCGTCGCGCCCCGCCGAGACGACGTCGGGCGGCGGGGTCGGCGCAGGCTCGGTTCCCGGGCCTGCGCCGAGC
>DATLGD010000215.1:0-11655 GCA_035540755.1 Mycobacteriales bacterium | reverse complement strand
GACCGGCAGGCCCTTGATGGGCTCGACGAGGATCGTGTCGCCGAGGTCCTTGACCAGGACCTTGCAGGCCAGCCGGTTGACGCCGTTGATGCGCATGGCGTCGGAGCCGCAGACGCCGTGCGCGCAGGAGCGGCGGAACGACAGCGAGCCGTCCTGGAACCACTTGACCTGGTGCAGGGCGTCGAGCAGGCGGTCGCCCTTCTCGACGGGGACCTGGAACTCCTGCCAGTTGGCGTCCGGGTCGACCTCGGGGTCGTACCGGCGGATCTTCAGGGTGACGACCCGCTTGTGGTCCTCGACCGGCGACTGCTCGCCCGCGGGACGCTCTTCGACCACCGTCATCAGTACTTGCGCTCCATCGGCTGGTAACGGGTCTGGACCACCGGCTTGTAGTCGAGCCGGATCTCCGCCCCTTCCTTGTACGCCATGGTGTGGCGCATGAAGTTGACGTCGTCGCGGTTCGGGTAGTCCTCGCGGAAGTGCCCGCCGCGCGACTCGTTGCGGGCGCGCGCCGAGACCACGAGGCACTCGGCGAGGTCGAGCAGGAAGCCCAGCTCGACGGCCTCGAGCAGCTCGGTGTTGTAGCGCTTGCCGCGGTCGGCGACCCCGATGCGCAAGTAGCGGTCCTTGAGCGCCGCGATGTCGATCTCGGCCTGCTTGAGCGTGGCCTCGGTGCGGTAGACGGACGCGTTGGCGTCCATCGTCTCCTGCAGCTCGTGCCGGATCTGCGCCACGGACTCCGTGCCGCCGCCGTCGCGCAGCAGCCGCAGCAGCTCCTCGACGTCCTTGGCCGGGTCCGCCGGCAGCTCGACGAAGTCGTTCTCGTTGGCGTACGCCGCGGCCGAGAGGCCGCCGCGGCGCCCGAAGACGTTGATGTCGAGCAGCGAGTTCGTGCCCAGGCGGTTCGCGCCGTGCACGGACACGCAGGCGACCTCGCCGGCGGCGAACAGGCCGGGAACGACGTCGGTGTTGTTGCGCAGCACCTGGGCGTCGACGTTGGTCGGCACGCCGCCCATCGCGTAGTGCGCGGTGGGCTGGATCGGGATCGGGTCGGTGTAGGGCTCGATGCCGAGGTAGGTGCGCGCGAACTCGGTGATGTCGGGCAGCTTGGCGTCGAGCTGCTCCGGTGGCAGGTGGGTGAGGTCGAGCAGCACGTGGTCGCCGTTCGGTCCGCAGCCGCGGCCCTGGCGGATCTCGGTGTAGATGGCGCGGGCGACCATGTCGCGCGGCGCGAGGTCCTTGATGGTGGGGGCGTAGCGCTCCATGAAGCGCTCACCGTCCTTGTTGCGGAGGATTCCGCCCTCTCCGCGCGCCCCCTCGGTGAGCAGGATGCCCATCTTCCAGATGCCGGTCGGGTGGAACTGGAAGAACTCCATGTCCTCCAGCGGCAGGCCCTTGCGCCACACGATGCCCATGCCGTCGCCGGTGAGGGTGTGCGCGTTCGAGGTGACCTTGAAGACCTTGCCGAAGCCGCCGGTGGCGAACAGCACCGCCTTGGCCTGGACGACGTGGATCTCGCCGGTGGCCAGCTCGTAGGCGACGACGCCGGCCGTCTTCCCCTCGTTCATGAGCAGGTCGAGGACGTAGAACTCGTTGAAGAAGTCGATGTTCTCCTTGACGCACTGCTGGTAGAGCGTCTGCAGGATCATGTGGCCGGTGCGGTCGGCGGCGAAGCACGACCGGCGCACGGCCGCCTCGCCGTGGTTGCGGGTGTGCCCGCCGAACCGGCGCTGGTCGATGCGGCCCTCGGGGGTGCGGTTGAACGGCAGCCCCATCTTCTCGAGGTCGAGGACGGCGTCGATGGCCTCCTTGCACATCACCTCGGCGGCGTCCTGGTCGACCAGGTAGTCGCCGCCCTTGACCGTGTCGAAGGTGTGCCACTCCCAGTTGTCCTCCTCGACGTTGGCGAGGGCCGCGCACATGCCGCCCTGCGCCGCGCCGGTGTGGGACCGGGTCGGGTAGAGCTTCGTCAGCACCGCGGTGCGGGAGCGCTTGCCGGCCTCGAGGGCGGCGCGCATGCCGGCGCCGCCGGCGCCGACGATGACGGTGTCGTAGCGGTGGAACTGCACCATGAGCCGGCTCCTACGTGAGGTTCGGGTCGAAGGTGAAGATCACCAGCGTGCCCAGGACGAGGATGAGGAACGAGCTCGTGTAGAGCAGCATCTTGAGCCAGAACCGGGTGCCGTCGCGCTGCGCGTAGTCGTTGACGATCGTGCGCATGCCGTTGGTGCCGTGCAGCATGGCGAGCCACAGCTGCAGCAGGTCCCAGGTCTGCCAGAACGGCGACGCCCAGCGGCCGGCGACGAAGGCGAAGTTGATGCGCTGCACGCCGCCGTCGAGGATGTTCATGATCAGCAGGTGGCCGAGCACCAGCACGACGAGGAACAGGCCCGAGACGCGCATGAACACCCACGCGTACATCTCGAAGTTGGTCTTGGACGTCATCCCGGACGGGCGCTTGCGGCGCGCGCGGGGCGCCTCGATCACCAGGCGGTCCTGGTTGTCCGGCTGCTGCAGCGAGCCGGCGTTGGCTGTCTCCTGCGTGGGTGCGGTCACGGCGTGCTCCCGAAGACCTCGCGGGCGGTGTGCTCGACCATGTAGTACGTGCCGGGGATCATGACCAGCAGGACGACGGCGACGACGACGTAGCTCATCTGCTTCTGGTAGCGGGTGCCCTTGCTCCAGAAGTCGATCGCCATCACCCGCAGGCCGTTCAGCGCGTGGTAGAGGACCGCGCCGACGAGGCCGACCTCCATGACGTTGACCAGCGGCGTCTTGTAGGTGTCCATGATCCGGTTGTACGAGTCGGGTGAGACCCGCACGAGCGCGGTGTCGAGCACGTGCGCGAACAGGAAGAAGAAGATCAGGACCCCGGTGACGCGGTGCGCCACCCAGGTCCACATCCCCTCACGGCCGCGGTAGAGCGTGCCTGCTGGTGCCTGCACGGGAAGAGCGCCTCCTGACGGTGTCGAGCGTCTCGACGCCGGTCAGTGGCGTGCAGGGGGTCAGCACGACAGGGCTGGGACCGGCCGCTCAAGACTAACGACGGCCGATGCCCGCGGCACGGCGGGACCACGTGACACAGGACTCATCCCCGGGAGGCCCGCCCGCGACCGGCTCAGGCAGGGACGAGCGCGCCGGCCAGGCGCTCGAACTCGGCGCGGCTCTCCTCGAACCGGTCCGCGGTGGTCTGCCACCACAGCGTGTAGGTCCGGCCGTCGGCGACGAACGCCCGGTGCAGCGCGCGCAGGTCGGCGCCGCTGTCGCTGTAGGTGAACTCGAGCTCCGCGGCCTCCTCGCCCGGCCCGTCCACCGGCTCGAGCCGGATCTGGGTGAACCCGCCCAGGGCGTCGGCGAAGGCGGCCGCCACCTGCTGCTCCACGGCCAGCGGGGAGTCGCCGGCGACGTCGCCGTCGACCCGCAGCGTGAAGCGGGTGCTCTCGTCCCGGAACTGGGTGAGGCCGTTGCGCGAGCTCACCTCGTACGACGCCGGGTGGAACAGCGTCCAGCCCTCGTCCGGGTGGGTCCAGGCCACCCAGTCGGCCGGGACGCCGTCGGGCCGCTCGCCGTCCGGCTCCTCGGGCGCGCCCGTCCCGGTCGGCCCGTCGGTCGGCTCGTCCGCAGGGGCGGTCGGCGACGGCGCCGCGGTGCCCGGGTCGCCGCCCGGCGAGCCGCCGGTCAGCAGGGCCAGGCCGCCGCCCACGGTGACGAGCAGGAAGACCACGGCGGCCAGCAGCGCCGGCAGGGCTGCCCTCCGGCGACCCGACCGAGAAGGCCTCCGGCGACCCGACCGAGGAGGCGCGGGCCGGGCGAGGCCCGGCCGGGCGGTGGGAGCCGGGTCCTCGGCCTGCGCGACGCCGTTCCGCACCGCCTGCGCGTCCATCGCGGTGGTGCGGCCGGCGCGCTGCACCGGCGCCGGCCGTGCGGCCGGACGTGCAGCCGGAGGGGGCCCGGCGTCGGCGCCACGGACGACCTGCTCGAGCATGACGCGGGCGGAGTCGGCGTCGAGCCGCTGCTGAGGGTCGCGCTCGAGCAGGCCGGTGATCACCGGCTCGAGCGGGCCCGCGGCGACGAAGGGCGCGTGCTCGCCCGTGACCACGGCGGTGACCGTGGCGACCGGGTCCCCGGCGTCGTAGGGCGGCCGGCCCTCGACCGCGGTGAACAGCGTCGCGCCGAGCGACCACAGGTCCGAGGAGGGACCCGGCGACTTGCCGCGGGCCCGCTCGGGCGCGATGTAGGACGGTGAGCCGAGCAGCAGCCCGGTGCTGGTGATGCTGGCGTCGCCGGACGACGTCGCGATGCCGAAGTCGGTGAGCACCACGCGCCGCATGCCGGTGTCGTCGTCCGTGCAGAGCAGCACGTTGCCGGGCTTGACGTCGCGGTGGACGATCCCCTGCCGGTGCGCGGCCTGCAGCGCACCGAGGACGGCCAGGCCCACCTCGCCGGCCCGCGCGGGGCTCAGCGGGCCGTCCCTGCGCACGACGTCGGCGAGCGTCCGGGCCTCCACCAGCTCCATGACGAGGTAGGGGACGCCGCCCTCCTCCACGACGTCGTAGACCGTGACGGCGCTCGGGTGGTCCAGCCGGGCGGCGGCGCGCGCCTCGCGCCGGGTGCGCTCGCGCAGGACGTCGCGGTCCTGGTCGGCCAGGCCGTGCGGGAAGACGACCTCCTTGACCGCCACCTCGCGGCCGAGGACGCCGTCGCGGGCCCGCCAGACGGTGCCCATGCCGCCTGAGCCCAGCGGCGCGAGCAGGGTGTACCGGCCCGCGACGACGCGGGCGCCGTCGGTGGTCCCGGGAGCCGGAGACCTGTCCACGAGCGCGACCTACCCCTTCGTCCGCGCACCTCACCCGGTGCCTGCCCGGCCTGCTGTCGCCCCCTAGCATCGGGCCCGTCCCTGTCCGCAGCCGAGAGGAGCCGCCGTGGCCCGCGCGTCGGAGTCCGGACGTCCGTCCGAGAGCGGCTTCCCGATCCTGCCGGTCTACGGCCCTGACGACGTCGCCGACGACCTGCCCAGTCGCCTCGGCGCGCCGGGCGAGTACCCGTACACGCGCGGGGTCTACCCGAGCATGTACACCGGCCGGCCCTGGACGATGCGCCAGTACGCCGGCTTCGGCACCGCGAAGGAGAGCAACGAGCGGTACCGGCACCTGGTGGCCCAGGGCACCGGTGGCCTGTCGGTGGCCTTCGACCTGCCGACCCAGATGGGCTACGACTCCGACGACCCGGTCGCGCACGGCGAGGTCGGCAAGGTCGGCGTCGCGATCGACTCGCTCGACGACATGCGGGTGCTGTTCGACTCGATCCCGCTGGGCGAGGTCTCGACGTCGATGACCATCAACGCGCCGGCGGCCCTGCTGCTGCTGATGTACCAGCTGGTGGCCGAGGAGCAGGGCGTCCCGAAGGAGAAGATCACCGGGACGATCCAGAACGACGTGCTGAAGGAGTACATCGCTCGGGGCACCTACATCTACCCGCCGGCCCACTCCCTGCGGCTGATCACCGACATCTTCGCCTACTGCAAGACCGAGCTGCCCCGCTGGAACACGATCTCCATCTCCGGCTACCACATGGCCGAGGCCGGGGCCACGCCCGTCGAGGAGGTGGCCTTCACCCTCGCCGACGGCGTCGAGTACGTGCGGGCGGCGATCAAGGCCGGGCTCGACGTCGACGACTTCGCGCCGCGGCTGGCCTTCTTCTTCGTCTCGCGCACGGCCTTCCTCGAGGAGGTCGCGAAGTTCCGGGCCGCCCGGCGGATCTGGGCCCAGGTCATGCGCGACGAGTTCGGGGCGAAGAACCCCAAGTCGATGATGCTGCGCTTCCACACCCAGACCGCCGGGGTCCAGCTCACCGCCCAGCAGCCCGAGGTCAACCTCATCCGGGTCGCCGTGCAGGGCTTGGCCGCGGTGCTGGGCGGCACGCAGTCGCTGCACACGAACTCCTACGACGAGGCGATCGCGCTGCCGACGGTGAAGGCGGCGACCCTGGCCCTGCGCACCCAGCAGGTGCTCGCCTACGAGACCGACGTTCCCGCGACCGTCGACCCGTTCGCCGGCTCCTACGTCGTCGAGGCGATGACCGACGAGGTGGAGCGGGGCGCCCGGGAGCTCATGGCGAAGGTGGAGGAGCTCGGCGGCGCGGTCGCCGCCATCGAGAAGGGCTTCCAGAAGACCGAGATCGAGCGGTCGGCCTACGAGGTCGCCAAGGGCATCGACAGCGGCGAGCGCGTCGTGGTCGGCCTCAACCGGTTCCGCTCCGAGACCGAGGAGCGCTACGAGCCGCTGCGCGTCGACCCCTCGATCGAGGCCGACCAGCGCTCCCGCCTGGAGGCGCTGCGGGCCGGGCGCGACTCGGCCGCCGTCGAGCGGCACCTGGCCGCGGTCAAGGCCGCGGCGGAGAGCGGCGAGAACGTCCTGTTCCCGATGAAGGAGGCGCTGCGCGAGCTGGCCACCGTCGGCGAGGTGTGCGGCGCGCTGCGCGAGGTCTGGGGCGTCTACTCCCCGCAGGAGTTCTTCTAGCCCCGGCCTGCGCGGGACCCCGCGGGACGATCTCTGACGGCGGCCCGCGCTGCGGCCCGTCCGCGCGTCGTCAGAGATCACCGCGACGCCGCGTGCGGGAGGGGTCTGCCCACGCCCGCTGGGTAGGGTCCGCGCGTGCAGATCCCCTTCAACTCCTCCCGGCGGTCGAGCCTGGGCATCGAGTGGGAGCTCATGCTCGTCGATCGGGAGACCCGCGAGCTGAGCAGCGGCGCCACGCAGATCCTGCAGGCGCTCCTGCCGGCCGGCGAGCAGGAGCACCCGAAGGCCAAGCCGGAGCTGTTCCAGTCGATCGTCGAGGTCATCACGGGGGTCTGCCAGACCGTTCCCGAGGCGCTGGCCGACCTGGGCGGCACGGTCGACCAGCTGCGCCCGGAGGTCGACCGCCGGGGCCTGGCGATGACCTGCTCGGGCACCCACCCGACCACCGACTGGCAGACCCAGCAGATCAGCGCCGGGCCGCGCTACGCCAAGCTCGTCGACGACATGCAGTGGCTGGCCCGCCGCCTGCAGATCTTCGGGGTCCACGTGCACGTCGGCGTCCGGCACCCGGACAAGGCGGTGGCCTTCGTCAACGCCCTCACCGCGTACGTGCCGCACATCCTCGCCCTGTCGGCGTCGTCGCCGTACTGGAAGGGCAGAGACACCGGCCTGGCGTCGGCCCGCTCCAAGGTCTTCGAGGGCCTGCCGACGGCGGGCCTGCCGTTCATGCTCGACGACTGGGCCGAGTTCGAGCTCTACATGGAGACCCTGCTGAAGACCAAGACCATCGCCTCCATCAAGGAGGTGTGGTGGGACATCCGGCCGCACCCCGACTTCGGCACCGTCGAGCTGCGGATCGCCGACGGCATGCCGACGCTGCGCGAGGTCGGGATGGTCGCCGCCATCGCCCAGTGCCTGGTCGAGATGTTCGACCGCGAGGTCGACAAGGGCTACACGCTGCCCCGCCCCAAGGGCTGGGTGGTGCGCGAGAACAAGTGGCGTGCGGTGCGGCACGGCATGGACGCCTCCATCATCAGCGGGGAGAGCCACGAGCTCGTGCCGGTGCGGGACGCCCTGCGCGAGCTGGTGCAGGACCTCGGCCCGACCGCCGAGCGGCTCGGCTGCCTCGAGCAGCTGCAGGGCGTGGAGAGCATCGTCGAGGCCGGCGCCTCCTACGAGCGCCAGCGGGCCGTGGCCGCGGCGAGCGGCGGCGACCTCACGGCCGTCGTCGACAGCCTGGTCGAGGAGTTCGAGAAGGACGCCCCCACCGTGCTGCGGCCGCCGGCAGAGGGCCTCGGCGCTCCGGGGGCGGTCCGATGACCGGGAGCCCGCACGCCGAGCGCTGGCTGGCCGAGCACGCGGACGAGCTCGTGACCGTCCGCCGGTGGCTGCACGCGCACCCCGAGCTCGGCCGCCAGGAGCACGGCACCACCGCGTTCCTGTGCGAGCGCCTGTCCGACGCCGGCCTCAAGCCCCAGCCGCTGGCGGGGGGCACCGGGGTCGTCTGCGACCTCGGCAACGGCGGCGGCCCCACGGTCGTGCTGCGGGCGGACATCGACGCCCTCCCGCTGCCGGACGAGAAGGACGTGCCGTACCGCTCCACCGTCCCCGGGGTCTGCCACGCCTGCGGTCACGACGTGCACACCGCGGTGCTGCTCGGCACGGCGCTCGCGCTGGCCCCCGTCGCCGACCAGCTCGACGGGACCCTGCGCCTGATCTTCCAGCACGCCGAGGAGCTCATGCCAGGCGGCGCCGTCGACGTCCTGGCGGAGGGGCTCTTCGACGGCGTCTCCTCGGCCTTCGCGCTGCACTGCGACCCCGCGCTCGAGGTCGGCAGGGTCGGCGTCAAGAGCGGCCCGATCACCGCCGCGGCCGACGACCTCCTGGTGCGACTGACCGGCCCGGGCGGTCACACCTCCCGCCCGCACAACACCGTCGACCTGGTCCACGCCCTCGCGACCGTGGCCACCGGGCTGCCCGCCGCGCTCTCGCGCCTGGTCGATCCCCGCGCCGGGCTGTGCCTGGTCTGGGGCCGGGTCTCGAGCGGCATCGCGCCGAACGCCATCCCGCGCGAGGGCGTCCTGCACGGCACGCTGCGCGTGCTCGACAAGGACGCCTGGCACGGGGCCCCGGACATGGTGCACCGGCTGGTCGACGGGCTGGTCGCCCCGTACGGCGCGCGGGCGCACGTCGCCTACGAGCGGGGCGTGCCGCCGGTGGTCAACGACCCCTCCGCCGCCGCGCTGATGGCGGCGGCGGTACGCGCCTCGCTCGGCACCGGTGCGGCCGTGCCGACGGCCCAGTCGCTCGGCGGCGAGGACTTCGCCTGGTGCCTCGAGCGGGTCCCGGGCGCGCTGGCCCGGCTCGGCGTCAAGTCGCCGGGGCGCAGCAACCCCTACGACCTGCACCAGGGCGCGTTCGACGTCGACGAGGAGGCGCTGCCGGCCGGCGTCCGGGTCATGACGGCGGTCGGTCTGGCGGCGCTGCAGGCCGGCTGACGGCCCCCGTCCGCGGCTCTCAGTCCCCGATCGAGCGGCAGGGCCGGCCCCGCAGCTCGACGACGTAGTCGTCGGGCGCGCCGGCCGCCTCGGCGGCGGCGGCGAGCACGCCGAGGTAGCGGGCCGAGGGCAGCCCGCCTTCGTAGCCGTCGAGGACGTACACCCACGCGAGGCGGTCGTCGTCGAGCGTGGCCACCCGGACCCGGACCTTGCGGTAGAGCCCGGTGTCGGCGCCCTCCCAGGCGTCGAGGGCGCGCACGTCGGCGTCGGTGATGTCGTAGAGGCCGACGAACACCCGGTCGCCCGGGGACTCCACGACGGTGGCGAGCGCCCCCTCCCAGCCGAGGTCCTCGGCGCCGAAGGTCAGCCGCCAGCCCTCGAGCCAGCCGGTGCCGGCGGCGGGGGAGTGCGGGCAGCGCTGCAGCATCTGCGCCGGGTCGAGGTTGCTCCCGTACGCCGCGTAGAGCGCCATGGCCCCGAAGACTACTGACCAGGCAGGTCAGCCGCGGTCAGTGCGGCGCAGGCCACCCGGCCGCCGCTGTCGCCGGTGCTCAGCGTCATCTCGTCCGGTCCGCCGGGCGCGTAGCGCTCCGGGATGTTGCCCAGGTTGTCCGGCCCGGCGTGGACCATCACGGCGGTGCCGTCGTCGTCCAGCACGTCGGCCTCGGTCAGGCGGTCGCTGGTCACCGTCATGACGGCCCGGCCGTCCGCTCCGACCAGCAGTGGCGGCAGGTCGCCGGCGTGGTCCCCGTGGTCCTCGCCGGAACGGGACAGGTGACCGCCTGCGGACAGGAACGGCCCGGTCGTGCCCGGATCGGACGGCGCGGCGCTGTCGGGCTCGCACTGGCCGGTCTCGTGCAGGTGGAAGCCGTGGAAGCCCGGCTCCAGGCCCTCCGCCTCGACGTCGACGACGGTCCCGCCGGAGCCGAAGCTCAGGGTGACCGACCCCCGAGGCTCGCCGGCTGGTCCCACGAGCTCTCCGGAGACCGACGGCCCGGGCAGGTCGGTGGAGGAGGGGTCGTCCTGCTGGGCGTCGTTCCCGCAGCCGGCGAGTGCGAGGACGGCCAGCGCAGCCAGCGCGGTCCGGGTCGTTCGAGGCATCGGGCGGTCTCCGTCCGTGGGTGCGTACCAGTGTCGTGGCCCTCTGCGCGAGACTAGACGGGTGACCCACAACCCCCACCGCATCGCCGTCGTCGGAGGAGGCCCGGCCGGGTACGAGGCGGCCCTGGTCGCCGTGCAGCTCGGGGCCGAGGTCACGCTGGTCGACCGCGACGGGGTCGGCGGGCAGTGCGTCCTGTCGGACTGCGTGCCGTCCAAGACCTTCATCGCCACCAGCGAGTTCCTCGTCCACCTCGACGACGCCCAGCAGGTCGGCGTCCGCTCGCGGGGCGAGGTGAGCGCGCACATCCCCGAGGTGCACGCCCGGGTGAAGTCCCTGGCCCTGGCGCAGTCGGCCGACATCACCCGGCGGCTCGGGGCCGAGGGGGTGCGCGTGCTGCACGGAGCCGCCTGCCTGCGCGGCCCCGGGCAGGTCGACGTCACCCTGAACGACGGCGCCGGCGAGGAGCAGGTCGACGCCGACGTCGTGCTTCTCGCCACCGGCGCCCACCCGCGGGTCGTGCCGGGGGCCGAGCCCGACGGCGAGCGCATCCTCGACTGGCGCCAGCTGTACGACCTGCCCGACCTCCCCGAGCACCTGGTGGTCGTCGGCTCGGGCGTCACCGGCGCCGAGTTCGCCAACGCCTACCTCGCGATGGGCTCCGAGGTCACGCTCGTCTCCAGCCGCGAGCGGGTGCTGCCGGGCGAGGACCGCGACGCCGCCGAGCTGCTCGAGGGGGTCTTCGGCCGCCGCGGCATGCAGGTGCGACGCGGCCGGGCGGCCGGCGTCCAGCGCACCGGCGACGGCGTCGTCGTCCGGCTCACCGACGGCAGCGAGGTGCGCGGCTCGCACGCGCTGATGACGGTCGGCTCGGTCCCCAACACCGCCGGGCTCGGCCTGGAGGAGGCCGGCGTCGCGCTCACCGACGGCGGCTTCGTGCAGGTCGACCGGGTCTCGCGCACGACCGTGCCCGGCATCTACGCCGCGGGCGACTGCACCGGCGTGCTGATGCTCGCCTCCGTGGCGGCCATGCAGGGGCGGATCGCCATGTGGCACGCCCTGGGCGAGGCGGTCGCGCCGCTGCGGCTCTCGACCGTTGCCGCCAACGTGTTCACCGACCCCCAGGTCGCCTCGGTCGGCGTCACGCAGACGGCTGTCGAGTCGGGCTCGGTCAACGCCCACACGGTCAACCTGCCGCTGGCCACCAACGCCCGGGCCAAGATGCTCGGGCTCACCGACGGCTTCGTGAAGCTGTTCTGCCGGCCCGGTACCGGCACCGTGCTGGGCGGCGTCGTCGTCGCGCCGAACGCCAGCGAGCTCATCCTGCCGGTGTCCATCGCCGTGCAGCACGCGCTGACCGTCGACCAGGTGTCGCACACCTTCTCGATCTACCCGTCGCTGTCGGGCTCGCTGACCGAGGCCGCGAGGCAGCTGCACCAGCACGGCTGAGCCGAGCTCCGTCCGGAGTGGCGTGCGTCACCTGCAGGTGGCGCAAAGGGGGCAGATCCACCCGACACGCCGCACCGGCAAGGTTTCGGAG
>DATLGD010000214.1:0-12703 GCA_035540755.1 Mycobacteriales bacterium | reverse complement strand
GGTGTGTCAGGACGCGGACGCAGGGGGTGGGGGTGGGGGCTAGAGGTGGCCGTGCTCGGTGGCCCAGGCGCGCAGCTCGGCCTCGGCCCGCTCCTCGCCCAGCGGGCCGTGCTCCATCCGCAGCGCCAGCAGGTGGTCCAGCGCCAGCTTGACCGTACGGCCGGGCGGGATGCCCAGCAGCTCCATGACCCGGTGGCCGTCCAGGTCGGGGCGGATCCGGTCGAGCTCCTCCTTCTCGCGCAGCGCGGCGATCCGGGCCTCGAGCGAGTCGTAGGCCGCGGCCAGCGCGGCGGCGCGGCGGCGGTTGCGGGTCGTGCAGTCGGAGCGGACCAGCTTGTGCAGCCGCTCGAGCTGCGGTCCGGCGTCGGTGACGTAGCGGCGGACCGCGGAGTCGGTCCAGCCGCCCTGCTCGGGGGTGCCGTCCGAGTAGCCGTGGAAGCGCAGGTGCAGCTCGGTGAGCCGGCGGACCGCCTCGACGACGTCCTTCGGGTAGCGCAGCGCCGTCAGCCGCTTGGCCGCCATCTTCGCGCCGACCACCTCGTGGTGGTGGAACGAGACGCCGCCGCCGGGCTGCTTGCGCCGGGTCCGCGGCTTGCCGACGTCGTGCAGCAGCGCGGCCAGGCGCAGCACGAGGTCGGGCCCCCCGCCGGGCAGCTCGGGCTCGAGCGCGATGGCCCGCTCGAGCACCCGCAGGCTGTGCTCGTAGACGTCCTTGTGCTGGTGGTGCTCGTCGATCTCGAGGCGCAGCGCCGGCAGCTCGGGCAGGACGACGTCGGCCAGGCCGGTGTCGACGAGCAGCTCGAGCCCGGCCCGCGGGTGCGCGCCGAGCAGCAGCTTGGACAGCTCGCCCTGCACCCGCTCGACGCTGACGATCGACAGCCGGTCGGCCATCGCCCGCATCGCCGCGACGACGTCGGGAGCCACGGTGAAGCCCAGCGTGGAGACGAACCGGGCGGCCCGCAGCATCCGCAGCGGGTCGTCGCCGAAGGAGTCCTCCGGCCGTCCGGGCGTGCGCAGGATGCCGGCCGCGACGTCGTCGAGCCCGCCGAAGGGGTCGACGAACGCGGCCGGGGCCTTCCAGTCGGGCAGGGCCACGGCCATCGCGTTGCAGGCGAAGTCGCGCCGGACGAGGTCGCTGGCGAGCGAGTCGCCGTACCGGACCTCGGGGTTGCGGCTGTCCGGGCGGTACTGCTCGGCCCGGTAGGTGGTGATCTCCAGGCGCATCCCCTTGCGCTGCACACCGACGGTGCCGAAGGCGATGCCGGTCTCCCAGGTGGCCTCGGCCCACCCCTCGACCAGGGCCAGCACCTGCTCGGGGCGGGCGTCGGTGGCGAAGTCGAGGTCGTCGCCGAGCCGCCCGAGCAGGGCGTCGCGCACCGAGCCGCCGACCAGGTGCAGCGCGTGCCCGGCGCCGGCGAAGCGCTCGCCGAGCTCGACCGCCACCGGCGCGACCCGCACCAGCTCGCGGACGGCGTTGTGCTGCGCCGCGGCGAGCCCGGGCGCCGGGTCGTCCCCGGGCGGCACGGCGGCGGGCGCGGCAGCGGGAGGCACGAGGCCCGAGGCTAGTCGGGTGCGACGGCCGCCCGAGGCTAGTCGGGTGCGACGGCCGGGTGCTCCGGACGGAGCAGCCTTGCGTGGGCCGCCCGGGTGGGTCACCATGCCGGAGAGCACCCGTGCCCCGCTCGCCCGCCAGACCCGTCCGCGTCGCCCCGGCCGCGCCGCCCGCCCCCCGGAGTCCTCGGCCCGTGCGCACCGCCCTCGACGTGCACCGCGAGCTGCTCGCGCGCGACGTGCCGCACGAGATCGTCCGGCTGCCGCAGCGGATCACGACGGCCGACGACCTGCCGTTCAGCCTCGGGATGCCGGTGGGCTGCGTCGCCGTCCGCCTGTACCGGGTCGTCCGACCGGAGGCCCCCGACCTCGGGGGACAGGACCGGGCGGCGTTCGTCGCCGTCCTCGTCCCGGCGGGGGCCGTACCCGACGTCGACGCCCTGCTCGCCCTCCTGGACGCCGCCGGCGTCGAGCCGCTTCCCCCCGCCGAGGTCAGCGCGCTGACCGGCTGCCCGGACGGCCTGGTCAGCCCGGTCGGCCTGCCGGCAGGGGTCGAGGTGCTCGCCGACGCCGCGGTCGGGGCCACCGACGTCCTCTACGCGGCGGCGGGGGAGGGGCGGGTGGCGCTCGGCGTGCGGACCCGCGACCTGCTCGTGGCCGTCGGCGCCCGCGTCGGCACCCTCACCCCGAGCCCGCTGCCGGTGCCGCGGGCCCGCTACGCCGACATCGTCGACCTCGACGCGCGGCTGCTCAGCAGCACTGCCCAGTGGGCCTCCGACGGCCGGACCGCCTGACCGCAGGCGGCACGGCCGGGGCGGGTGGCCGGCGGACGGCCGGGGCGGGCGAGCCGGGGAGCCGGGTGCCGCCCGCCGACGTACCCTGCCAGGCATGGCGCCTGTCCCCGTCCCGCCGCGCGGCCCCGCGCCGCCGGGTCGGCGACAGATGCAGCGGGTCGACGAGACCAGCGCCGGCGGCCTGGTGCTGGACCGGCTCGGACCGGACGCCCGCGGCGCCCTGATCGGCCGGATCGACCGGCGCGGCCGGCTGCTGTGGTCGCTGCCGAAGGGTCACCTGGAGGCCGGCGAGACCGAGCCCGAGACGGCCGTGCGGGAGGTCGCCGAGGAGACCGGCATCCGCGGCCGGGTGGTCGGCAAGCTCGGCACCATCGACTTCTGGTTCGTCGCCGAGGGCCGCCGGATCCACAAGACGGTGCACCACTACCTGCTGCTGGCCGCCGACCCGGTGCACGGCCTCGAGCTGTCCGACGACGACGTCGAGGTGAGCGAGGTGGCCTGGGTGCCGCTCGGCGACGTCCCGGCCCGGCTGGCGTACGCCGACGAGCGCCGGCTGCTCGAGCGGGTCCCCGACCTGCTCGCCGAGACGGCCTGACGCCCGGGTGCGCGTCCGCCGCTGGTCGGGCCGGCCTCCGGGCCGGCGCCGCGCCCGTTCCCCGCTCGGCGCGCGGCTGGCGGCCGTCGTGCTCGTCCCTGCCCTCCTCAGCCCGACAGGACTGACGGCGGCGGCCGCCGCCACCGACGTCGCGGCACCCGCGGCAGCCGCCGGCACGCCGTCCCCGCGCGGGGCGGCGGCGCCCGACCCGGCGGACCCCGCCGGTCCGGTGTCGGTCGAGGTCACCGACCTGCTGCCCCGCGCCCCGGCGTCGCCGGAGGAGCCGCTGCAGGTCACCGGAGTGGTCGTGAACCGCGGCACCGAGCCGGTGGAGGACCTCGAGGTGCGGCTCGCCGTCGGAGCGGTGCTGCGCAGCCGCAGCGCCCTCGCCCTCGCCGAGGAGGACCGGCGTCCCGCCGTCCCGCGCGGGCCGGAGGCCTCGCTCGGGCTCGACCGGCTGGCGCCCGGCTCGTCGACCTCGTTCGACCTGCGGATGCCGGTCGGCGCCCTGGGCCTCACCCGCCTGGGCGTCTACCCGCTGCAGGTGGTGGCCGCCGGCCGGCTCGGGGCGGGCCGGCGCAGCACCGAGGTCGGGGTCGCCTCGACCTTCGTGCCCTGGTTCCCCACCGGGCCGCCCGCGCCGAGCCGCCTGGCGTTCCTGTGGCCGCTCGTCGACGAGCCAGCCCGCGCCCCGGACGACGCCTTCCTCGACGCCGCACTGCCGGCCTCCCTCGCCCCCTCCTCGCCGGGCGGCGACGCCGGCCGGCTGGCGGCCCTGCTGGAGGCCGCCCGCACCGGCGCGCCAGGCGCCTGCGACCCGGAGCCGGCCGCCCCGCCCGGCACCGCCCCGGGCGAGAGCGACGAGGTGGACCCCGCGCCCTGCCGGCGCGACCCGGTGCCGCTCACCTTCGCCGTCGACCCGGCCCTCGTCGAGGCCGTCGCGGCACTGGCCGGCGAGCACGCGGTGCGCACCGACGACGGCGCGCGGCCGGCACCGCCGTCGGCGGACGCCGCCCGCTGGCTGACCGAGCTGCGCGACGCGGTGGCGGGGGCGCCGCCGGCTCCCGGCCGGCCGGCCCTGCCGGGCGGCGACCTGCTGGCCCTGCCCTACGCCGACCCCGACGTCGTCGCGGTCTCCCGGCAGCGGTCCGGCCTGTCCGACGACGTCGAGCAGCTGCGCCTGCTCGGCCGCCGGGTCGCCGCCGACCTGGTCGGCGTCGAGCCGACCGACGACCTCGTGTGGCCGTCGGCCGGCCGGCTGTCCTCCGGGGCGCTCGACGCAGTGCTCGGTGGCGGGGCGCGGGCGGTGGTGCTGGACGAGCAGGCGCTGCCGCCGCTGCGCTTCGACCTGCCGCGCACGCCCGGGGCCCGCACCGACCTCAGCTCGGCCAGCGCCGGCCGGGTCACCGGCCTGGTGGTCGACGACGGCCTGTCCCGGCTGCTCGCCGCCTCCCCCGAGGAGCCGACGTGGCAGGGCGCGCGGCTGGCCGAGCAGCGGTGGCTGGCCGAGACCGCGATCCTCGCCGCAGAGCGGCCGGGGGAGTCGCGCACCTTCGTCGTCGCTCCGCCGCGCCGCGGCAGCGTGGTGCCGGAGGTGGCCGCCGCGGCGCTGCACGACGCCGGCCGGCTGCCGTGGCTGTGCCCGGTGCCGCTGTCCGACGTCGTCGACGGCACCGAGCGCTGCCCCAGGACCCCGCCCGTCGACGACGACGCCGAGCCGGTGTCGGAGGAGCGGGGCGACCTCGCGCCGGCCGAGGGGGAGCAGCGCAACGGGACCGGGGCGGAGACCGGCGAGCTGCCGGCGGCCTACCTGGAGGAGGTCGCCGAGGTCAGGGCGCGCGGCAACCAGCTGACCGACGAGGTGCTCGTCGCCGGCAGCGACGCCGCCGCGGAGGTGAAGGCGCGGTTCCTGCGGGCCCGGGGGCGGGCGGAGTCGAGCGCCTGGCGGGGCGACCCGGCCGGTGGGCGGCAGATGCTCACCCTGCTGCGCGACGACGTCGACGCCTACCGGGCCCAGGTCCGGCTCGACACCTCCGGCGAGGTGGTCTTCACCGCCGACACCGGCGTCATCGACGTGTCGATCACCAACGCCCTCGACCAGCCGGTCACGCTGGCCGTGCAGCTCAACGACCCGATCGAGGCCCGGCTGACCTCCACCGACACCGAGCTGCGGACGATCGGGCCCTCGGCGGTGGTGCCGGTCCGGCTGCGGGTCGAGGCCCGCACCGGCGGCCAGTTCGTCGTCCGCGCCACCCTGCTGGACCGGGCCGGCCAGCCCTTCGGCGAGCCGGAGGAGCTCATCGTGCGCTCGACCGGCTTCGGCCGGCTGGCCCTCGCCATCACCGGGATCGGGGCCGGCGTGCTGCTCGTCGCGGCCGGGGTGCGGATCGTGCGCCGGGCGCTGCGGCGCCCCGCGGTCGGGCTCGGTCCCGAGGACGACGCGTGAGCGACGGGCCGACGCCCGGTAAAGGGGGCGGCAGTGACGGCGGCGAGGGCCTCGGCCGGTCGGTGCGCTCGATGGCGGTCGGCACCGCCGCCTCCCGGCTGACCGGGTTCCTGCGCACCGCCGTCATCGCCTCGGCGATCGGCGTCACCGGCATCGGGCTGTCCTACAACGTCGCCAACACCGCGCCGAACATCGTCTACGAGCTGCTGCTCGGCGGCATCCTCACTGCCGTCGTCGTGCCGCTGCTGGTCCGGGCCGCCAAGGACGACGAGGACGGCGGGCAGGCCTACGCCCAGCGGCTGCTCACCCTCGTCGTGCTGGTGCTGGGCACGGCCGCGGTGCTGCTCGTGCTGGCGGCACCCCTGGTCGTGGACCTCTACCTCGACCCCGGCGTGCCGGACGCCGAGCGCGAGCTGGCGATCCTGTTCGCCCGCTTCTTCCTGCCGCAGGTGCTCTTCTACGGCGCCGGGGCGGTGATGGGCGCCATCCTCAACACCCGCGGGCGGTTCGGGCCGCCGATGTGGGCGCCGGTGCTCAACAACGTCGTCATGATCACGACCGGACTGCTGTTCCTGTTACTCGCCACCACCGACGGCACCGCCGCGGGCCTGACGACCGGCGGGACGCTGCTGCTCGGCATCGGCACGACGCTCGGGGTGGTCGCGCAGACCGTGGCGCTCGTGCCGTCGCTGCGCGCGGCCGGCTTCCGGCTGCGGCCCCGGTTCGACTTCCGCAACGCCGGCCTCGGCAGGGCCGCACGGCTGGCGCAGTGGACCTTCCTCTACGTGGTCGCCAACCAGCTCGCCTACCTGGTCGTGGTGCGCCTGGCCACCGACGCCTTCGAGGCCACCCCGGACCGCAGCTACGCCTCCTACGTCTACGCCTTCCTGCTGTGGCAGCTGCCGCACGCCGTGGTCGCCGTCAGCGTCATCACCGGACTGCTGCCGCGGATGAGCCGGGCCGCCGCCGACGGGCGCACCGACGACCTGCGCGCTTCGCTCAACCGCGGGCTGCGCCTGACCGCCGCGCTGCTCGTGCCGGCCGCCGCCGCGTTCGTCGTGCTCGGCCGCGACGTCGCGGTCGTGGTCTTCGGCCGGGGCAACGTCTCGCCGGAGGAGGCCCGCTTCATCGGCCTGCTGCTCGCGGTCTTCGCCTTCGGGCTGGTGCCGTTCAGCACCTACCAGCTGCAGCTGCGCGCCTTCTACGCGATGCAGGACACGCGCACGCCGTTCCTGGTGAACCTGTGGGTGAACGCCTCGCTGGTCGTCGTCGACGTCGTGCTGTACCTGTCGCTGCCGGAGGAGTACAAGGTGCTCGGGCTCGCGGCCGGGCACGCCACGTCCTTCGCGGTCGGGCTCGCGGTGTGCTCGGTGGTGCTGTCCCGACGAATCGGCGGGCTGGACGGCGCGGTGGTGGTGCGCACGGTCGTGCGGTGCGTGGTCGCCGTGCTCCTTCCCGCGGCGCTGGCCGCGGGCGCTGCCGCCCTCGTGCGGGACGCCGTCGACAGCCCGGTGCTCGGCTCGCTGCTCGCGCTCGCCGCCGGCGGGGCGCTGCTGGGCCTGGGCTACCTGCTGCTGGCCCGCCGGATGCGGGTGCCCGAGGTCGACGAGGCCGCCGCGCCGGTGCTGCGGCGGCTGCGCCGCTGACCCGGCTGGACACCCGCACGGGTGACGCTCAAGCCCGGCCCGCGCCCGGCCGATGCCTGACCCGTGGAGAGCGTGCGGCACGACGACCGGGGCGACATCGTCCTCGGCTGGCTGACCCGGCTGACGGTGACGCTGGCCCTGCTGGGGCTGCTCGCGTTCGACGCCATCTCCCTCGGCGTCGGCAAGATGCAGGCCGAGGACCGGGCGATCACCGCCGCGCGCGCCGCCGTCACGGCCTACCAGGACGGCAAGGACGTGCAGCGGGCCTACGACGCCGCTGTCGCCACGCTCGAGGACCCGGCGGTCGACAGCATCGACCCGGCCGGGTTCACCGTCACCTCCGACGGCGTGGTCACCCTCACCGTCCGGCACACCGCCTCGACGATGCTCGTGGAGAAGGTCGGCCCGGTGCGGCACTGGGCGACCTCGACCGGCACGACCAGCGCCGCGCCGGCCCGCTGAGCCCTGCTCCCGCGACCTAGAGTGGCCGCGTGCCCGGGACCGGCAGCCGGACGACCGCGTCGTCGACCGCGCCCTCGGGCCGGCTGGCCGGCGGACCGGCAGGCAGGCCGGTGTCGCGGGCGCTGCGACCCGACGTCGGACCGGGGACGCTGCTGGCCGGGCGCTACCGGCTGGTCGACCCGCTGCCGCCCGTGCCGGGCGACCCGGACGAGGCCGCGCGCTGGCGAGCCTGCGACGACGTCCTCGACCGGCCCGTCGACGTCCTGCTGATCCTGGCCTCGGGCAAGCGCTCGGCCTGGGGCCGCGACCTGCTGCAGGCCGCGGCCGCAGCCGGCGCGGTGCGGTCCCCGGGGCTCGTGCAGGTCTACGACGCCGCGCTCGAGGAGGTGCCGGCGGTCCGCTACGGCCGGCCGGCCGGCACCTGCGACATCGCCTACGTGGTGAGCGAGCACGTCCCCGGCACGACCCTCTCCGAGCTGCTGGCCGACGACGGGCCCCTGGACCCGGCCCACGCGCTCGCCCTCGGCCTGGAGGGGGCGGAGGCGCTGCGCGTCGCGCACGAGCGCGGGGTCCTGCACGGCGGGATCACCCCGGCCACCGTGCTGCTCACCGAGGACGGCGGGCTGCGGCTGCGCGACACCGGCGTCGCCGCGGTGCTGGCCCAGCGCTCCGACGGCGGCAGCGGGCCGGCCCGGACCGCCGCCGAGGACGTGCACGCGTTCGCTGCCTGCCTCTACGCCATGCTCACCGCCCGCTGGCCCGGGTCGGCGACAGAGGCCGACGGGGCAGGTCTGCGACCGGCGCCGGTCCTGCCCGACCGAGGGCCGGCCGGTGAGGGCCGGCTGTGCAGCCCGCGGCAGGTGCGCGCCGGCGTCCCGCGGCACCTGGACGACGCCGTCCTCCGCGTGCTCCAGCCGGGCGGACGCGCGGTGGGGCCGTCCCAGCCGCCGGTGGAGACCGCGGACGCGCTGCTGCGCCTGCTCACGACCGCCGGGGACGCCGACGCCGCCGCCCGCGTCCCGGTGCCGCGGCCGCGCCGTCGCCCGGAGCTGCCGCCGACGCTCCGGCGGCGACTGCCCTACGCGCTGGTGGCGCTGCTGCTGGTCGTGGCGGCCGTCGGCGGCTACACCCGCGGCCGCTCGCTGGGCACCGTCCAGGAGACCGGCTCCGAGCTCGAGGCCCTCGTCGACAGCACGCCCCCGCCGGTGCCGGGCGACGGCGACGGGGGCGGCGGCCAGCGCATCGACCTGGCCCTCGACGGGCTGTCGGTCACCGCGTTCGACCCGCCGCCGGGCGACGGCGCGGAGAACAACGCCGCGGTCCCGAACGTCCTCGACGGCGACCCGGGCACCGCGTGGGAGACCGAGCGCTACGACACCTCGCGCTTCGGCGGGCTCAAGCCCGGGGTCGGGCTGCTGGTCGACCTCGGCGAGCCGGCCGTGGTGGAGCAGGTCGAGCTCGGGCTCACCCCGGGCGTCGACGTCGAGCTGCGCGCCGCCGACGAGCCGTTCCCCGACGCCGACGGGTACGCCGTCGTCGCCGCCGTTCCCGACGCCGAGCAGGTCGCCCGGCTGGTGCCGGCGGAGCCGGTGACCGCGCGGTACTTCCTGGTCTGGTTCACCCGGCTGCCGCCCGACGGCGACCGGTGGCGGGCGGGGGTGCGGGAGATGTTCTTCGTCCGGCCCTGACGGCGTCGGCGCGGCCCGGCCGTGACGGCGCCCGCGGCGGCGCTCCGCTCGCTACTGTGCGCGCCGTGACCTCGGCGGAGCGGGACGGCGCGGCGGCCCCGCCGGCCGATCCGCGCACGCACCCCCCGGCCGACACCGACGCCGACGACCGGGCCCTGCTCGCCGCCCACCTGGCCGGCGACGGCGACGCGTTCGGCCGGCTCGTCGCCCGGCACAGCGACCGGCTGTGGGCCGTGGCGCTGCGCACCCTGTGCGACCGGGAGGAGGCGGCCGACGCCCTGCAGGACGCGCTGCTGTCGGCCTACCGCTCGGCCGGCTCCTACCGGGGCGAGGCCCGGGTGACCACCTGGCTGCACCGCGTCGTCGTCAACGCGTGCCTGGACCGGGTCCGGCGCAAGGCGGTCCGGCCGACCGTCCCGCTCCCGGCCTCCGGCGAGCCGGACGAGCCGGCGGCGCGGCGGGACGAGCTGGCCGAGCGCGAGACCGCCCTCGATGTGGAGCAGGCCCTGGCGGCCCTGCCGGCCGAGCAGCGGGCCGCCCTGGTGCTCGTCGACCTGCAGGGGCTTCCGGTCGAGGAGGCCGCCCGGGTGCTGGACGTGCCGGTCGGCACGGTGAAGTCGCGCTGCTCGCGCGGACGGGCCCGGCTGGCCGTGTCGCTGGGCCACCTGCGGAACCGGACGGGCGCACCGCCCGTCCCACCTGTGTCGGGCACGAGCGAGCGGGACGGAGGCGAGGCGTGAGCGACACCCACCTCGACCTCGACCGGCTGGCCGACCTGCTCGCCGGCGAGGGTGTCGACGACGACGTCGCGCACGTCGGGCGCTGCGCCGGGTGCGCCGGGCGCCTGGACGAGCTGGCCGCCGCCGACGCCGAGGTGGCCGCTGGCCTGGCCACCCTGCCGCCGCCCGCGGTGCCGGCCGGCCTCGCCGACCGGATCTCGGCCGCGCTGGCCGCCGAGCCGCCGCTGCCGGCGTCGTCCGGGCGGCCCGACTGGCTGCCGGACCTCGACCCCGGCGCCGCAGCCGACAGCGAGCCTGTCGGCGGCACGGCGTCGCGCACGGTCACGCCGTTCCCGGCCAGGCGCCGTTTCTCGCGGTCGCCGTTCGCGGCCGCGGCCGCGCTGGTCGTCGCGGCCGGCGCGCTCGGGGGCGGCCTGCTGCTGGCCGGCGGCGGGGGCGGCGCCGACTCGGTGACCGCCGCGGGCGACAGCGCCGAGCGGGCCGCCGTCGCCGACCTGCCGACCAGCTCCACCGGGCGCGACTACGCCGCCCCCGACTCGCTGGCGGCCGCCCTGCCCGACCTGCTCGGCGGTGGCGCGGTTCCGGCCGGGGTCGCGCTCGACGCCGCTCCCGAGGCGGCCGCGCCCACCTCCGGCGACGCCGACAGCCGGGCCCTGAGCAGCACCGCCGACGGCGCCGACCCGCTGGACCGGCTGCGCGAGCCCGAGGCCCTCGCCTCCTGCCTGGCCGCCGTGCTGCCGCCGGACGACGACGAGGTGCGGCCGATCGCGCTCGACTACGCCGCCTACGACGGTTCGCCGGCGCTGGTCGTGGTGCTGCCTGCCAGCGGCGCCCCGGACAAGGTCGACGTGTTCGTCGTCGGCGCCGGGTGCCGGCAGGGCGCCGACGGGACGCTGTTCTTCACCCGGCTCGACCGCCCCTGACCGACCGCCCCTGACCGACCGGCCGCACGGCGGCCCCGCGGCCGGTTCGTCCTCCGCCTGGGACGCACGTGACGAGGTCGCGGTGTGCCCCCTGGCAGAACCGCCCAGGTGGAGGGTGATCCGGCCAGGCGGCGCTTCCGCCGCTACCGGTCCCGCGTCCCGGCGGACGCCGTCCGCGGCGGAAGGGTCCACACCACCGCCCCGGCGACGGCGAGCAGGTACGACAGCGCCGCGCCGGCCGTCAGCGGCGCGCGGCTGCCCTCGAGCAGGAAGCCGAGCCCCACGCCGAGCACACCGGCCAGCGCGCCGGCCCCTCGCACCTGGCCCGCGGTGCGGTCCCGGCCGCGGCTGCCCGAAGCCGACTGCGCCGCGGCCCCGCACCCGGCGCCCACCACGGCGGGGGTGAGGTAGGCGAACAGCTCGGCGTCGACGTACTGCGCCGCGACCAGCCCGCCGAGCACCGCGGCCCCGAGGCCGGCCAGCGCCGCCCGCACGAGCCGCTCGAGCGGGGTCGGCTCCGGCCCGGCGGCCCGCACCGGCACGTCGTCGGCGGCGCACCGCCGGGGGCCGTGCGCCGCGGCGTCGGCGGCGCACCGCGGACGTCCGCAGGCCGGGCAGCGGTCGAGCGCCGGGCGTCCGGGGTGCACGGCGCAGCGGGCGGTGCTGTCCGTGCCGGCCCGGTCGTCCACGGGCTGGAGCGTGTCACCCGTGGAAGGTCCGTACTGTCGGCGGGGTTGGACCCGGGGGAGACGGCCACGACGAGAGGCAGCACGCGGTGAGCAGCACGGAGCAGGGCGAGGTCCGGAACGCGATCGTCATCGGGTCCGGCCCGTCGGGGTACACGGCGGCGATCTACCTGGCCCGCGCGAACCTTGCGCCGCTGGTGTTCGAGGGCGCCGTCACCGCCGGTGGCGCGCTCATGAACACCACCGACGTCGAGAACTTCCCCGGCTTCCCGGACGGCGTCATGGGCCCGGAGCTGATGGACAACCTGCGCAAGCAGGCCGAGCGCTTCGGCGCCGAGCTGGTCACCGACGACGTCACCGAGATGGACCTCAGCGCCGACCCGAAGGTCGTGAGGGTGCACGGTGACACCTACCTGGCCAAGACCGTCGTGCTGGCGATGGGCTCGGCCTATCGCGAGCTCGGTGTCCCCGGGGAGAAGGAGCTGTCCGGGCACGGGGTGTCGTGGTGCGCCACCTGCGACGGGTTCTTCTTCCGTGACCAGGACATCGCGGTCGTCGGCGGCGGCGACAGCGCGCTCGAGGAGGCCACCTTCCTGACCCGCTTCGCGCGCAAGGTGTACCTCGTGCACCGCCGCGACACGCTGCGGGCCAGCAAGATCATGCAGCAGCGGGCCTTCGACAACCCGAAGATCGAGTTCGTCTGGGACACCGAGGTCGTCGAGGCCGTCGGCGAGGGCAAGCTGTCCGGCGTCCGCACCCGCAGCACCACCACCGGCGAGGAGGGGTCCCTGGCGGTGACCGGGCTGTTCATCGCGGTCGGCCACGACCCGCGCTCCGAGCTCGTCCGCGGCCAGGTCGAGCTGGACGACGAGGGCTACGTCCTCACCCGCGGCGGCACGAACACGAACCTTTCGGGCGTCTTCGCGGCCGGCGACCTCGTCGACCACACCTACCGGCAGGCGATCACCGCCGCCGGCACCGGCTGCATGGCGGCCCTGGACGCCGAGCGCTTCCTCGCCGCCCGCGAGGGCGAGCTGGCCACCGACCCCGGCGCCGGCTGGACCACGGCCGACCAGGGCCAGGCGGGCGACCACGACGCCCCGTCCGACGACCCGCGCCGCGGTCACAGCCTGGCCTGACCGGCGCCGCCGGGCTCCGGCACCCCTCCCAGC
>DATLGD010000213.1:0-4430 GCA_035540755.1 Mycobacteriales bacterium | reverse complement strand
GGGGGAGCCGGCTCGGGAGAGGCCGGAGCCGGCTCGCCGCCGGAGCCGTCCGCGGGTGCCGGTCCGGGAGCCGGCGGGGGAGCGACCGCGGGCGCCGGCGGCGGCGCCGGGCAGGAGCACGGGTCGGCCGGGCCCGCGCCGGCCGACGGCGCGAGCAGGGACGGCGCGGCGGAGGCCGGGTCGCAGGACGCGGCGCAGTCGAGCAGCACCAGCAGGTCGGTCGCGGCCGTGCCGACGGTCGAGACGAGCGCCAGGCTGTCGCGGGCCCGCGTCCGGCTCTGGTCGGGCAGCGCCGCGAGGACCTCCTCGAGCCCGGCGCGCTGGGCGTCGGCGAAGCGGGCCAGGCGGTCCGCCGGAGCGGGGTCCTGCAACGCGCGGAAGGCCTCGGTGAGCAGGCGCGCGCCGGAGCGGGTCTCGGCGTCCATGTCGTCGAGGACCGACTCGACGCGCCCGGCGTCGTCGGGCGACAGGCGCAGCTCGCCGGACAGGTCCCGGCCGAGGGCGAGCATGCGCAGCTCCTGCATGCGGGCGGCGGCGAACTGCAGGTGCCGCTCGCCTTCCTCCTGCGCCCCGTCGGCCAGGCGCAGCTGGAGGCCCTCGGTGGTGCGCTTGAGCGCGTAGAAGGGGTCGCCGGGCAGCGAGCTGCTGGCGGCGACCGAGACACCGGTGACGGCGACGGCGGAGGCCATCACCCCGGCGGCGACGGTGGCCGCGCGCAGGCGCCAGGAGACCGGGGCCGGGGCCGGGGCCGGCGCGGACGCGCCGACGCCCTGCACGGCGGCCACGGCGAGCAGCCGCCCGCGCAGCGCGGTGCGGAACTGCTCGGAGGGGGCGATCTCCTGCTCGACGGCCGAGCCCGCGGCGCGCAGCGCCGTCGCCAGCTGCAGCTCGCGCTGCAGGCCGCCCGCCTGCCGCGGGACGAGCGCACCTGCGGGCTCGCGCAGGGCGGTGTCGAAGTGCTCGGCGCGCCTGGTCAGCTCCACCGTCGACCCTCCTGCCCGGAGCGAGCCGGCGCGGGGGCGCCGGGCACGAGGCTCAACGACGCGGCCGGCCGGCAGGTGACGGGCAGCTCGCCGCGATCGCCCGGACGGCCCGGGAAGCCGGCGCTCACAGCTCGACCCCCTCGGGCAGGAGGCGACCGAGGGCGCGCACCGCGCGGTACTGCAGCGCCTTGATCGCACCGTCGTTCTTGCCCATGACGGCCGCGGTCTCGGCCACCGACAGCCCCTGCAGGAAGCGCAGCGCGATGCACTCCTGCTGCTCCGGGCCGAGCCGGCGCACCGCCTCGAGCAGCACCGCGTTCTGCATCGACTCGAGGACGGCGCCCTCCGGCGACGCCTCGACCAGCCGGCCGCCGGTGTCGCCGGCGAGGGCGACGTCGTCGGTCGTCAGCTCGAGCTTGTAGCGGCTGCTCTTGTAGTGGTCGGCGATCAGGTTGCGGGCGATGGTGACGAACCAGGCGCCGACGTCGCGGCCCTGCCAGGTGAAGGTGCCGATGCGGCGCAGCGCCCGCAGGAAGGTCTCGCTGGTGAGGTCCTCGGCGAGCTGCCGGCTGCCCACGCGGTAGCAGACGTAGCGGAACACGACGTCGACGTAGCGGTCGTAGAGCTCGCCGAACGCCTCGGCGTCGCCGGCCTGGGCGCGCTGCACGAGCAGCAGGGCCGAGGCGCTGTCGCCCTGGGGCGGCGGTGGAGCGTCCCGGGCCGCGGAGCCGGTCGGGCCCGGACCCCCGGCCGCCGGCGGGGTGGCCGCGACCGGTGCCGCGGCGGAGGCGGCACGCGGCTCGGGCACGAGGGCCTCGCCGGCGCCCGAGGCTGCTGCAACGCCGTCCCGGCGCGGGACGGGAGAGGCGGCCGTCGCCGGGCCCCGTCGCGACGGGCTGACCGCCCGCGCGCGGCCACCCGCCCCGCCGGACCGCGCGGCGCGCGCGCCGCGGGACTGCTGCTCGGTGCGCGTCTCCGCCACGGCGGCCCGCAGCGCAGCGAGCCCCGCCGACGGCGGGGCGCCCGCGGGACGGCTCACGGCGGGGGCTCCTGTCGGTGCGGACCGGGCTGCGGCGGACGGGCGGGCCGTGCACGACCCGGGAACCGGGCGCTGCCGCAATGCTAGGTCGCGGCGCCCGTCCCGTCGGCCGTTCTCGGCAGATCGTGCGCCGGGCTGAACTCCGCCCGCGGGCGGGGCGTCCTGGACGTACCGTGAGTGCCATGCCCTCGCCGGCCCGACCTCCCGCTCCGGCCCGGCGCCCTACCGCCGCACCCGCCGCTGGAGGGGGGGCGCCGCGCCGCCCGTTGTCGCGTGCGGCCCGTCGCCGCCGCCGGCACCGGGTGCTCGCCCGCACCGTCCTGGTCGGCACGCTCGTCCTGCTGGTCGGGGGCACGACGTTCGTCGGGGGGCTGCTGGCCGCGCCGTTCGACGAGACGCAGGTGCCGCCCCCGCCCAAGCCGGTGCTCCTGCTCGCCAGCGACGGCACCCAGATCGGCTCGATCCAGCCGGTGAAGAAGCGTGTCCTCGTGCCGCCGGAGGACCTGCCCGAGGTGATGCGGCAGGCGATCATCTCGGCCGAGGACGAGCGCTTACTCGAGCACAACGGCGTCGACCCGCTCGGCATCACCCGGGCGTTCCTGCGCGACGTCACCGGCGGTCGCACCCAGGGCGGCTCGACGCTCACGCAGCAGTACGTGAAGAACGTCTACGTCGGCAGCGACCGGACGCTGACCCGCAAGGTGCGGGAGGCCGCGATCGCCTTCCGCCTGGAGCAGCGCAAGAGCAAGGAGGAGATCCTCACCGACTACCTCAACGTGCTCTTCCTCGGCAACGGCACCTACGGCGTGCAGGCCGCGTCGCGGTTCTACTTCGGTGTCGACGTCCGCGACCTGGACCTCGACCCGGTCAGCGGTCAGCGCGACCCGGGGCTGGCGCTGGCCCGGGCGTCGCTGCTCGCCGGCATCGCCCCGGCGCCGTCGGCCTGGAACCCGGTCAAGGACTGGAACCTGGCCAAGGCCCGCCAGCGCTACGTCCTCAACCGCATGGTCATCGACGGCAAGATCACGCCGCAGGAGGCGGGCGTCGCCTTCGAGCGCCCCCTGGCCATCGTCCAGGAGCGGCCGCCGCCGACCGAGACCTCGGCGCCGGAGTTCGCCGACCTCGTCACCGAGCAGCTGCGGGCGCAGTACGCGAGCGTCGACGACGAGGACCTGCTGTTCCGCGGCGGCCTGCGCGTCACCACGACGCTCGACGTCGACTGGCAGGAGGCGGTCAGCCGCGCCGCCCGCGAGGTGCTGCCGGACGCGAGCGACCCGCAGACCGCCGTCGTCGCCCTCGACATGCGCAACGGCGATGTCAAGGCGATGACGACGCTGCGCCGGTACCCGACGCGCACGCTCGCCAACGGCGACGTGCGGGAGGCCAGGGACGGCTACGAGCGGTTCGGCTTCAACCTGGCGACGCGGGCGCACCGGTCGGTCGGCTCGACGCTCAAGCCGTTCATCCTCGCCGAGGCGCTCAAGCAGGGGAAGTCGCTCGACGAGCGCCGCCGGGCGCCGGCCTGCCAGTCGCTGCCGAACCCCGGTGGCACGCCGAACCCGTACCGCTACTGCAACGCCGCCGGTGAGGGCGGCGGCAGCAGCAGCCCGACCCTCCGGCAGGCGCTGCAGCGCTCGGTGAACACCGTCTACCTGCCGCTGGCCAACGAGGTCGGCCGGGAGAACGTCGCCCAGACGCTGCTGGCCGCCGGCGCCGAGCCCGCGTCCCCCGACGCGGTGAAGACCGGCAACCTGTCGTTCGGGCTCGGCGCGGGGGTCGAGATGACGCCGCTGTCCATGGCCGGCGCCTTCGGGACGCTCGTCAACGGCGGGGTGCGGGTGCCGCCGCGGTACGTGCTGGAGACCCGCAACGAGGCCGGGGCCGTCGTCCAGGCCGCCGGCGAGCCGCAGGGCGCCGAGGCGATGCCCAAGGACGTCGCCGACCGGGTGACCGACGCGATGTCGGCCGTCACCTCCGGTGGCGGGACGGCGCCGCGGGCCCGCCAGCCGTTCCCGGTGTACGGCAAGACCGGCACCACCAACGACAGCGTCGACGCCTGGTTCATCGGCTGCGTCCGCGAGCCGCACTACGTCTGCATCGCCACCTGGATGGGCTACGAGGACCAGGTCTGCGACGGCGTGCAGGGCCGCAGCTGCGGCGGGATGTCCGGCGTCAACGGCGTGCGCCAGGTCTTCGGCGGCACCCTGCCGGCGGCGATCTTCGCCCGGGCGATGGAGATCCACCGCGAGGTCCAGCAGCGCAGGCAGGCCCCGCCCGAGCCGCCGGCCGAGCAGGTGGCCGACGTGGCCGAGGTCGAGGCGCCGGCGCAGACCTCGGCACCCGCACCGCAGCGCACCTCCGCTCCGGCGCCGCCACCGGCACCGGCCGTGCCTGCCCCTGCCCCTGCC
>DATLGD010000212.1:0-16834 GCA_035540755.1 Mycobacteriales bacterium | reverse complement strand
CTGCCCCTGGTGCTCGCCGTCGACGGCTGAGCAGGTCGGGCCGGGCGCCCGTAGCCTGCGGACATGACCTGGGACGTCCGACAGCTCGGCTCGCAGACCGGCCGCACCTTCGTGGTCACCGGCGCCAACAGCGGAGTGGGTCTCGAGACCGCCCGCGCGCTCGTCGAGCGCGGCGGCGCCGTGGTGCTCGCGGTGCGCGACACCGCCAAGGGCGACGCCGCCCGCGCGGAGATCGTCGGCCACGGCCGCGGCCTGGCGTCCGTCGTCGCGCTCGACCTGGCCGACCTCGACAGCGTGCAGGAGGCGGCCAAGCGCATCGCCGAGGAGCACCCCGACGTGCACGGCCTGATCTGCAACGCCGGGATCATGGGCGGCCCGCTCGAGCTGACCGCGCAGGGCTACGAGCGGCAGATGGGCACCAACCACCTCGGGCACGCGGCGCTGGTGGGAGCACTGTGGCCGCAGCTGGTGTCGGCGGCCGGGCGGGTCGTGCTCGTGACCAGCGTCGCTTCCCGTGGCGGGCGGCTCGGGGCCGGCACGACCCGGGACGACCTCGTCGCGCCGTCGACCTACCTGCAGCACGCGGTGTACGCCAACACCAAGCAGGCGAACCTGCTGTTCGCGCAGGAGCTGCACCGGCGCTCGATGCGTGCCGGCACGCCCGTCTCGTCGGTGGCGGCGCACCCGGGCGTCAGCGCCACGAACCTGTTCGCCCGGCAGCTGCGCGAGCGGCGGCTGGGCGTGCTCGTGCCGGTGGCCGACCGCGTCATGCGGCTCGCGCTGCAGTCGTCGGCGGCCGGCGCCCTGCCGACCCTGCGGGCACTCGACCACAGCACGCCGTCCGGCGCGCTGGTCGCCCCCGCGAGCCTCGGGCAGACCCGCGGCCGGCCCGAGCTCGTCGACGTGTTCTCCACCGGCTCGGACGAGGTGGCCGCCGCGCGGCTCTGGGAGCTCACCGAGGAGCTGCTCGGAGCCCCGCTCCCGGTCTGACGGCCGCTCAGCCGGTCTGCTCGACCGGGCAGGCGTACGCCGTCCGTCCGGCCAGCGACCAGCTGCGCACCGGCGCACCGCACGAGCGGCAGGTGTCCCGCTTGTAGACCCACCGCTCGTCCGGCGCGGACGGGTCGCTGACGACCTGCCCGGCCTCCCGGCCCAGCGCCAGGTGCTCCCGCGTCGTGAGCCACAGCTGCAGCGAGGTGTCGGCGGCGAGCGCCGACGCCGGCGTGACCGGGTCGAGTCGGGCGAGGAACAGCAGCTCGGCCCGCCAGGCGTTGCCGATGCCGGCCCAGACCGCCTGGTCGAGGACCGCCGCACCCACCGGGCCGCGCGCCGCCTGGAGCCGGCGGACCGCCTCGGCCGCCTGGGCATCGGGATCGGGCGCGTCGTGCAGCGGGTCCGGCCCGAGCCCGGCGAGGACCCGGACGGCACCGGCCTCGTCGAGCAGCTCGCAGGTCGAGGGGGCGATGAGGTCCCAGGCCGTGGCGGCCCCGGCCAGGCGCAGGCGGACGCCGCCGCGCGGCGGGGCCGCCGGGTCGTCGTGGCGCAGGTACAGCCCGCGCATCCCGAGGTGCACGTGCACGACCGGCCCGCCGGAGAACCGGTGCAGCAGGTGCTTGCCGACCGCGTCCACCCGCTCCAGCAGCCGCCCGTCGACGGCTCCGGCGTCGAACCTGCCCTGCGGCGACGACGCCGAGACGACCGACCCGGCCAGGTCGGCTGTCATCTGCCCGGCGTAGCGGTGGAGCAGGTGTCCCTCGGGCACGGCCGACCCCTACCCCGGGAAGACCTGTGCACGCCAGGTCGTTGCACGTGCACATGAAGGTCGAGATCTGGTCCGACGTCGTCTGCCCGTGGTGCTACGTGGGCAAGCGCCGCTTCGAGACGGCCATGGCGTCGTTCGCCCACCGCGACGACGTCGAGCTCGTCTGGCGCTCCTTCGAGCTCGACGCCGAGGCTCCGGCGTCGCCGGAGATCGGCGGCGACTACGCCGACCGGCTCGCGCGCAAGTACGGCGGCGGCCTCGAGCGGGCGCAGCAGATGATCGACACGATGACCCAGACGGCGGCCGCAGAAGGTCTGGACTTCCGCTTCGACCTGGCCCGCCCGGGCAACACCTTCGACGCCCACCGGCTGCTGCACCTGGCGCTCGAGCACGGCGTGCAGGACCAGGTCAAGGAGGCGCTGGACCGCGCCACGTTCACCGACGGGCTGCGGGTCAGCGACCACGACGCGCTCGTCGAGGTGGTCACGGCGGCCGGGCTGGACGAGGGCGAGGCGCGTGCCGTGCTCGCCTCCGACCGCTACGCCGACGCAGTGCGCGCCGACGAGGGGCAGGCCCGCGCCTACGGCATCACCGGCGTGCCGTTCTTCGTCGTCGACGGCCGCTACGGCATCTCTGGCGCGCAGCCGGCCGAGCTGATCCGCTCAGCCCTCGAGACCGCGTGGCGCGAGCGCACACCTGCTCCGCTCGTCGCCGTGGGCGGGGACGCGCCGGGCTGCGACGACGACTCCTGCGCGGTCTGACGCCCGCTCGAGCCGGTTCCTGCGGCGCTCATGCCCAGGGCTGCACGACCAGCCGCACCGGGTTGCCCCGCTTGGTCTGCAGCTGCTCGACGCCGTCGACGACGTCCTCCAGGGGCAGCAGCGCGCTGACCGAGGCCGACACGTCCAGGCGACCGGTCGTCACCAGCTGGACGAGCTCGTCGAGGTGCCTCTTCTCGTAGCCGAGATGACCGAGCAGTGACTGGCTCAGCAGGCCGAAGAACAGCCCGGGTCCGATTCGCACGTCGTCGAGGGACAGGCCGACCATCACCGACCGCCCACCGCGGCCGAGGCAGGCCACCGTCTGCGCCAGCACGGCGCCGCTCCCGACGAGGTCGAACGCCGCGTCGAGCATGAGCCCGTCGGTGAGCTCGCGGATCCGCGCCGGAACGTCCTCGGTGGTCGGGTCGAGGACGGCGTCGGCACCGGCGGAGAGCGCCCGCTCGCGCGCGCTCTCGAGCGGGTCGACGGCGATGACCGGCGACGCGCCGACCATCCGGGCGATCTGCACGGCGTGCACGCCGAGGCCGCCGATGCCCCACATGCCGACCGCCTCCCCTGGGCGCACAGCGGCGCGACCCGTCACGGCGGCGTAGGGCGTCGACACCGCGTCGGCGAGGATCGCCGCCTGCGGGAACGGCAGGTCGTCCGGGATCGACGTGACCGTGAGGGCCGGGACCACGACGTACTGGGCCCATGCCCCGTCGTAGCTGAAGCCCATGATCTCGAACGCGAGGCACTGCTCGAAGCGACCACGGACGCACATCCGGCAGGTGGCGCACGGCCGCCCGCCGGCCATCAGCACCCGGTCACCGGCGACCCACCCGCTGACGTCGCGACCGGCCCGCTCGACCACACCGGCGGCCTCGTGCCCGGGCGTGACGACCGGCAGCGGCCCGGGCAGCGAGCCGTCGATCAGGTGCACGTCGGACAGGCAGATGCCGCACGCCTCCACCCGCACCAGCAGCTCGCCGGGCCCGGGTTCGGGCACCGGCACGTCCTCCACCGAGAGCACGGACGTGGCGGCGTCGAAGCGGGCTGCGCGCATGGTCTCGGTCATCCGCGCAGTGTGACGGGTCGGAATGGCGCGTGCGGACCGGCCTTTTCTTGAACATGTTCAGGAAGGGCCTTGTCCGGGAAGAAGGGAAGCGCTACGGTTCCTGAACACGTTCAACTACTAGGGAGCACGCCATGGACCACCTCGTCGGCACCTACCTCGTGTACGTCCTGCTCGCCGTCCCGCTGACGCTCTACGTCGGCCGGACGCTGCACCGCAACGGGCGGGTCTTCCTGCTCGACGTGTTCGACGGCGACGAGGACCTTGCCGGCGCCGTGAACTCCCTGCTCGTCGTCGGCTTCTACCTGCTGAACCTGGGCTACGTGCTGCTGGCCCTGCGCGTCACCGCCGAGGTGACGACGCTGCAGGCCGCGGTCGAGGCGCTCTCGCTCAAGCTCGGCGCCGTCGCGCTCGTGCTCGGCGTCATCCACCTCGCCAACCTGTTCGTGCTCAACAAGCTTCGCCGTCGAGCCGTCCAGCAGAACCGCGGGCCGGGTCGCCCGCCGGTCGCGCCGGACGCCGTCTGGGCACCCGCGCCGGCATGACCACCGCGGTCGCCACGACGACGGCGCTGACCCGCGTCACGGTTCTCTACGACGCCTCCTGCCACCTGTGCCGGCGGGCCCGCGCGTGGCTCCAGCGCCAGCCGCAGGCGGTGGCGCTGGAGTTCCTGCCCGCCGCGTCGGAGCAGGCCCGCCGGCGCTACCCGTTCCTCGACCCGCAGATGACCCTCGAGGACCTCACCGTCGTCGGCGACGGCGGCGAGGTCTGGGTCGGGGCCAAGGCGTGGGTGGTCTGCCTCTGGGCGCTCGAGGGCCGGCAGGGCCTCGCCCGCCGGCTCAGCAGCCCGGCGGTCATGCCCAAGGCGCGCTCGGTCATCGACTTCGTGTCCCGGCACCGCCGGACCCTCGCCTCGTACGGAGACAGCTGTGGCTGCACCCCCGCCTGACGGCCGCGCGGCCCGCGGCGAGCAGACCCGGCAGCTCATCGTCGACACCGCGCTCGACCTGTTCCGCAGGCAGGGATACGAGGGCACCACCATGCGCGCGATCGCGCAGGAGGCCGGGGTGTCGGTCGGCAACGCCTACTACTACTTCGACAGCAAGGACCACCTGGTGCAGGCGTTCTACGCCCGCAGCCAGGACGAGCACGAGGCCGCCGCCCGGCCGGTGCTGGACCGGGAGCGGACGTTCGAGGCGCGGCTGCTCGGCGTGCTGCGCGCGCGGGTCGACTCGATGCAGGCCTACCACGAGTTCGCCGCCTCGTTCTTCCGCACCGCGGCCGACCCGGACAGCCCGCTCAGCCCGTTCAGCGACTCCTCCGCGGAGGCGCGAGAGCGCTCGATCGGCATCTACGCCGAGGCCCTGCACGGCTCCGACGCCAAGGTTCCACCGCTCTTGCGTGAGCGCCTGCCCGAGCTGCTCTGGCTGTACTCGATGGGCGTGGTCCTCTACTGGGTGCACGACCGGTCGGCCGGAGCGGCCAAGACCCACCGGCTGGTGGAGCGCACCGTGCCGGTCGTCGTCCGGCTGGTGCACCTGTCGCGCTACCGCGTGCTGCGCGGCGTCGTCGACGACGTCGTCGGGCTGGTCGACGACCTGCGGGGCGGTGCACGGTGACTCCCGTCGTGGCGCTGCTCGTCGCCGTCGGCATGCTGGCCGTCGTGCCGCTCGGGCTCCCGCTGCTCGGCACCGCGGGCATCGACGGCCTGCGCCGCGCCTGGCCGTGGGCGGGTGTCGTCGGCGCCGGCTCCCTGCTGCTGCCGGTCGGCCTTCCTGCCGTGCTGCTGACCCTCCCCTACGCCGGGCTCTGCACGATCGCGGCAGGGCTGGGCCTTCGCCGCGCGTGGACCGCGCGTCCGGCGCGCGGCACCGCGGCGCTGCGCGAGCTCACGGCACTGACCGCTCTCGGCTCGCTGCCGGTGGCCGGGTCGTGCCTCGTCGCCGAGCGCGGCGGGTACGCCCTGCTCGGCTTCGGCCCGGACCTGCTGGCCCTCACCGTCGCGCACTTCCACTTCGCCGGCTTCGCCGTCGCGACCCTCGCCGGGCTGGTGCTCGTGCGCTGCCCCGGCCGGCTGTCACGCACCGGTGCCACGGCGGTGCCTGCGGGTACCGCCCTCGTCGCGGTCGGCCACCTCACCGGGCCGGCCGTCGAGCTGGCCGGCGCGCTGCTGGTCGCCGTCGGAGTGCTGGCGCTGTCCGGGGCCACCCTCGGCTACGCGCTCGGGCACCGCCGGATGCCCCGCGCCCTGCTCGTCGTGGCGGTCGCGGTCACGCCGGTGACCATGGGCCTGGCGCTGTGGTGGGCGGTCGGCCGATGGGCCGGGCTGCCGCACCTCGACCTGGCCACGACCGCCGCGACGCACGGCGTCGCGGCGCTCGGCCTGTGCCTGTGCGGGCTGCTCGGCTGGCGGCTGCTCCGCGCCACACCTGTCTGACACCCTGCTGCCGTGGACGACGCCCTGCTCACCCTGCTGCTGGGCCTGCTCATGCTCGTCGGCCTGCTCGGTGTCGTCGTGCCGGTGCTGCCCGGCACGCTGCTGGTGCTCGCAGCCGGGCTGGCCTGGGCGCTGCTCGTGGTCGACGACGGCGCCGCACGCTGGGTGGTGCTCGCCGTCATGACGGCGCTGTTCGCGGTCGGCACGGTGCTGAAGTACGCGCTGCCGGGCCGGCGGCTGAAGGGGACGCTCCCCCGCCGCACCGTGCTGCTCGCCGGGGTGGGGGCGGTCGCCGGGTTCTTCCTGCTCCCTCCACTGGGGCTGCTGCTCGGCGGGGTGATCGGCACCTACGTCGGCGAGGCGAGCCGGCTCGGCGCCGGTGCAGAGGCGCGGCGATCGACCGTGCACGTGCTCAAGGCGATCGGGGTCGGCGTGCTCGCCGAGCTGACCGCCGGAGTGCTCATGGTCGGCACGTGGCTGGTGGGGCTGCTCGTCACCTGACCGGTTGGGCGGCAGTGCAGCCCGGGCAGGAACGCTTCCGTGCAGACCTCCCGCGCCGTGCGCACGGCCCAGCTGCTGTCCCTGCCCGCGGGCGCCGGCCTCCTGGCGGTCGAGGGCGGGGTGCGCCGGCTGGCCGGACAGGACGCCGAGACCGTCGGCGCCGACCTGCGCCGGCGCAACGCCGACCGGATGCGACGGGTCCTCGGCGGGCTCAAGGGCGGTGCGCTCAAGGCAGGGCAGCTGCTGAGCACCGTCGAGGCGCTGTTCCCGCAGGACCCGGAGTCCACCTGGCGTGAGGCGCTCGTGACCCTGCAGGACGGCAACGAGCCGCTGCCCTTCGCCGAGGTCGAGCCGGTGCTGCGCGCCGAGCTCGGCGCCGACTGGCGGGATCTGCTCCCGGTGCTCGACGAGCGCAGCGCCGCCGCCGCCTCGCTGGGGCAGGTGCACCGCGGCACCTGGCACGACGGCCGCGACGTCGCGGTGAAGGTGCAGTACCCGGGGGTGCGGGAGGCGCTGGCCGCCGACGTCCGGACGCTGTCGGCGGTCAGCCGCGTCACCGCCGTCGTCGCACGCGGCCTGTCGCTGCCGCCGCTCGTGGCGGAGATGCGCGACCGGCTCACCGAGGAGCTCGACTACGAGCACGAGGCGCGCACCCAGTCGCGCTTCGCCGCCGCCTTCGCCGACGACCCCGACATCACCGTCCCGGCAGTCGTGCAGGCCGCACCGCGGGTGCTCGTCATGGACTGGCTCGAGGGGACGCCGCTCGCCGCCGTGGCCGGCAGCGCCGACCAGCCCGAGCGCGACCGCGTCGGCGCGCTCTACCAGCGCTTCCTGGTCAGCGGGCCGGGTCGCTGCGGTCTCCTGCACACCGACCCGCACCCCGGCAACTTCCGGGTGCTCCCCGACGGGCGGCTCGGCGTCCTCGACTTCGGCTCCTCGCTCGAGCTGCCCGGCGGGATGCCCGCCACCTTCGGCCGGCTGATCGCCGCCCTGCTCGACGACGACGCCGATGAGGTGCTCCGCCGGCTGCGCGAGGGGGGCTTCGTGAAGCCTGGTGTCGAGGTCGACGTCGCCAAGCTCATCGACTACATGTCGCCGTTCACGGTGCCGGCCCGGCACGAGCGGTTCCGCTTCACCCGCGACTGGCTGCGCAGCGAGTTCGCGCGCGTGAACGACCCGCGCAACCCCGAGTTCGGCGTCGCGCTCAAGCTCGACCTCCCGGCCGAGCACCTGTTCACCCACCGGGTCTGGCTGGGCCTTGTCGGCGTGCTGTGCCAGCTCGAGGCGGAGGTGCCGGTGCGCCCGGTGCTGCGCGAGCACCTCCCCGGGTTCGGCTGACGGTCAGAGGGTTAGGCCGAGGCGCCCCGCGGCCTCCCGCAGGCTGTCACGCGCCGACGGGTGCGCAACGTCCTCCACCAGGTGCCGCGCCTGCTGCACCTGGTCGCAGCCCCAGACCTTGGCCGTCCCCTGCTCGCTGACGATGTGCGAGTGCTGGAAGCTCGTGGCCGGTGCCTCGAGGATCGGGACGACCGTCGAGACGCCCGCCTTCGGGTGCACCGACGGCAGCGCGATGACCGCCCGGCCGCCCGGGGAGTGCAGCGCACCGACGATGAAGTCGGTCTGGCCGCCGAAGCCGCTGTAGACCCGCCCCGGGCGGTCGGGCCGCCGCGAGGCGTTCGCCTGCGCGAACAGGTCGACCTGCAACGCGGTGTTGATGCTGGTCATCTTCCGCTGCCGGGCGATCATGGACGGGTCGTTGGTGGTCTCGGTGCGCAGCACCCGCAGCCGGGCGTTGCCGTCGACCCACCGGTACAGCTCCTGCGAGCCGAACAGGAACGACGTCGTCAGCGTCGCGTCGGCGTCGAGAGCCCCCGCGCGGTCGAGGGCGAGGACGCCGTCGCTGATCATCTCGGTCCAGACCTTGAGCCCGCGGCGGTCGACGAGCGAGGCGAGCGTCGCGTCCGGGACGCCGCCGATGCCCAGCTGCAGCGTGGCGCCGTGGTGCACGAGCTCGGCCACCCGGCGGCCGATCTGCTCCGACGTCTCGTCCGGCGGGCGCACCGCGGGCGAGGACAGCTGCTCGTCGGCTTCCAGGGCGAGGTCGACCTCCTCGAGCGCGAGGACGCCGTCGCCGAAGGTGTAGGGCATGTGCCGGTTCACCTGCGCGACGACCAGGCCGCCCCGCCGCCGCACCGCCTCGACGGCGGCCGGCAGCACGTTCACCTCCGTGCCCATGCTCACCGTGCCGTCGCGGGGCTCGGACACGTGCAGCACCACGACGTCGGGCGGTCGGGTGGTCGAGAACAGGGTCGGCACGAGCGACAGGCGGGCCGGCACGTAGTCCAGCCGCGGGTCGTCGCGCATGCCCGCGCCGACGAACGGCGTCTCCAGCACGACGCCGCGCCGCTCCGGCATGCCTCGCGGCGCGTTGAGCATGAACAGCCGGTAGGTCGGCAGCGCCTCGTCGACCAGCCGCAGCGCCTGCCACGGCACGGAGTGGTTGCCGGCGACCACGACGCGCGGCCCGTCCGGGTCGACGCCGGGAAGCGCCGCGAGCGCCGTGGTGAGGGCCGACGGGCTCAGGCTGCGCACCCGGGCAGCATCCCGCACGGCCCCGGTCCAGGGTGAGGGGTCCTCGATCCGGGCACAGCTGGTCCCGACCGACCGCGAGGAGTCTTCCGTGCGCCTGCCCCTGCCCGGACCGTTCGACCTGGTCGATGCCGTGCGCGACGTCGCCGCTGCGGTCACGGGCCTCGGCGCCGCGGTGTCCGGCGCCGTCGCGCTCGTGCCCCGGCTCGAGCACACCCTCGACCGGATCGACGGGCTGCTCGACCGCGCCGACTCCACGCTCGCCGTCCTCGAGGGCACGGCGACCGACGCCGACCGGCTCGTCCGCCAGGCGACGCCGCTCGTGGGCGGGCTCGAGGAGCTGCTGGAGCGGGCCAACCCGCTGGTCGCCGACGCCGACGCGGCGGTCACGGAGGTGACGCGGCTGGTGCAGGACGCCGACCGCAGTGTTCGCCGGGTCGACGACGTCGTCACCGGCGCCGAGCGCACCGTCGGACGTGTGGAGCAGGTCGTCACCGGCGCGCAGGCCACCGTCGGACACGTCGAGCAGGTCGTCGACGGCGCTCAGGGCACCGTCACCCGGGTGGGTGACGTCGTCGACGGGGCCGACCGTCTGGTGCTGCGGACCGGCGGCACGGTGGAAGGCGCCGACGTCCTCGTGGCCCGCATCCTGCGCCTGCTGGACGAGGCGACGCCCCCGATCGAGCATCTCCTGCCGGTGCTGCAGCGCATGTCCGAGACGCTCGAGCCGCACGAGGTCGACGCCGCCGTCCTGCTCATCGACCGGCTGCCGCAGCTGCTGTCGGCCGTCGACGGCGAGGTGCTCCCGGTGGTGCGCCGGCTCCAGGACGTCGGTCCGGAGCTGCACGAGCTGCTCGAGATCGTGGCCGACCTGCACCGGCTCGTCTCCGGCCTGCCGGGCGCCCGGCTGCTCCGCCGCCGCGGCGACGACGACAAGGGCTGACCGGACGGGCTGAGCTCAGCGGGCGGCCAGCTCGCACCACACCGACTTGCCCGCGGCGAGCCGGTCGGTGCCCCACCGCTCGGCGAGCGCCTGCACGATCACCAGGCCGCGGCCGCCCTCCGCCTCGGGCGACGGCGCCCGGACCACCGGCACCGTCGCCGCGTGGCCGTCGACCACCTCGAGCCGGACACCGCCCTGCGGACGCCGGCGCAGCCAGAGGTCCACCCCGGGGCCGCCGTGCCGCAGCGCGTTGGTGACCAGCTCGGTGACGAGCAGCTCCACCTCGCCGACGTCGACACCCTGCTCCGCCGCCCACTGCGCGGCGCCGCGCCGGGCCCGCCCGACCTCGGACAGGTGACCGGCCAGGTGCACGTGCACCTCGAACCCCGCGGCCGCCCGCCTCGTCGGCCCGACCGCCACCGCGAGCAGTGCGATGTCGTCGTCGGGGGGGCCATCCCTGCCGAGCGACCGGAGCACCTCGTCGCACAGCGCCTCGACGTCCAGCACCGGCCCGCCGGCGACAGCGTTGCGCAGGGCGAGCAGCCCCTCCTCGACCGGCTGCTGGCGGTCCTCGACCAGACCGTCGGTGTAGAGCAGCAGCACCGCGCCGTCGGGGACGTCGACCTCGACCTCGGCCGGCGCCGAGCCGGCGACACCCAGCGGCGGGCTGGGATCGACCTCGACGAACTCGCCGCCGCCGTCCGGGTGCACGACGAGCAGGGGCAGGTGGCCGGCGCTGGCCAGCCGGAGCCGACGTCGCTCGACGTCCAGCACGCCGTACAGGCAGGTCGTGATCGCTCCCTGCTCCAACGACGACGCCGCGGCGTCGACCAGCTGCAGGAGCTTCGAGGGCCGGTCCTCGACCATCGCGTAGGCCCGCACGGCAGCGCGCAGCTGTCCCATGACCGCTGCTGCCGCGACGCCGCGGCCCATGACGTCGCCGATCACCAACCCGACCTGCCCGCCGGGCAGCGCGAGCAGGTCGTAGAAGTCGCCGCCGACCTCGGCGCCGGCGGCGCCGGGGAGATACCGGTGGGCCGAGGCGAGCCCCGGCAGCACCGGCAGCGCGCTGGGCAGCAGGGACCGCTGCAGCATGAGCGCCGTGTCGCGCTGCTGCTGGTACCGGACGGCGTTGTCGACGGCGGTGGCCATGCGCGTCGCCAGCTCCTCGACGAGGCGGACGTCGTCGTCGCTGTAGGCGTCCGGCTGCTCGCGGGTCACGGTGAGCACGCCGAGCACCCGGCCGGCCGCCTGGAGCGGGACGACGAGGGCGCTGCCCAGCATGAGCCGGCGAAGGGCCGCCAGGTGCCAGTCGTCGCGGGCGATCACGCGCAGGGCCTCTTCCGGGAAGGTCCGGTGGTGCACGGTGCGCACCTCGCCCAGCGCCTGGCCGATCCCGGCTCCACGGCCCGGGTCGGGCGGGTACCGCCGGAACAGCTCGGCGAGCAGGGTCCGCAGCTCCTCGTCGCGGTGGTCGAGCCCGACCAGCTGCGGGCGGTCGCCCTCGTCGAGCAGGTGCACCGAGCACCAGTCGCCGACCTCCGGGACGGCGAGGGACACCACCGCCTCGAGGGTCTCCCGGTAGTCCAGGGAGGCGGCGAGCCGGGCGCTGGCCCGGGCGAGGAACTCCAGGCGCGCGGCGTCGGCCCGGGACGCCGCGAACAGCCGGCCGCGCTCGAGCGCCTGGGCGCACTGCCGGCCGAGGGTCACGAGGAACTCGACGTCACCGTCCGGGAAGGCGTGCTCCCGCACCGCCGACAGCGCCATCACGCCCAGCACCCGGTTCTCGACCTCGAGCGGGATGCCGGCGAAGGAGGTGGACAGCGCGGAGTGCGCCAGGTGCGGGTAGCGCTCGTCGAGCTCGGTCGCGGTCCCGGTGCGGATCACCTTGCCCGTCCGGACGACGTCGGTCAGCGGTGATGCGGCGGCCAGCTGCAGGCCGTCGTAGACCCCGGCCACCTCGGGCTCGTAGCCGACGGCGCCGAGCACCCTCAGGTGCCCGTTCTCGACCAGTGCCACCCCGCCGGCGTCGGCCTCGACCGCGGCCACCCCCTGGCTCATGACGACCTCGACGACCTCTTCGGGGGTCAGCGCGCGGCCGAGCGCGTCGCTGACCTGGATGAGGCGCGCCTGCCGGTCGGCGAGGAGCTCCGCGTCGCGGCGGGCGGTTTCCAGCTGGCCCTCCCGGGCGGTCAGCGCCTCCGAGTGCTCGGTGAGGTCCAGCGAGACACCGACGACGCCGACGACCGTGCCGCTCTCGTCGACGACCGGCGCGTTGCGCACCCAGACGACGAGCCGCCGGCCGTCCTTGTGCACGGCGGGGAAGGCGCCCTCCCACACCCCGCCTGCGTGCGTGGCGCCCTTGACCTCGTCGGCCCGTTCGTCCGCGCCGTGCAGCATGAGCTCGCGCACCGACCTGCCGAGGGCCTCCGCGACGGTCCAGCCGTAGAGCCGTTCCGCCCCGCGGCTCCACAGCAGGACGCTGCTGTCGAGGTCGACCCCGACGACCGCGCCCGGGATCCGGTCGGCGAGCGCTGCCATGGCGGCGAGGTCACCGGGGTAGGCCGGCGACGGCCCCGCCTGAGCCGGCACGTCGACCATGCGCGAACACTAGGCGAGGCGGCACGACGGGACGAGAGGCGGCTGCGTGGCGAACGGCGACGGCTGGGTGGAGTGCGCTCTCGGCCACCGGCACTGGGGCGTGCACGGAGCGGCCGGCCTGCTCGTCGTCACCCCGGACCGGCGCGTGCTGCTGCAGCACCGGGCCCCGTGGAGCCACGGCGGCGACACCTGGGGCATCCCCGGCGGCGCACTCCACCACGGAGAGAGCGTCGAGGAGGGGGCCCGCCGCGAGACCGCGGAGGAGACCGCCATCGCGGTCGAGCGGCTCGTCGTCGTCGACGAGCACGTCTCCGACCACCGCACCTGGCGCTACACGACGCTGGTCGCCAGGGCCCCGTCAGCCCTGCCCGTCGTCCCCGAGCGCGAGAGCGTGGACCTGCGCTGGGTGGCCGAGGACGACGTCGCCCGGCTCCCGCTGCACCCGGCCTTCGCCGAGGCCTGGCCGCTGCTGCGAAGCCTGCTGCCGTGACACCCGTGCCCGGGCGGTGGCCGGTCGACGTCGGCACCGCCGAGCTGCTGCGCGACGACGACAGCGACGACGGCTGGCTGCTGTCGGTGGACGACGTGCCGCAGTCGTTCGTCGACCTCGCCGACCCGACCCGGCTCGAGTTCGACTACGTGCGGCTCATGGGCGACGTCCTCGACGAGTCCGCGCCCGCCGGACGTCCGTTGTCGGTGGTGCACCTCGGCGGCGGCGGGTGCACCCTCGCGCGCTACGTGGCGGCGACCCGGCCCGGGTCGATGCAGGTCGTCGTCGAGGCCGACGCCGCGCTGGCGCAGCTGGTGCGCGAGCAGCTCGGCACGGCTGGCTTCCGGCTGCGGATCGGCGACGCCCGCACCGAGTGCGCACGGCTGTCGCCCGGCCGCAGCGACGTCGTCGTCGCGGACGTGTTCGAGAGCGCGCAGCAGCCGGTGCACACCACCACGCTCGAATGGCTGCAGGAGGTGCGCCGGCTGCTGCGGCCGGGCGGCACCTACGTTGTCAACGTCGCTGACGGCCGCCCGCTCGCCTTCGCCCGGGCGCAGGTCGCGACGCTGCTCGACGCCTTCACGCACGTGCTGCTGCTCGCCGACCCGTCGGTGCTGCGCGGGCGCCGCTTCGCCAACCTGGTGCTGGTCGGCTCCGACGCCCCGCTGCCGGTCGACCGGCTCACCCGGCGCGCAGCACGGGCCGCCGGCCACGCGCGGCTGGTCGAGGGCGAGGAGCTGCGCCGGTTCACCGGCGGCGCGGCGCCGGTCACCGACGCCACGGCGCGCTCGGCACCGCGGCCGCCCCCGGACCTGTTCCGCCGCTAGCTCCCGACGCTCTCCTGGACCAGCGACCGCACCACGGAGTCGAGGTCGCCGGTGCGGGCGAGCACCGCCCGCTGCCGGGCGGCCGAGGTGCCCCGCGCGAGCAGCTGCTCGGCCAGCGCCGAGACCTCGTCCCAGTCACCCAGGCCCTCGAGGTCGGGCCGCAGCCGGGCCAGCAGCGCCCGCAGCAGGTCCGCGCCGGCCGCCAGGCCCCCGGACCGCAGGTCCACGAGCTTCCCCTCGACGCCGAACCTGGCCGCCCTCCAGCGCGCGGCGCGCACCACCTCCGACCGCGGCTTCGGGAACTCCGTGTCGCGCTGCGCCTCGCCGGCGGCCACCCGGACCAGCGACCGGACCAGCGCCGCCTGCAGCACGACGTCGTCGACGAGCGGGGTCGTGTCGGCGATGCGCACCTCGACGGTCGGGAAGCGCAGTGAGGGGCGGGCGTCCCAGTAGAGGTGGCTCGCGTCGCGCACCATGCCGGTCGCGACCAGGTCGGTCACGAGCTGGTCGTAGCAGGCGCGGTCGCCGACCAGCTGCGCCGTCCCGGTGACCGGGAAGCGGTTGAACCATTGCGTCCGGTAGCTGGCGTAGCCGGTGTCGATGCCCTCCCAGAACGGTGAGCTGCCGGACACCGCGAGCAGCACGTGCAGGTCCGGCCGCAGCCGGTCGATGACGTGCACGGCCAGGTCGGTGTCGGGCACCGACACGTGCACGTGGCACCCGGCGATGAGCTGCTGCAGCGCCAGCAGGCCGAGTCGCTCGTACACCTCGAGGTAGCGCTCGCCCGGAGTCAAGCGCTGCTCGAGCCAGCTGCCGGACGGGTGGGTGCCGCACGCCAGCAGTCGGGTGCCGTGCGTCAGCGCCGCCTGCGCCGCGCCGGCCCGCAGCCGCACCAGCTGCTGCCGCACCTCGGCCAGCGAGGAGCACACCGGCGTCGCCACCTCGAGCTGGCTGGTGCTGATCTCGGACTGCGCGTCGTCACCGAGCAGCTGCTTGGCCGTGTCGACGACGTCCGGGGCGTCGGCCAGGCGACCGGTCTCGACGTCGACCAGGTGGTACTCCTCCTCGACGCCGAGGGTGGCGCCGACGGCCATGCCGGGAGCGGTCACGCGCCTCGCCCCCGTGCCGCCGCGAAGTCCGGGGGTCGCTTGGACAGGAACGCCTGCACCCCCTCGGCGTACTCGGCACTCCGCCAGGACTGCTCGTACAGCGCGACGACCTCGTCGTCCTCGTCGAGCCGGCCCTCGACCGCGCGGGCCACCATCGCCTTGCCGCCGACCAGCGAGATCCGCGCGCGCGACGCCAGGGTGCGCGCCAGGGCGTACACCCGTGCCTCGACCTCGCCGGGCGCCACCACCTCGTGCACCAGGCCGATGCGCAGGGCCGTGCCGGCGTCGACGAGATCGCCGGTGAGCAGGATCCACCGCGCCCAGGCGGGGCCGACGACCTCCACCAGACGGGCCGTCGAGCCGAGCGCGTAGACGATGCCGAGCTTGGCCGGCGTGACGCCGAAGCGGGAACCGGTCTCGCACACGCGCAGGTCGCAGGCGACGGCCAGCTGCGTCCCGCCGCCGATGGCGAAGCCCTCGACCATCGCGATGGTCGGCTTCGGGAAGCGGATCAGCGCCTGCTCGCCGGCCTCCACCGCATCGCCGTAGCGGCGCGCGCCCTCCGGGTCCGAGCGCAGCGCCGTGAACTCGGCGATGTCGGCCCCCGCGCTGAACGGCCCGCCCGGCGTCCCGCGCAGGACGACGACGTCGACATCGTCGTCCTCGGCCAGCACGGGCATCAGCCGGCCGAGCGCGTGCCACATCGCGAACGAGACGGCGTTGTGCTTGTCGGGCCGGGTGAGCCGAACCGTGGCGATGCCGTCGCGCACGTCGACCGCCAGGAGCGGAGCGGCCTCACCGAGGGCATCTGCGATGCGGTTCTGCATGGGCAGATCCTCGCAAGGGGCGGCGGGCAGGCCAGACTCGACCCGTGCCCCAGCTGCTGGTCGTCCACCACACACCGTCACCCGCGATGCAGGAACTGCTCGAGGCGGTGCGCCGCGGGACGTCGCACGAGGAGCTCGCCGACGTCGACGTCGTCGTCCGACCGGCGCTGTCGGCCACCGCGTCGGACCTGCTCGCTGCCGGCGCGGTGGTGCTCGGGACGCCGGCGAACCTCGGGTACATGGCGCGCCAATAGCCCGCACGCTTAGAGGGTCAGGAGCAAAGCGGCGAGGGCGGTCAGCATCATGAGCGTGTTGAGCACCGCGGTGTAGACCTCTAGCGGCGACGGGCCGTTTCCGGCCTCATCTTTGATGGCGTCAAGGACCAGCAGTTGCTCCGTGAGGACGTGATACACGTCCTGGAGGTTGACGGCCTCGTCTGCCTCCGCGCCCTCCCACTTGAGCGTTAGGTCCGCGCCGACGGTCGTCGTGGAATCGGCGGATTCGGTCGCGGCGAAGTAGTCCCCCAGAGCAGTGAGATCACCTTCGAGCGTGGCTTTCGCTTCGGCTACCTCAGCGAGCACGGACTCGTGACGCTCTCCGCCGCTCCCCGCCACCTTGCGGTCCCGCACGGCCACAGCCGTGTCGAACGCCACCTGGCTCAACATGGCCGTCATCTGGGGCGACGCGAGCGATTCGATCAGCCGGGCATAGTCCGGATACGCGCTGCGTACGGTCAACTTGCTGTAGTCCGGCACCACCACGCCCTTGAACATCTCGGCGTAGGTGGGCAAGACAGCGTGCTTAAAGATCTTGCTGTAGTCCGGTAGCACCACCGACTTAAAGATCTTGCTGTAGTCCGGCAGCACCGCCTGCTTGAAGATCTTGCTGTAGTCCGGCAGCACCGCCTGCTTG
>DATLGD010000211.1:0-4060 GCA_035540755.1 Mycobacteriales bacterium | reverse complement strand
GGGTGAGGGGCGGTGGCGCGGCGGACATGGCTCGATCGTGCCGCAGCCGGCACGAGGGCCGCCCGGACGGTCAGTCGGGGGGCAGCGTCCCGGCGTCCAGCACCGTCCCGGCGCGGTCGTCGTAGCGACCGGCGGCGATGTCGGCGACCAGCCGGGCGGTCGCGTCGGCGGGCGTCCAGGCGTCGTCAGCGACGCCGTCCCAGACCGGCATGGCGTCCGTCATGGGGGTGCGGACGAGGCCGGGCAGGACGTCGACCACGACGACGCCGGTGCCGGTCAGCGGGGCGGACAGCAGCTCGGTGAACGCCGACAGTGCGCGCTTGCTGACGGCGTAGGCGGTGTAGGTGCCGGTCTCGGCCGCGGCGCGGGAGCGGCTGGTGACGTTGACGACCCGGCCGTGACCGCGCAGCACCATGGCCGGGAGCAGCGCAGCGCAGAGCAGGAAGGGACCGCGGAGGTTGGTCTCGACGACGTCCCACGACTCTTCGGGGTCGACCTCCCAGAAGCGGCGCTGGACGGACTCCGTCCGGGCGGCGTTGTTCACGAGCAGGTCGACCGGGCCGAGCTGCTGCTCGACGTGCGCCACCAGGCGCTCGATCGCGGCCGGGTCCTTCACGTCCGTCGCCGCCGGGAACACCGGCGTGCCGTGCCGGGCGGTGAGCTCGTCGGCCAGCGAGCGCACCTGCTCGCCGCTGCGCGCGACCAGCGCCAGGTGCATGCCCTCGGCGGCGAGGGCGCGCGCCACCTCGCGGCCGATCCCCCGGCCGGCGCCGGTGACGACGCCGATGTGCCCGCGCAGCCGACCCGTCACCGCGAGCACGCTACTGACGACGTCGGGGCACCGCGGCGCGGTACGGCGACACCGTGGGCTCGCCGTCCACCCAGAACCGCCACGGGGTCGGGGCGCCGGCGCCGGCGACGCCGACGCGCGGGCCGGTGCGCACCCGGTCGGGCCCGGTCGGAGGGCCGGGCAGCAGGCGCACCGGCGCCGCCGGGTCGAGCAGGTCGACGCCGTCGTGCTCGCGATCGACGCCCAGCGTGCGGGTCAGGCGCGCCGGGCCCCGGCACAGGTCGCGGTCGCGGACGCCGGGTCGCCGTTCGCGCGCGACCTCGAGACCGCCGACGACCTCGCCGGCCCGCAAGAGCACCGCGGACGCGGTGCCGTCCGGGCCGGTGACCACGTTCATGCACCAGTGCATGCCGTAGGTGAAGTACACGTACGCATGGCCGGGCGGCCCGAACATGACCGCCGTGCGCGGCGTCCGGCCGCGGTAGGCGTGGGAGCCCGGGTCGGACTGCCCCGCATAGGCCTCGACCTCGGTGAGTCGTACCGAGACGCCGCCGGCGACCAGCAGGCACCCGAGCAGGTCCGGAGCGACGTCGAGCACGTCGCGCGCCAGCGCGTCCCGTGCGACGGCCTGCTCAGCCGCGGGCATCCGCCCAGCCGCGGTGCGCCTCCACCTGCGCCGTCAGCGCGGCGAGCTGCCCGGTCACGCGCTCGGGCGCGGTGCCGCCGTGCGCCTTGCGGGCGGCGATCGCCCCGCGGACGTCCAGCACCGAGCGGACGTCGGGGGTCAGGTGCGGCGAGACGTGCGCGAGCTCGTCGTCGGTGGCCTCGTGCAGCTCCTTGCCGTTGACCGTGCACCAGACGACCAGGTGCCCCACCGCCTCGTGCGCCTCGCGGAACGGCACGCCGCGTCGGACGAGCAGCTCCGCGACGTCGGTGGCGAGCGCGAAGCCGGTGGGCGCGGACCGCTCGAGCAGGTCGGCGTGCACGGTCATCGTCGCGACCATGCCGGCCATCGCCGGCAGGACGAGCAGCAGGGTCTCGACGGCGTCGAAGGACGGCTCCTGCGCCTCCTGCATGTCACGGTCGTAGGTGAGCGGGAGCCCCTTGAGCATCGCGAGCACGCCGGCGACATGGCCGATGAGGCGGCCGGACTTGCCGCGCGCCAGCTCGGCGATGTCGGGGTTCTTCTTCTGCGGCATGATCGACGAGCCGGTGGAGTAGGCGTCGTCGAGCGTGACCCACCCGAACTCGGTCGAGTTCCAGAGCACGACCTCCTCGCCGAGCCGGGACAGGTGCACCCCGAGCAGCGCCGCGACGAACAGGAACTCGGCGACGAAGTCGCGGTCCGAGACGGCATCCATCGAGTTCTCGGCCGCCGAGGCGAAGCCGAGCTCGGCGGCGACGCCGACCGGGTCCAGCGGCAGGGACGAGCCGGCGAGTGCTCCGGACCCGAGCGGCGAGACCGCGGCCCGGGCGTCCCAGTCGACCAGGCGCTGGACGTCGCGGGCGAAGGCGTGCACGTGCGCCAGGAGCTGGTGGGCGAACAGCACCGGCTGGGCGTGCTGCAGGTGGGTCATGCCGGGGGCGGGCGTGTCCTGGTGCGCGCGCGCCTGGTCGAGCAGAGCCTGCTCGAGCTCGGCGAGACGCCGCACCAGCAGCCGGGCATGGTCGCGCAGGTACAGCCGCAGGTCGGTGGCCACCTGGTCGTTCCGGGAGCGGCCGGCCCGCAGCTTGCCGCCGAGCCCGCCCAGCTTCTCGAGCAGCCCGCGCTCGAGCGCGGTGTGCACGTCCTCGTCCTCGACGCGGGGCCGGAACGTGCCGGCGGCGACCTCGTCGCGCAGCTCGTCGAGGGCGGCGAGCATGCGCGGCAGCTCGTCGTCGTCGAGCAGCCCGGCGCGGTGCAGGACGCGGGCGTGCGCCTTCGACCCGAGCAGGTCGTAGGGCGCGAGCCGCCAGTCGAAGTGCACGCTGACCGACAGCCGCGCGAGCGCCTGGGCCGGGCCGCCCTCGAACCGGCCGCCCCACAGGCTGGTCCGCCCGTCGTCGGGCCCGCTGCCCGCCGTGTCCTCGCTCGCTGCGGTCAACGCGCGTGCCGGTCGGCGGCGCGGAGGTCGCGCTGCGCGGCGATCTTGCTGGGCATGCCCCACAGCTCGACGAAGCCCTTGGCCAGGGTCTGGTCGAAGGTGTCGCCGGCGTCATAGGTCGCGAGGTTGTAGTCGTAGAGCGACGCGTCGCTGCGCCGGCCGGTGACCGTCGGCGTGCCGTTGTGCAGCACCACCCGGACGTCGCCGGTGACGTGCTGCTGCGACTCGGCGAGGAAGCCGTCGAGCGCCCGCTTCAGCGGCGAGAACCACAGGCCGTCGTAGACCAGCTCGGCCCACCGCTGCTCGACGCCGCGCTTGAAGCGGGCCAGGTCGCGCTCGACGGTCAGCGCCTCGAGCTCCTGGTGCGCGGTGATGAGCACCTGTGCGCCGGGCACCTCGTAGACCTCCCGGCTCTTGATGCCGACGAGCCGGTCCTCCACCATGTCCAGCCGGCCGACGCCCTGCGCGCCGGCGCGGGCGTTGAGCTGCTCGATCGCCTCGAGCACGGTGACCGGCGTGCCGTCGATCGCGGTCGGGACCCCGGCGGTGAAGGTGAGCACCAGCTCGTCCGGGCCCGACGACGTGCCGGGTGCCTGGGTGTAGGAGTACACGTCCTCGATCGGCCCGTTCCACGGGTCCTCGAGGAAGCCGGTCTCGACGGCGCGGCCCCAGACGTTCTGGTCGATCGAGTACGGCGACTTCTTCGTGACGTCGATGGGGAGGTTGCGCTCCTCGGCGTAGCGGATGGCCTTCTCGCGCGTCCAGGCGAAGTCCCGGACCGGCGCGATGACCTTCAGGTCAGGCGCCAGTGCCTGGATCCCGACCTCGAAGCGCACCTGGTCGTTACCCTTGCCCGTGCAGCCGTGCGCCACCGTGGTGGCGCCGTGGTACTTCGCCGCCTCCACCAGATGCTTGACGATCAGCGGCCGGGACAGCGCGGAGACCAGCGGGTAGCGGTCCATGTAGAGGGCGTTGGCCTGCAGCGCGGGCAGGCAGTACTGCTCGGCGTACTCGTCACGTGCGTCGGTGACCACGGCCTCGACCGCGCCGCAGGCCAGGGCCCGCTTACGGATCTCCTCGAGGTCCTCGCCGCCCTGACCGCAGTCGACGGCGACGGCCACGACCTCGGCCCCGGTCTCCTCGGCGATCCACCCGATGCCCACCGAGGTGTCCAGCCCACCCGAGT
>DATLGD010000210.1:0-17078 GCA_035540755.1 Mycobacteriales bacterium | reverse complement strand
ACGTCGGCGTCGGCCATGAGCACGATCTTGTGGTACCGCAGCTTCTCGACGTCGAACTCGTCGTGGATGCCGGTGCCGAGCGCGGTGATGAGCGCCTGCACCTCGGCGTTCTTGAGCACCCGGTCGATGCGGGCCTTCTCGACGTTGAGGATCTTGCCGCGGATCGGCAGGATCGCCTGGAAGCGCGAGTCGCGGCCCTGCTTGGCCGAGCCGCCGGCCGAGTCGCCCTCGACGATGAAGACCTCGGACTCGCGCGGGTCGCGGGACTGGCAGTCGGCCAGCTTGCCGGGCAGGCCGCTCGAGCCCATCAGCCCCTTGCGCCGGGTGAGGTCGCGGGCCTGCCGGGCCGCGATCCGCGCCCGGGCGGCCTGCGAGGCCTTGAGCACGATGTCCTTGCCCTCGGTCGGGTGCTGGTCGAACCAGTCCCGCAGCATCTCGCCGGTGACCTTCTGGACGAAGCTCTTGGCCTCGGAGTTGCCCAGCTTGGTCTTGGTCTGCCCCTCGAACTGCGGGTTGGCGATCTTGATGCTGATGATGGCGGTCAGGCCCTCGCGGATGTCGGAGCCCTCGAGGTTGACGTCCTTCTCCTTCAGGTGCCCCTTCGAGCGCGCCCAGTCGTTGACGACGCGGGTGAGCGCCGAGCGGAAGCCCTCCTCGTGGGTGCCGCCCTCGTGGGTGTTGATGGTGTTGGCGAAGGTGTAGACCGACTCGCTGTAGGCGTCGCTCCACTGCATCGCGACCTCGAGCGAGAGCCGGCCGGCCCCGCCCGCGTCACGGGAGCCGGACACCTCGTCGGTGTACTCGATGACCGAGGCGTGCACCGGCGTGCGGGTGGCGTTGAGGTGGGCGACGTAGTCGACCAGGCCACCGGGATAGCGGAAGACCGCCTCGACCGGGTCGTCGTCGGTGCGCTCGTCGCGCAGCGTGATCGACAGCCCCTTGTTGAGGAAGGCCATCTCCTGCAGCCGGCGGTGCAGGGTCTCGTGCGAGTACGTCGTGCTCTCGGTGAAGATCTCCGGGTCGGCCCAGAAGGCCAGCACCGTGCCGGTCTCGTCGGTCTCGGCACCGCGGACCAGCGGGCTGGGCACGGTGTTCACGTAGCTCTGCGTCCAGACCCGCCCGTCGCGCCGGATCTCGACCTCCATCCGGGTGGACAGGGCGTTGACGACGGCGGCGCCGACGCCGTGCAGGCCGCCGGAGACCGCGTAGCTCTCGCCGTCGAACTTGCCGCCGGCGTGCAGGGTGGTGAGCACGACCTCGATGGCCGGGCGCCTCTCCACCGGGTGCATGTCGACCGGGATGCCACGGCCGTTGTCCTGCACCCGCACGCCGCCGTCCCGCAGCAGCGTCACGGTGATGGTGTCGCAGTAGCCGGCCAGCGCCTCGTCGACGGCGTTGTCGACGATCTCGTAGACCAGGTGGTGCAGGCCGCGCTCGCCGGTGGAGCCGATGTACATGCCCGGCCGCTTCCGGACCGCCTCGAGGCCCTCGAGCACGGTGATGGACGACGCGCTGTACGACGGCGGGCCGGGCGGCGCGGGCGCGGCCCGCTCCGGGTCGGCGGCGACGGGCTGCTCAGTGGTCTCGGGTCCGGTCTCGCCGGGCTGGTCCGTGCTCTCGGGGTCCGTGACCATCCGGAACGGTCGCTCCGCTTCTCCCGCGCGCGGGACGGGACCGCCGCGCCCTCGCGCGCGGTCCGACGGCTCCGGCGGCGGGTCGCGACCGGAGCGGGGACGTCGCCGACCGGCCGCTGCGCGTCGTCGGAGCGACCCGCGGTGGCCACCGGCGGTGTCCGGCGGCCAGCATAGCCGCCCGGGCGGGGGGAGCCGCGCAGGACGGGCGCTGCCGCGCCGTGTGGCGGGACCGACCCCGCCCGACGTGCCCCCCCACGCGCACGCTCGCGGCGGGCGTTCGCGCGGCGCCGCGTGCGCGGAGAGCCGCCGGCCGGTCAGCCGTAGGTGTCGCGGGGACCCCGGCCCTTGACCCGGCGGGGGCCGCGGCGCCAGTCCGGCGTGGTCGGGCCGCGCACGACGACGGAGGTGACGACGCCCTCGCCGACCTGCTCGGTCAGGCGCGCCTGCAGGGTGCGCGTCATCAGCCGCAGCTGAGTGGCCCAGGCCGAGGACTCGGCGACGAGCACCAGCTCACCGTCGACCAGGCTCGCCGGCGCGCAGTGGTCGGCGATCTCCGGACCGACCAGGCGCTCCCACTCGCCGAGGACCCGGCCGGCCGAGGTCGCCTCCTGCCAGCCGCGCTCGGCGACCATGCGCGCGATGGCGTCGCCGAACAGCAGCGGGTCGCGGCCGTCCGGACCGGCCCCGGAGCGGGCCGGCGGGAGCGGACGCCTCGCCCGGCGGGCGGGCGTTCCCGGGCTGACCCCCTTCGCCCGCGCCGCGGCCCGGGCCGACGCGAGCGCGGCCCGCACGAGGTCAGGGCCGGTCGGCGGCGTCCCGGCGGCCGCGGGGTCCTCCGCAGCGGGGGGCCGCGCGGACGCCTCGCCGGCGGGCTGCTGGCCGGCAGGCTGCTCCTCAGCGGACACGCCGCACCCGCCCCTCGTGCACGTCGTACCGCCCGCCGGCCAGCGCCTCCGGGACGTCCGCGGCCACGGCTGCCGTGACGAGCACCTGGGTCGCCCCGCTGACCAGCTCGGCCAGCCGGTCGCGGCGTCCGCTGTCGAGCTCGGCGAAGACGTCGTCGAGCACCAGCACCGGCTCGCCGTCGGCGGTGGCGTCGGCCTTGAGCAGCGTGTAGGAGGCCAGCCGCAGGGCCAGCGCGAACGACCAGGACTCCCCGTGGGAGGCGTAGCCGCGCACCGGCAGGTCGCCGAGGGTGAGCACCAGCTCGTCGCGGTGCGGGCCGACCAGGCTCACCCCCCGCTCCACCTCGGCCGGCCGCACCCGGGCCAGCTCCGAGAGCATCGCCGCGGCGAGCACGTCCCGGTCGGCGCCGACCGGCACCGGCGTGCCCCCGCCGTCGGAGGACTCCAGCGAGCTGCGGTAGGCCAGCCCCGCCTCGCCCTGCCCGGCCGAGACGTCCCGGTAGGCGGCGGCGACCTGCGGCCGCAGCGCCTCGACGAGCGACAGCCGGCCGGCCAGCAGCTCGGCACCGGCGCGGGCCAGGTGGGCGTCCCAGACGTCGAGGGTGCGCATGTCGCCCGAGCGCCCGGCTCGCGCGGCGTGGAAGGCGGTCTTCAGCAGCGCGTTGCGCTGCTTGAGCACCCGCTCGTAGTCGGCGCGGACCGCCGCGTACCGGGGCGCGCCGGCGACCAGCAGGTCGTCGAGGAACCGCCGCCGCTCCGAAGGGTCACCCCGCACGATCGCGAGGTCTTCGGGAGCGAACAGCACCGTGCGCAGGACGCCGAGCACCTCCCGGGCGCGGGGCACCGGCGACCGGTTCAGCCGCGCGCGGTTGGCCTTGCCCGGGTTGATCTCGACCTCGACGAGGGTGTCGCGGCCGTCCCGGGCGACCAGCGCCCGCACCACCGCGCGCTCGGCACCGGCGCGCACCAGCGGGGCGTCGGAGCTGACCCGGTGGGAGTCCAGCGTCGCGACGTAGCCCAGGGCCTCCACGAGGTTGGTCTTGCCCTGGCCGTTGGCGCCGACCAGTGCGGTCGCGCCCGGCTCGAGCGCGAGCTCGACCGCCGACCAGGAGCGGAAGTCGGCCAGCGAGAGGTGGCGGACGTGCACGCGCCCCGCTCAGCCGGTCGTGTCGGGGACGGTGCCGGGGACGCCGCGGCCCTGCGCCTCGCCCGGGTCTCCGGGCTCCGACGACGGCGCGTCCGCGTCGGCCCCCGGGGCGTCGGCCCCGGTCTGGGTCGCGCCGGCCGCCGCGGTGACGGCGTGGCCGCCGAACTGGTTGCGCAGCGCCGCGATCATCTTCATCGACGGCGAGTCCTCCTGCCGCGAGGCGAACCGGGCGAACAGGGCGGCGGTGATGACCGGCAGCGGCACGGAGTGCTCGATGGCGGCCTCGACCGTCCACCGCCCCTCACCGGAGTCCTGCGCGAACCCGCGCAGCGCCGACAGGTCGTCGTCCTCCTCGATCGCGTTGACCGCGAGGTCCAGCAGCCAGGAGCGGATGACCGTCCCCTGCCGCCACGAGCGGAAGACCTCGGTGACGTCGTGAACGACGTCGGCGGCCTTGAGCAGCTCCCAGCCCTCGGCGTAGGCCTGCATGAGGCCGTACTCGATGCCGTTGTGGACCATCTTGGCGAAGTGCCCCGCCCCGACCTCGCCGGCGTGCACGAACCCGAAGTCGCCCTCGGGCTTGAGCGTGTCGAAGAACGGCTGGGCCTTCGCGACCTCCTCGGCGCCGCCGCCCACCATGAGCGCGTAGCCCTCGGTCAGCCCCCACACCCCGCCCGAGACGCCGGCGTCGACGAAGCCGATGCCTTTCGGCTCGAGGTCGGCCGAGTGCCGCTGGTCGTCGGTGTAGCGCGAGTTGCCGCCGTCGACGACGACGTCGCCGGCCTCGAGCAGTGCGCCGAGCGCGTCGACCGTCTCGTACGTGGGGTCGCCGGCCGGCACCATGACCCAGACGACGCGCGGTGCCGGAAGCGCCTGCACCAGCTCCTCGAGGCTCGCGACGTCGCGCCCGCTGTCCTCGGAGCGGTCGTAGCCGACGACGGTGTGCCCGCCGCGACGCAGCCGCTCGGCCATGTTGCCGCCCATGCGGCCGAGCCCGACCATTCCCAGCGTCGCCATGCGATCCCTTCGTCGTGCCGCCGCAGCGGACCTGGTGTGCCGGTGCCCGCGACGGGCGGCGCCCCGCCTCAGCCGGACAGGCGCACCGGCATGAGCAGGTAGCGGTAGTCGCGCGGCCCGGCCCCGGCCGGGCCCGAGTCGGCGCCGTCGTCGTGCTTGCTGGTGAGCACGGCCGGGCGGGTCGGCCCGGTGAACGACAGCACGGTCAGGTCGCTGTCGACGGCGGACAGCCCGTCGAGCAGGTAGCCGGGGTTGAACGCGATCGAGAACGGCTCGTCGCCGGTCGTGGAGTCGCCCTGCCAGTCGCACTCGAGCTGCTCGCTGGCCGACGCGTCGTCGGCGCCGCCGGCCTCGAGCCGCAGCGTCCCTGCGCCGGCGTCGGCCTCGAAGGTCAGTCGCACCGGGGCGTTCCGGGCGGCCACGAGCGCGACGCGGCGGACCGCCTCGGCGAAGGACCCGGTCGACACCGACGCCGTCGCCGAGCTCTCGCTGGGCAGCAGCGAGCGGTACTTCGGGAACTCGCCCTCGAGCAGGCGGGACGTCGTGCGACGGCTCCCCCCCTCGAAGCCGATCATCCCCTCGGAGCCGCCGGACGTGGACAGCGCGACGGTGACCTCGGGCCCGCTGGTCAGCGCCTTCGCGGTCTCCGCCAGGGTGCGGGCCGGCACGAGCGCCGTCGTCGACAGGCCCGGCACCGTCGGCTTCCACGGCAGCGTCCGGACGGCCAGGCGGTAGCGGTCGGTGGCGGCGAGGGTGAGCGTGTCGTCCTCGATCTCGACCCGGACCCCGGTGAGCACCGGCAACGTGTCGTCACGCCCCGCGGCGACCGCGACCTGGGCGACAGCGGCGGCGAAGACGTCGCTCTCGAGCGTGCCGGCCGTCTCCGGCATGGCCGGCAGGGCCGGGTAGTCCTCGACCGGGAGCGTCGGCAGCGTGAAGCGGGCGGCTCCGCAGGTGAGCACCACCCGCGAGCCGTCCAGGCGCAGGTCGACCGGCGACGGCGGCAGCGCGCGCACGATCTCCGAGAGCAGCCGGCCCGGGACGAGGACCTTGCCGGTCTCACCCACGCCGATCAGACCGGAGGTGGCGCCGAGCCCGACCCGCGAGCTCACCTCGTAGTCGAAGCCGGAGATCTCCAGGCCGTCCTCGCCGGTGGCGTCGAGCAGGAGCCCGAGCAGCACCTGCATCGGCGGACGGGCCGGCAGCGACCGGGCGGTCCAGGTCACGGCGTCGGCGAACGCGTCGCGCTCGACCCTCAGCTCCATCGGGCTCCCTCTCGTGTGTGCTGCTCGTCCCGACGACGCTCGGCAACGGGCCGGCGGGGGTGGTCAGCGTGCCAGACCCGGTGCGTCCACAGCAGCGCGCTCCCCGAGTTCCAGAAGATGTTCTTCGGGGAGACAGAGCAGTCCGTCGTGGTCGGGGTGCGCGACGCTGTGGACATCGGGTGTCGGCGCAGGTCGGACGGCGTGCCGCGGTGTGCGCGGGATGTGGAGGCGACCCCCGTCCGGCCGTGGACGGCTGTGGAGCGCCGGCGCACCCGGTCCGGTCCTCCACTGCCGGACCGCACGTCGTCCACCGCCGTCCACAGGGTTGTCCCCAGTCTGTGGGGACGCTGCGTGACGGACACCACAGCGCGAGCAGTGGCGAAGCCGGATGGAGCGGCCCCTGCGGCGGGCGGCAGGGGCGGCGTCACGGCTGGCGGGACCGGGTCTTGATGCGGTTGGTCAGCTCGGCGACCTGGTTGTAGATCGCCCGCCGCTCGGCCATCTGACCGCGGATCTTGCGGTCGGCGTGGATGACGGTGGTGTGGTCGCGGCCGCCGAACATCTGACCGATCTTGGGCAGGGACAGGTCGGTGAGCTCCCGGCACAGGTACATCGCGATCTGCCGGGCGGTGACGAGCACGCGTGAGCGCGAGGAGCCGCAGAGGTCCTCCATGGTCAGCCCGAAGTACTCGGCGGTGGCGGCCATGATCGTGGCCCCGGTGATCTCCGGGCCGCCGTCGGCCGGGATGAGGTCCTTGAGCACCACCTCGGCCAGCGAGAGGTCGACCGCCTGGCGGTTGAGGGAGGCGAACGCCGTCACGCGGATGAGCGCGCCCTCGAGCTCGCGGATGTTGCGGCTGATCTTGCTGGCGATGAACTCGAGCACGTCCGGCGGCGCCGCCAGCCGGTCCTGCGCGGCCTTCTTGCGCAGGATGGCGATGCGGGTCTCGAGATCGGGTGGCTGGACGTCGGTGATCAGGCCCCACTCGAACCGGGTGCGGAGCCGGTCCTCCAGCGTGGACAGCTGCTTGGGCGGCCGGTCGGAGCTGATGACGATCTGCTTGCTGGCGTTGTGGAGGGTGTTGAAGGTGTGGAAGAACTCCTCCTGCGTGCCCTCCTTGTGCTCGAGGAACTGGATGTCGTCGACGAGCAGGATGTCGACCTCGCGGTAGCGCTTGCGGAAGGTCTCCGCCCGCCCGTCGCGGATCGAGTTGATGAAGTCGTTGGTGAACTCCTCCGAGCTCACGTAGCGCACCCGGGCACCGGCGAACAGGTGCTGGGCGTAGTGGCCGATGGCGTGCAGCAGGTGGGTCTTGCCGAGGCCGGACTCGCCGTAGACGAACAGCGGGTTGTAGGCCTTCGCCGGGGCCTCGGCCACGGCGACGGCGGCGGCATGGGCGAACCGGTTGGACGCGCCGATGACGAAGGACTCGAAGACGTACTTGCTGTTCAGCCGGGCCGGCTCGACCGGCGTGCGCGGCCGGACGATCTCCTCGGCGAGCCGGTCGACCGGGGCGGGGGTGCCGCTCCAGGTGCGGTCCTGCTGCGGGTCGCGCGGCCGGTCGTCGGCCGGCGGGGTGACGCCGTAGTGCGCCGCTGAGCCGCCGCGCTGCACGCCGTCGCGACCGTCGCCGTCCGGACCGGACGCGGAGAAGCGGGCCGTCCCCTCGTCCGGCTGCTCCGGCCAGGCGGCGCCGAGGCCGGCCGGCACGTCCGGGCGGGGAGCCGGTGGCGCCCCGGTCGAGGAGGCCCCGGGGGCCAATGGCTGCACCGTGACCGCCACCGAGATGTCGCGGCCGTAGGCGGCGCTGAGCGCCCCGGCGAGCACCGGCCGCAGCCGGCTCTCCAGCACGTCCTTGGCGAACTCGTTGGGCGCGGCGAGCAGCGCGGTGTCCTCGACCAGCCCGAGCGGCCGGGTGAGCCGGACCCACGCGCGGTGCTGCGGGGACAGCGCAGCGTCCGGCAGCCCCTCGACCGCCGAGGCCCACACCTGGTCCAGCTCTCGCGGCGGCTCAGCGTGCGGCGCGTGCTCGAGGTCCTGCTGCCCTGCCCCCGCCGTCGGGTGGTTGCTGCTCGGCGGAGAGTCGGTCACGCGGTTCCTCGTCCTCGGGTCGGATCGGGTCGGCGGCGCCCGGTGGGACGGCAGACGCCTAGCGGTGATCCACAGTGTTGTCCACAGGATGTGGGCAGTGGGCCGGGTGGAGCCGGCGGGGACCTCGCGGGCGGTGCGCCGCAGCAGCGTCCCGGTTCCGCCGCGACGCGGCCCCGGCCGCTGTCGGAGCGCGACCTGCAGGCGGCTGTCCACAGCGACTCCGGCGCGCGGACGCTAACAGCCGGACCCAGGCGGGGCAAGGCGCTGTCCACACCTGCGCACCCTGGGCTCGGGCGTGTCGGACCTGCTGTGTTTGACCGGCTCTCCGGCGCTCCGTACCGTAGGAGGGTCTGTGCCCGTGCCGGCGTGCGCTCGGCACGCACCGATCCGGCCGACAGCGGCCCCCGGCGGCTCGTGCCAGCAGGCCGACCAGCAGCACGACCGAGCATCCCAGAAGCACGATCCCACGAACGCGACGGAGCCCTGACCGTGAGCAAGCGGACCTTCCAGCCCAACAACCGCCGTCGGGCGAAGACGCACGGCTTCCGGCTGCGCATGCGCACCCGCGCCGGTCGGGCCATCCTCGCCGCTCGCCGTCGCAAGGGCCGCGACGAGCTGTCGGCCTGACGGTCGTCGCGGTCGCCCCCCCGGCCGGCGCCGTGCTCCCGCGGTCTGCCCGACTGACCCGCTCCACCGACTTCACCGAGGTGGTGCGGCGCGGTCGCCGTGCAGGCCGTCCCCTGCTCACGGTGCACCTGGCGCTCGCGCCGGCTGACCAGCCGGCTCCTGACGGTCCCCGCCCGGCCCGGGCCGGCCTCGTGGTGAGCCGCGCCGTCGGCGGGTCGGTCGTCCGCTCGCGCACCTCCCGCCGGCTGCGCCACCTGCTGCGCGCGCGCCTGGACCGGATGCCGTCCGGCGCCCGGCTCGTCGTGCGGGCCTCGCCCGCGGCGGGTGACGCCGACAGCGCGGCGCTCGGGCGCGACCTCGACGCCGCCCTCGCCCGGCTGGGCCTCGCCCAGCCGGCCCCCGCCGGTCCGGGCCCGGGGCACGACGGCCGCAGCGACGCCGGCGCCGCGCGGGCCGCGCCGTGACCACGGGGCAGCCCGAGGTCGCGCCCGGCCTGGTCGCCCGGCTGCTGCTCGCCGTCGTGGCCGGCTACCGCCGCTGGATCAGCCCGCTGCTCGGCCCGCGCTGCCGCTTCTGGCCGACGTGCAGCGCCTACGCCGCCGAGGCGGTCGGCACGCACGGCGCCGCGCGCGGGAGCTGGCTGGCCGCCGGGCGGGTGGCCCGCTGCCACCCCTTCCACCCCGGCGGGATCGACCCGGTCCCCGCTGCCGCGGTCCGCCGGTCCGGCACCTCCGGTCCGGCCCGTCCGTTCGCCCGGGGACCTGTCGGGTCCCGTCCCGTCCGCCGTCCCACCGCCCCGGCCGCGAGCGCGCCGGCTCCAGGAGACCTCCCTTGCTAGAAGCCCTCGCCACTCCCGTCGGCGTCATCCTGCGCACGATCCACGACGGGCTGGCCACCTTCCTCGACCCGGCCAGCGGCCTGGCGTGGGGCCTGTCGATCGTGCTGCTCACGGTCTTCGTGCGCCTGGTGCTGTTCCCGCTGTTCGTCAAGCAGATCCGCAGCCAGCGGCGCATGCAGGAGATCGCGCCGATGGTCAAGGAGCTGCAGAAGAAGCACAAGGGCGACCGCGAGACGCTCAACCAGGAGCTGATGAAGCTCTACAAGGAGAACAACGCCAACCCGATCGCCGGCTGCCTGCCGCTGCTGCTGCAGCTGCCGGTCTTCTTCGCGCTCTTCCACGTCATCCGCCACTTCGGGCCGGACCGGGAGCCGCGCTACGGGCTGTCGTCGCAGCAGCTCGAAGAGGGCGGGATGGCGCAGATCTTCGGTGCCCCCGTCGCGGCCAACTTCCGCAGCACGGCCGAGCAGCTCGCCACCCTGGGCGCCGACTCCCCCACCACGGTCCGCATCGTCGCGGCGGTCATGGTGCTGCTCATGGGCGCCACGACCTACTGGACCCAGCGGCAGATGATCGCCCGGGCCGGCGCCACCGACCCGCAGCAGATCATGATCCAGAAGTTCCTGCTCTACGTGCTGCCGTTCTCCTTCGCCGTCTCCGGCGTGATCTTCCCGATCGGCGTCCTCCTCTACTGGGTCACCACCAACATCTGGTCGATGGGGCAGCAGGCGTACGTCATCAAGCGGATGCCACCCCCGGTGCGGCCCGGCGAGACCGCCGCCTCGGCGGGCAGCGGCAAGGGCGGCGGCGGGAAGGGCGGCAACAACGGCAAGGGCGACGGCAAGGGCGACGGCAGGGGCGACGGCAGGGGCGACGGCAAGCGCGACGGCAAGGGGGGCAACGGCAGCGCCGCGACGCCGACGCCCGCCGCCGACGCCGCCGGGACCAACGGCGCAGGCACCGGCGGCAGCGCGCCGGTCGACCCCGGCGTCGCGCCGTCCCGGTCCGGGGGGCCGAACGGCGCCCGGCCCGGCGCGTCCCGCCCGCACGGCCCCAAGGGCAAGGCGGCCGGCGCCCGCCGCAACAAGAACCGCAAGGGCGGGCGGCGTTAGCCTGCGCACCTGGTCCGGGCGCCGCCCTGCGCGCGCTGCCTCCCCCCGCCCGGGGACGACCGCACCCGACCTGCACCTCCGACGAAGGACACACCGACGATGACCGATCCGTCCGACTCCGCCGCCGACCAGCCCGACCGCGGCTCCGGCGACGCCGATCTGCTCGTGCGCGAGGGCGACATCGCCGGCGACTACCTCGAGCGGCTGCTCGACATCGCCGACGTCGACGGCGACATCGACATGGACGTCGAGGGCGACCGCGCGGTCGTCGCCATCGTCGGCGAGGGCCTCGACGCCCTGGTCGGGCCGCACGGGCAGGTGCTCGAGGCCGTGCAGGAGCTCACCCGGCTCGCGGTGGTCCAGCAGACCGGCGTCCGCAGCCGGCTGATGCTCGACATCGGCGGCTGGCGGGCCGAGCGCAAGGCCGAGCTGACCGAGATCGGCACCCGGGCGGCGCACAAGGTGCTCGAGACCGGCGAGCCCAAGCGGCTCGCGCCGATGACGCCGTTCGAGCGCAAGATCGTCCACGACGCCGTCGCGGCGGTCGACGGCGTGCGCAGCGAGTCCGACGGCGTCGAGCCCGAGCGGCGCGTCGTCGTCCTCCCCGACGACGCCGCCTGACCGGACCCGGCGCGGAGCAGGCCGAGCAGGACGGGCGACAGGAGGTGCCGCAGGTGACCGCAGCCAGCTCCGCGCGGGCCGGCGCGTCCGCCGTGCCGCCGGTGCCGCCCGCCGCCCGCGCGGGGCTCGGCACCGCCCTGCCGGTGCTCGAGGCCTACGCCGCGCTGCTGGCCGGCCCTGGCGTCGAGCGTGGCCTGATCGGCCCCCGCGAGACTCCCCGGCTGTGGGAGCGGCACCTGCTCAACTGCGCCGGCCCGGCCGAGCTGCTCGAGCCGGGCACGACCGTGGCCGACGTCGGCTCCGGCGCGGGCCTGCCCGGCCTGGTGCTGGCGGCCCTCCGCCCGGACTGCCGGATCGTGCTCGTCGAACCGCTGCTGCGCCGGGCCACGTTCCTGTCCGAGGCGGTCGAGACGCTCGGCCTGGCCTCGGTCGAGGTGCGCCGCGCCCGCGCCGAGGACCTGCCCGGTCTGCTCGAGGTCGACGCCGTCGTCGCGAGGGCCGTCGCGCCGCTCGAGAAGCTGGCCGGCTGGACGCTTCCGCTGCTGCGGCCGGGCGGACGCCTGCTCGCGCTCAAGGGCGACACCGCCGGAGCCGAGCTGGCCGCTGCCCGGCCTGCGCTGACCCGCGCCGGCGCGGTCGGCGCCGAGGTGGTCGAGGTCGGCGACCCGGCGGCGCTCACCGCCGCCACGGTCGTCGTCGTGGTGGCCGGGGAGCCGCCCGCGTCCGTGCGCCGTGCCGCCCGGCGCCGGGCCCGCGCCACCGGGAGCCCCCGGTGAGCGCCGGCGGTCTCGGCTGGCCCGGCGCCCACCCGGCCGGGAGCCGGGCGCCGGTCCAGGCGCCGGTGCGGGACGACGACCCCGTCGCGGCAGCGGCCCCGGCGTCGGCTCTGGGTTGGCCGGTGCTCAGGCCGGTCGCTGCGGAGACGCCCGCAGGCGGCCTTGCCGCCGCCGACGAGCCGGTCCGAGCCGATCCGGACCCCGGCGTCGAGGTGCCGCTGCCGCCGGCCGGGCCTGCGGCCGCGGAGGTCGGAGCGGACGGCGCGCCCGCCACCGCCGACCTGCGCGCCCAGCTGCAGGAGCTGCTCGACGTCGAGGCCGAGCCCGGCAGCACCGAGGTCGACGACGCGTACGACGACGGGGACCTCATCGACCCCGACGTCACCGCCGAGGCCGTCGCCGCCGCCATCACGTCCGCGCCGATCGCCCGGGCCCGGGCCAAGCTGCGGGACGAGCCGTCCTCCGGCGGCGAGGGCGGCGACGGCGACGACACCCCGATCGGCCAGATCGCCGCGGCGGCCGTGCGCGCGCTCAACCCCGGCGGCCGCTTCGACTTCCCGCGCCCGCCCCGCCGCCGGATCATCACCGTCGCCAACCAGAAGGGCGGGGTCGGCAAGACGACGTCCACGGTGAACCTCGCCGCGGCCCTGGCCCTCCACGGTGCGCGGGTGCTGGTGATCGACCTCGACCCGCAGGGCAACGCCAGCACCGGGCTCGGCGTCGACCACCACACCGGCGTGCCCGGTGTCTACGACGTGCTCATCGACGGCGTGCCGCTCGCCGACGTCGTGCAGCCGGCCGCGGGCGTGCCCGGGCTGTGGTGCGTCCCGGCCACGATCGACCTGGCCGGGGCCGAGATCGAGCTGGTCAGCGTCGTCGCCCGCGAGAACCGGCTCAAGCGGGCCATCGACACCCATCTGGCCGGGCCGGGCGCCGACCTCGACTACGTCATCGTCGACTGCCCGCCGTCGCTCGGCCTGCTCACGGTGAACGCGATGGTGGCGACCGAGGAGCTGCTCATCCCGATCCAGTGCGAGTACTACGCGCTCGAGGGGCTCGGCCAGCTGCTGAAGAACGTCGAGCTCGTGCGCGGGCACCTCAACCCCGCCCTGCACGTGTCCACGATCCTGCTGACGATGTACGACGCGCGCACCAAGCTCGCCGACCAGGTCCGCGAGGAGGTCCGCCAGCACTTCGGGCAGACGGTGCTGGCCACGACGATCCCGCGCAGCGTGCGTGTCTCCGAAGCGCCCGGCTACGGGCAGTCGGTCGTCACCTACGATCCCGGTTCGCGCGGCTCACTGGCCTACCTCGACGCCGCACGGGAGATCGCCGAGCGCGGCGCGGGCGCCGGCAGCGACGCCGGGGCCCCCACCTCGACAGGAGAGCAGCCCACGTGACCACTCCTCGCCCCGCCGGCGGGCTCGGCCGCGGCCTCGGCGCGCTCATCCCCAGCCGGCCGGCCGCGGACGTCCCCCAGCAGGACACGGCGCAGCCGGTGGCCGGCGCGCGCTTCGCCGAGGTGCCGGTCGGGCGGGTCAGCCCCAACCCGCTGCAGCCCCGCCAGCACTTCGACGAGGAGGCGATGGCCGAGCTCGTCGTCTCCATCCGCGAGGTCGGGCTGCTGCAGCCCGTCGTCGTCCGCGAGATCGACGGCGATGCCGAGGGCCCCCGGTACGAGCTGGTCATGGGGGAGCGTCGTTGGCGGGCGACGCAGGAGGCCGGGCTCGACACCATCCCGGCGATCGTCCGCGAGACCAGCGACGACGACATGCTGCGCGACGCGCTGCTGGAGAACCTGCACCGCCAGCAGCTCAACCCGCTGGAGGAGGCGGCCGCCTACCAGCAGCTGCTGCACGAGTTCGGCGCCACGCACGAGGAGCTCGCCGCCCGCATCGGCCGGTCCCGCCCGCAGATCAGCAACACCATCCGGCTGCTCAACCTGCCGGCCCCGGTGCAGCGGCGGGTCGCCGCCGGCGTCCTGTCGGCCGGGCACGCCCGCGCGATCCTCGGCCTGCCCACCGCCGAGGCCATGGAGGCGATGGCCGAGCGGGTGGTCGCCGAGGGACTGTCGGTGCGCGGCGTCGAGGAGGCCGTCCACGTCGCCAACAGCTCCCCGGCCGACGCCGACAGGCCAGCCGCTCCGCGGGCCAGGCGACCCGTCCCGGCCGGGCTGGTCGAGCTCGGCGAGCGGCTCTCGGACCGGCTCGAGACCCGGGTGAAGGTCGACCTCGGTCGCAAGCGCGGGAAGGTCACCATCGAGTTCGCCACGCTCGACGACCTGCAGCGCATCGTCGCGCTCATCGACGCCGAGCGGTCCGGCGAGCAGCCCGGGCACGACGGCGGGCACGCCGGGCAGGAGCACTCCGAGCACCAGCACACCGAGCACCAGCACGACGAGCACCAGCACGACCACTCCGACGGCGGCTGGCACGGCTGACCGCCTGCCGCCCGTCGCCGCAGGAGCCCTCCCGACGGCTTCAGTGGGTGTTGAAACCGTCAGGAGCCCTCCCGACGCGGCGACTGCTCAGCCGCGGGCGGCGGCCTGCTCCAGCAGCTCCTGCAGCAGCGACCCGAACGACAGCCCGGCGGCCTCGACCGCCATCGGCAGCAGCGAGGTCTCGGTCATGCCCGGGGAGACGTTGACCTCGAGCAGCTGGACGGCGCCGCCGCCGGTCTCCCCGGCGTCGACGACGAGGTCGACCCGGGACAGGTCGCGCAGGCCGAGCGCCTCGTGGGCGGCGACGGCGACCCGCGCCACCTCGGCCGCCCCTGCCTCGTCCAGCCGGGCGGGGGCGAAGAACTCGGTCGCTCCCGCGGTGTACCTCGCGGCGTAGTCGTAGACGCCGTCGACGGGCCGGATCTCGACGGCCGGCAGCGCCCGCGGCCCATCGCCGGTGTCGACCACCGTGACCGCAAGCTCGGTGCCCGCGACCAGCTGCTCGACGAGGGCCGCCTCGCCGTAGGAGAAGCAGGTCACCATCGCCGAGGGCAGCTCCTCGGCCGAGCGCACCGCCGTCGCCCCGAGGGCCGAGCCGCCGCGGGCCGGCTTGACCATGAGCGGCAGCCCGAGGTGGGCCACCAGGCGGTCGATGACCGCGCCGGCGCCGAGCTCGCGGAAGGTGGCGTGCGGCAGCACCGCCGAGTGCGGCGTCGAGATCCCGGCGCGGCCCGCGATCGCCTTGACCGTCGGCTTGTCCCAGGCGATCCGGCAGGCCGACGGCGTCGACCCGACGTAGGGCACGCCGCTCAGCTCGAGCACCTCGCGCAGCGCGCCGTCCTCACCCGGGCCGCCGTGCAGCGCGACGAGGACGGCGGCGTAGCGGCCGTCGGCGAGCACCCGGAGGAGGTCGGCGTCGGCGTCGCGCACGTCGGCGTCGACCCCGGCGGTGCGCAGCGCGTCGAGCACCCGGCGGCCCGACCGCAGCGAGACGTCGCGCTCGTGCGACAGCCCGCCGGCGAGCACCAGGTACCGGTCGTCGCTCATCGCGTCCTCTCCGTCGACGTCGCGCCGCGCCCGTCGCGGGTCATGCCATGTCCGGCGAGGGCGACTCCGCCGACGGCCGGGCGAGCCGGAACGCGCCGGAGCTGCCGAAGGTCTCGTGCAGCTCGGCCTCCTGCTCCAGCACGCCGGACAGCCGGCGCACCCCCTCGCGGATCCGCTCCGGCGTCGGGAAGCAGTACGACAGGCGCAGGTTCGAGCGGCCCTGCTCGTCGGCGTAGAAGGCGGTGCCGGGCACATACGCCACCCGCTCGGTGACCGCGCGGGGCAGCATGACCTTCGCGTCGAGGTCGCCCGGCAGCGTCACCCAGACGTAGAAGCCGCCGGTCGGGTGCGTCCAGGTCGTGCCGGCCGGCATGAGCTGGTCCAGGGAGTCGAGCATCGCGTCGCGCCGCTGGCGGTACTGGTCGCGGAAGGCGGCGATCTGGCCCTGCCAGTCCTGCGTCGACAGGTACTCGGCGACCACCATCTGGGTGAACGCCGGCGGGCACAGGACCGCGGCCTCGGCGGCGAGCACGAGCTTCTCCCGCACGGCGTGCGGCGCCAGCACCCAGCCGGTGCGCAGCCCCGGCGCGAAGGTCTTGGAGAACGACCCGAGGTACAGGACGTCGTCCTCCCCTCCCCGGGCCCGGATGGCCCGGCTCGGCGGCCCGTCGAAGCCGAGCAGCCCGTACGGGTTGTCCTCGAGGACGAGCAGCCCGGCCTCCTGGCAGATGGCGAGCACCTCGTCGCGCCGGGCCTCGGCGAGCGTGACGCCGGCCGGATTGTGGAAGTTCGGGACCGTGTAGAGGAACTTGGCCCGCCGGCCCGAGGCGGCCACCGCGGCGATCGCCTCGCGCAGCGCGGCGGGCACCAGCCCCTCGTCGTCCATGGCCACGTGCACCACGTCGGCCTGGTAGGCGGCGAACGTGCCGAGCGCCCCGACGTACGACGGCGCCTCGGCGATCACGACGTCGCCCGGGTCGAGGAAGACCCGGGTGACGAGGTCGAGCGCCTGCTGGCTGCCGACGGTGACGACGACGTCGTCGGCAGAGCCCTGCACGCCCTCGAGCGCCATCACCTCGCAGATCAGCTCGCGCAGCAGCGGGTCGCCCTGGCCGCTGCCGTACTGCAGCGCGGTGGTGCCGCGGCCGGCGACCAGCTCGCCGACGAGCTTGCCGACGGCGTCGAGCGGCAGGGCGGTGAGGTTCGGCATGCCGCCGGCGAGGCTGACGACCTCCGGGCGCGACGCCACGGCGAACAGCGCCCGGATCTCCGAGGCGGTCATCCCGTGCGTGCGGGCGGCGTAGCGGTCGGTGAAGGCGTCGAGGGTGACGCCGGGCGACGACCCGGGCCCCCGTCCTGACGGTGTCCGCGACCGGGCTGGCATGGACCGAGGCTACCCGCGCACCCCTGTCCGACCGGTACTGGTTTTCACCGGTCGAGCGCGCCGAGCAGCCGGGTGAGGAACGTGGCCATCTGGTCGCGCAGCACCAGCGTGCCCGGCGAGAAGGTCGTCGGCGACGTGCCGGCGAACAGGCCCGCGTCGGCACCGGTCTCGAC
>DATLGD010000209.1:0-4701 GCA_035540755.1 Mycobacteriales bacterium | reverse complement strand
CCCCCCACCCGGTCCACCGACGAGGAGCGCGACGCCCTCGCGACGAAGGAGACACGCTGACGTGAGTGGCGGCGAGATCGCAGCTCTGGTGATCGCAGGAGCGCTGGCAGTCATGCTGCTGGCGCTGGCCTTCGTCATCCTCAAGCTCCGCAAGACGGTCGACGAGCTCGAGCGGCTGGTCCGGGGCGTCACCGACCAGACCGTGCCGCTGCTCGGCGAGGTCACCACCAGCGTCACGCACGTCAACCGCGAGCTGGTGCGGGTCGACGCCATCACCGCCAACGTCCAGTCGATGACCGGCAACGTCAGCGCGCTGACGTCGCTGTTCGCCGCCACGCTCGGCAGCCCGGTCATCAAGGTCGCCGCGTTCTCCTACGGCGTCCGCCGCGCGGCCAACCGGCGCACCGAGGCCGACGTCAACAAGCGCGTGCGCGCCGAGCTGAAGTCCGAGCGGAAGGGCCGCCGGTGAACCGCCGGCTGTTCTACCTCGCCCTCGGAGCGGTGGCCGGCGTGCTCGTCGTGCGCAAGCTGACCCAGACCGCGTCGCGGTTCACCCCCGCCGGCGTGCAGGAGTCGCTGGTCGAGGCCCTCGGCGGTCTCGGCGAGGCGATCCGCGACTTCGGCGAGTCGGTGCGCGAGGGCATGGCCGAGCGCGAGGACGAGCTGCGGATCACGCTCGGCCTCGACGGGACGCACGACCTCGTCGACTCCCCGGAGTACGTCGACCCCGGCCACACCGGCGGGCTCGAGCCCGACGTCGACGGACGGGGTGCGGGCCGCCGGTGAGGTCCGACGAGATCCGGCGGCGGTTCCTCGCCCACTTCGAGCAGCGCGGCCACGAGGTCGTGCCGTCGGCGTCGCTGATCGCCGACGACCCGACGCTGCTGCTGGTCAACGCGGGCATGGTGCCGTTCAAGCCCTACTTCCTCGGCGAGCTGCCGCCGCCCTACCCGCGCGCCACCAGCGTGCAGAAGTGCGTCCGCACCCTCGACATCGAGGAGGTCGGCAAGACCACCCGGCACGGCTCGTTCTTCCAGATGGCCGGCAACTTCTCCTTCGGCGACTACTTCAAGGAAGGCGCGATCGACGCCGCCTGGTCGCTGCTGACCGGCGACGTCGCCTCCGGGGGCTACGGGCTCGAGGCGGAGCGGCTCTGGACCACCGTCTACCTCGACGACGACGAGGCGTTCGAGCTGTGGAAGCGGTACGTGCCCGAGAGCCGCATCCAGCGTCGCGACAAGGCCGACAACTACTGGCACATGGGCGTTCCCGGTCCGGGTGGCCCGTGCAGCGAGATCTACTACGACCGCGGCTCCGAGCACGGCCGCGAAGGTGGTCCGGTCGCCGACGAGGACCGCTACCTCGAGGTCTGGAACCTCGTGTTCATGCAGTACCAGCTCAGCGCCGTGCGCACCAAGGTCGACTTCGACATCGCCGGTCCGCTGCCGGCGCAGAACATCGACACCGGCATGGGCCTGGAGCGGATGGCCACCATCCTGCAGGGCGTCGACAACCTCTACGAGATCGACACCTCCCGAGCGATCCTCGACCGCGCCAGCGAGCTGACCGGCGCCCGCTACGGCGCCGACGCCACGGCCGACGTCCGGCTGCGCGTCGTCGCCGACCACGCCCGCACCGCCGTCATGCTGATCGGCGACGGCGTCACGCCCGGCAACGAGGGCCGCGGCTACGTGCTGCGCCGGATCCTGCGCCGCACCGTGCGGTCCATGCGGCTGCTCGGGGCGCCGGACCCCACGATGTCCGCGCTGGTCGAGGCCACGGTCGAGGCGATGAGCCCGCAGTACCCCGACCTGCTGGAGAACCGGCCGCGGATCGAGCAGGCCGCCACCGCTGAGGAGGCCGCCTTCCTCGAGACGCTGGGCAAGGGGGCGGCGATCTTCGACGCCGCCGTGCCGTCTGCGCAGCAGTCCGGCGGCGTGCTGTCCGGCGAGCGCGCCTTCGCGCTGCACGACACCTACGGCTTCCCGATCGACCTGACCCTCGAGATGGCCGCCGAGCAGGGGCTGTCGGTCGACGAGCAGGGCTTCCGCGCGCTCATGGCCGAGCAGCGCAGCCGGGCGCGGGCCGATGCGGTCGCCAAGAAGACCGGGCACACCGACGTGTCCGCCTACCGGGCCCTGCTCGACGCCGCCGGCGCGACGTCGTTCACCGGCTACACAGAGGTGCAGAGCGAGGCGGTGCTGCGCGGCCTGCTCGTCGACGGGCAGGTGGTCCAGGAGGTCGCCGAGGGCGACGCGGTCGAGGTCGTGCTCGACCGCACTCCCTTCTACGCCGAGGGCGGCGGTCAGCTCGCCGACGCCGGGCGCATCGTGCTGTCGAACGGCGCGGTCATCGAGGTCGTCGACGTGCAGGCCGCGGTGCCAGGCCTGTCGGTGCACCGGGCGCACGTCGTGTCGGGGGCCGTCGCCGTCGGCGCGCAGGCCCACGCCGAGGTCGACGTCGAGCGGCGCCGGGCGCTGTCCCGCGCGCACACCGCCACCCACCTGGTGCACCAGGCCGTGCGGGCGGCCCTCGGCGAGCAGGCCGCCCAGGCCGGCTCGCTCAACGCTCCCGGCCGCTTCCGGTTCGACTTCTCCTCGCCGGGTGCCGTGCCGCCGTCGGTGCTCGCCGACGTCGAGCAGGAGATCAACGAGATCGCCCTGGCCGACCTGGAGGTCCGCGCCTTCGTCACCACGCAGGAGGAGGCCAAGCGGATCGGGGCGCTGGCGCTGTTCGGCGAGAAGTACGGCGACTCCGTGCGCGTCGTCGAGGTGGGCGACTACGCCCGTGAGCTGTGCGGCGGCACGCACGCCGCCCGCTCGGGTCAGCTGGGCATGGTCAAGCTGCTGTCGGAGGGCTCGATCGGCTCAGGCGTCCGCCGGGTCGAAGGGCTGGTCGGCCTGGACGCCTACCGCTACCTGGCCAGGGAGCACGTGCTGCTCTCCACCCTCGCCGGCGCGCTGAAGGTGCCCGCCGAGGAGGTCCCGGACCGGGTCGCGGCCACCGTCGAGCGGCTGAAGGAGGCCGAGAAGGAGCTTGCCCAGCTCCGCGCCGGCAAGGTGCTGGAGCGGGCGGGCGAGTACGCCGCCGGCGTGCGCGACGTCTTCGGCGTCGGCTGGGTCGGCGTGCAGGCGCCCGACGGCACGCCCAGCGACCTGCTCCGGCAGCTCGCGCTCGACGTGCGCGGCAAGCTGCCGGCCGACCGGCCGTGCGCGGTCATGGTCGCCTCCGGTGGTGAGCGCGTCGCGCTCGTGGCCGCCGTGAACCCGCAGGGACGCGCCAGGGGACTGTCCGCCAACGAGCTGCTGCGTGCCGCCGGTCCGGCCGTGAACGGCAAGGGCGGCGGCAAGGAGGACCTCGCGCAGGGCGGCGGGTCGAACCCCGAGGGCATCGGTGAGGCGCTCCGGCAGGCCGAGTACCTCGTCGGCCGGGTGGCCACGAGCTGAGCGTGCGCCCCGGGGTGGTCGTCGCCGTCGACGTCGGCACCGTGCGGGTCGGCGTCGCGGCCAGCGACCCCGACCGGCTCCTGGCCTCGCCGGTCGAGACGGTGCCGGCACCCGGCCACGAGCGGGTCGCGGAGATCGTCGCGGAGCGCGGGGCGGTGCTCGTCGTCGTCGGGCTGCCCACGTCGATGTCCGGCCAGGCCCGCAGCGCCTCGGCGGACATGGCCCGGGACTGGGCGGCCCGCCTCGGCCCGCTCGTCGCGCCGGTCGAGGTGACCCTGGTCGACGAGCGGCTCACCACCGCGAGCGCCGCCGCCGCCCTGCGCGCGTCCGGCCGCTCGACGAGGAAGGGCCGGTCGGTCGTCGACCAGGCTGCGGCGGTCGCCCTGCTGCAGGGCGTGCTGGACCGGCGCCCGCGCTGACGCCTCGGTACGGTGGGGCGCGTGACCGACGTCCTGGACCTGGCCGGAGACCGCCCCGCCCGTTCGCGGCGTGGTCGCCGCCGCCGCCGGAGCCCGGTGGCGAGGCTGGTCGCCGTCCTGTTCGTCCTGGCGCTGCTGGTGGCCCTGGTCGCCGGCGCGCTCTACGGCGGCCAGCGGGTCCTGGCGATGTTCGAGTCGGCCCCGGACTACCCCGGGCCGGGCGGCGAGGAGGTCGTCGTCCAGATCGAGCCGGGGCAGACCGCGGCCGACGTGGCCACCACCCTGCGCGACGAGGACGTGATCGCCAGCCGGTCGGCGTTCCTGTCGGTGGCCAACCCCGACCCCCGCGCGGCGAGCCTGCAGCCGGGCTTCTACCGGCTGCTGAAGCAGATGCGCGCCGCCGACGCCTTCGAGCTGCTGCTCGACCCCGCCGCCCGGGTGCTCGGACGGGTGACCGTGCCCGAGGGCTACACCGTCGAGCAGACCCTCGAGGCGCTCGCCGCCGGCACCGAGATCCCGCTCGAGGACTTCCAGGCCGCTGCGCAGGACAGCGCCGCGATCGGCCTGCCGGAGTACGCCGAGAGCCTCGAGGGGTTCCTGTTCCCGGCCACCTACGACGTGCAGCCGGACAGCACCGCCGTCGACGTGCTGCGGATGATGACCGACCGGTTCAAGCAGGCGGCGCAGACCCTCGACATCGAGAGCCGGGCGGCCGAGCTCGGGGTCACCCCCTACGAGGTCGTCGTCATCGGCAGCCTGATCGAGCGCGAGAGCCGGCTCGACGAGGAGCTGCCCAAGGTCTCCCGCGTCGTCTACAACCGGCTGGAGCAGGGCAT
>DATLGD010000208.1:0-6191 GCA_035540755.1 Mycobacteriales bacterium | reverse complement strand
CTTCCCCTCCAGCCTGCTCGCCAGGTCGTCGCCGAGGGTGACCACCTCGAGCGTCGATCCGAGGACGAACTCCCCCGGGTGGAGCAGGAACGCCTCGTCGTCGCCGACCTCGACCATCTCGGTGAGGTCGTCCTGCTGGATCGCAGGGTCGATGTGGGTGTACCGGTGGTTGGCGAAGACCCGGAACCACCGGTCGAGCCGGACGTCGATGCTGCTGGGCTGCACCATCGCCTCGTCGTAGGGCGAGAGCGCCATCCGGCCCGAGGCGAGAGCGGCCTTGAGATCACGGTCACTCAGCAGCATGCGGGGACCCTATCCACCCGGTCAGCCACCTGCGCGAGACCGCGCAGAGGCGTGGCCGCCACCACGATCGGTAGCATCCACGGCACGGCTGCTGCACCGGCCCGGGGGCCGGCTCTCCTGCTCCGCGGTGCGGCCTTCGTCACCGGACCGTCATCCCGGCCGGCGCAGGCCCGTGCCCGAGCTGGGAAGGGCTGCCGGGGTGGGCCAGACCGACACCGAGCCGCAGACGGGCACCATCCAGGAGGAGCGCAGCGTGGGCAGGAGGAGGACGGCCGCGCTGGCGCTGCTCGGCGTCCTCGCCGCGCTCGTGCTGGCCGCCGGGGCCGTCGTCGCGGTCCGCCACGGCGAGGCGCTGCCGGGCACCACCGTCGCCGGGGTCGACGTCGGCGGCCTGGGTCGTGACGACATCAGCACCCGGCTGCAGTCCGCCGTCGAGTCCCGCACCACCGGCACGCTCGACCTGGTGCACGAGGAGCTCGCCTTCACCGTCGACCGGGCGGAGCTCGCCGTCGACGTCGACCTCGAGACCACCGCCGAGCGGGCCGTCCAGGCCGGGCGGGAGGACGGGCTCGACCGGGTGCTCGGGCCGCTGCTCGGGCGGGGGCAGCGCGTCGACCTCCGCTCGAGCGTCGAGGCCGGCCCGCTGCGCGAGCGCATCGACGCGATCGCCGCAGAGGTCGACCGCGAGCCGTCCCCAGGCGGCATCGCCGTCGAGGGCACCGAGGTCACCGCCGTCCCGCCTGCCGACGGCCGCACGCTCCGGCGCGAGGAGGCGGTCGACGACCTCACCGAGGCGCTCCTGACCGGGCAGCAGGAGTCGGTCACCCTGCCGGTCGACGTCGAGGACGCCGGAACCACGATCGCTGACGCCGAGGCGGTCGCCACCCGGGCCCGCGCGCTCCTGGCCGAGCCGCTGCGGCTGACCTCCCCCGAGGCGTCCCTCGAGGTCTCCCCCGAGGAGCTCGCGCCGCTGCTCGTCACCGCTCCGTCCGACGGCGGCGGCGGTCTCGACCTGTTCGTCGACCGCGAGCGCACGACCGGGTTCGTCGAGGCCGAGGCGGCCCGCGTCGACCGCCGACCGGTCGAGGCCGGCTTCGACGTGCCGCAGCCGGCCACGGTCGACAGTCAGGGCGACCTGACCTGGACCCCGATGCCGGCGCAGGTGTCGGTGCGACCGGGCCAGCCCGGTCTGTCGGTGCAGGTCGAGGCGGCGGTCGGCGCGATCGACACCCTGGTCCGCGACGGCGGCCGGGAGGCGCCGCTGCCGGTGGAGACCACGCAGCCACGGTTCACCTCGACCGACGTCACGAGCGCCGGCATCACCTCGCTGCTCGGGACCTTCACCACCTACTTCGCACCCGGCGCGCCGCGGGTGACCAACATCCGCCGGATCGCCGAGGTCGTCGACGGCACCTACGTGCCCCCCGGCCAGCGGCTGTCGCTCAACGAGGTCGCCGGCGAGCGGACCCGGGCCAAGGGCTACGTCGCCGACAGCGCGATCATCGACGGTGAGCTGGTCGACCAGGTCGGCGGCGGCGTCTCCCAGTTCGCGACGACGCTGTTCAACGCCGCCTTCTTCGCCGGCCTGCCGATCGAGGAGCACAAGCCGCACAGCTTCTACATCAGCCGCTACCCGGCGGGGCGGGAGTCGACGGTCAGCTTCGGCACGATCGACGTGAAGGTCCGCAACGACACCGCCGCCGGCATGGTCGTGAAGACCTGGTCGACGCCGCGCTCGGTCACCGTCGCGATCTACGGCGACAACGGCGGGCGGACCGTCCGCTCGGTCAGCGGTCCGCGGCAGCCGCGCACCGGCGGCGGCTTCACCATCAACGTCACCCGCCAGGTCAGCGGCGGCGACGGCCGCGGCGGTGAGCGGGTGTTCCGCACCGTCTACAACCCGCCTCCGGACGACTGACCGGCACCTCTTGACAAGCCGCCCGCCTCGTGGCATCTGTGGAGACGTGAGCGACAACCGCTCAACTCCGCTGAGGAGAGGAGAGTCAGGAGGAGCCATGCAGGTGCAGCGTTTCGACCCCTTCTCGGTCCTGGCGCGCATGGACCGCGAGTTCGACGAGCTCGTCCGCCGCGGCTGGGGGGCCGGCCGCCCGGGGGCGGGTGCCATGGCCGGCTTCGTGCCGGCTGTCGACGTCGTCCGCGAGGGCGAGGACGTGGTCGTCCGCCTGGAGCTGCCGGGCGTCGACGTGGAGCGCGACGTCGCCATCGAGGTCGAGCGCGGCAAGCTCGTCATCACCGGCGAGCGCCGCGACCCGCACGCAGAGCGGACCGACGGCGACGAGGCGACCGAGGACAGCGGCCGCCGCGTCCTCGTCCGCGAGCTGCGCATCGGCCAGTTCCGGCGGGAGTTCGCCCTGCCGGCCGGCATCTCGCCCGAGCAGGTGCAGGCGAGCTACGAAGCGGGTCTGCTCGACGTCCGCGTCCACGGCGTCGTCCAGCCCGAGCCGCGGCCGGTCCGGGTGCCGATCACGACCGCCCACCGCGGGGAGGGCCCGCGGGTGCTCGAGCACGACGCCGACGAGGCCCGTGCCGAGCGCACCTCCGGCTCGACCGACGAGCCGGCCAAGGCCTGAGCCGTCTCCCCGGGGCGGCGGTCCGTGCGGGCCGCCGCCCCGGGCGTTCACCGGCGGGTGACGTGCGCGCTGCTGCGCAGCACCGCCCGCTGCCAGTCCCGCAGCTCCCGGCGGCGACCGCGGCTGCCGGGCTGCATGAGCGTCCCACCGGCACCGAGGTGGGGCAGTCCGCAGGCGTGCCCGAGCTCGTGCGCGAGGGTGAGCCCGTCTGCCCGCGCGTCGAGGCCGGCGCGGCCGACCAGCACCCACGGCTCGACCGGACCGGGTGCGCAGCCGGCCTTGCCGACCACCTGCACCACGCCGAACACCGTCACGGCGCCCGGGACCGCGTGTGCGCGGTAGAAGCGCCCGGCCGGGCCGAACAGCTCGCGCAGCAGGCCACGGCCGCACGGTGCTCGCAGCGCCGTCGGCGGGGCCGGCGCACGAACGAGCACCGGGTCGCCCGGCCGGCCCAGTACCGTCACCCCGGCGGCGTCGCGCAGCACCTCCGCCGCCGTGCGGAGGGCCGCCCTCAGCCGCTCGGGGTCGACCGCAGGCAGGCCGTCGTCGTCCACCAGCACGGCGAGCGCGACCCGGAGCCGCCTGGGCGACCGGCCGCCGAGCAGATCCGCGACGAGCGCGGGTGCGGCGACCAGGCGTTCCGCGGCCACCGCCAGGGCGCCCCCTGCCGTGGCTGCGGCTCCGCCGGTGATCTCGACCGCGCGCGACCTCACCAGGTGTCCCTGCCCCGCCCGGTGCTGCGGGAACAGCCTCCCGTGCTCGGTGACGGGGTGCACGGGCGTTTCCAGGCGCCTGTGCGGAGGTTGTGCAGCCTGGAAACGGCGTGCAGTGCGGAAACACCTGAAGGCACCTTTGACGCGTGCCGCGGGCTTGCCTGACTGCCCAGAAGCCGAAGCCCACGGCCGAGCGGACCGGTCTTCGTGATTGCCGCCCTCCGGCAGCTCGATGAGCAGCCGGTCAGGACGGGAGACTGATCGCACCATGGCGGGACGCGAGCACGGCAGGTCGCGGCCCAACAGCTTCAGCCTGGTCGCGGCCGAACGGGAAGCACCAGCCGGCGCGCCTGCCGGAAGGACGATGGGCTGCGGCGAAGCTCGCCAGGCTCCTCGCCGGCTTCTCGGCGGCGCAGCCCTACGTCCGGATCGGGATCTGGGGATCGTGCAGGACCAGGGCAACGGCGCCCAGAACCTCAGCCCGCTCGGCCAACGCGCTCGGCACGACCTCGAGCTCTGCGGCCGCGCTCGGGATCGCGCTGCGTAGGACCGCCTGGCGAAGGGGGTCGAGCAGCACATCTCCCACGGCCGCGAAGGGGCCGCCGATGACGAGCCGCCGGGGGTTCACCAGGTTGACCAGCGACGCGACGGCCTGGCCGATGAGCGTGCCTGTGTCGGCCATGACACGCCTGCACGCGAGGTCACCCTCCTGAGCCCGCCGCGCGACGGATGCGATCTCGACATCGCCGAGCACCGGTCGAAGGAGGTCCCGCACAGCCTCAGCCCCGGCGACGGTCTCCAGGCAGCCGCGGTTGCCGCACCGGCACACAGGTCCGTTCGGCATCACGGGCAGGTGGCCAATCTCGCCCGCCGTCCCGCCCGCGCCGCGGAAGGGACGGCCGTTCAGGATCAGTCCGCACCCGATGCCGGTGGCCACCTTGACGTAAGCCAGGTCAGTCACCCCTTGCCCGGCGCCCCAGGTCCATTCCGCCAGGGCGCCGACGTTCGCGTCGTTGTCGACGAGCACGGGAACGCCGAGCCGCCCGTAGACCTCGGCTCTGGGCCGGACTCCAACCCAACCCGGCAGGATGGTGGCGCTGCCGAGCTCACCGGTCGGCCCGTGCACCGGACCCGGCACGGCAAGGCCGGCACCGACGATCATGGTGCGGTCACAGCCGCTTTCCTGCAGCACCGCGTCCACCAGGGCGACGGCCAGGTCCAGGACCGCGTCGGCGGACAGGTCCGGCTCGATCTCCTCGCGCCGCTCGCCGAGGACCTCCTGAGCGAGGTCGGCGACAGCAACGCGGACGTGACGCTTGCCGATGTCGAGTCCGACGGCAAGTCCGGCGCGCCGATCCAGTCTGAGCACCACCGCCGGACGCCCCAGAGCGCCCGTGAGCCGGGGCTCCGCCTCGTGGACGAGGCCCTGCCGGCACAGGACAGCCGCCGCGGTCGTGACCGCGCCGCGGGACAGGCCCGTCTCGGCTTGAAGTTCCGGGCGCGAGAGGGCGCCGCGCTCTCGGAGGGCCTGGACGATGCGCTGCGCCGGGCCACCACTTACGTCCGCCATACGCAGAAGTATGGCACGTGCTGCAGTCTCGTGGTCGGATAAGCAGGAACTGCGACCTGAATGTCGAACTGGTCACCCTCAGCTTTGTCGTTCTCGACAGGAGGCGGCTGGGCTCGAGAACTCGTCCCGCCATCGGAGGATCCTCATGAAGGCTCACGCGCGACCTCGTCGCAGCTCAGCACTCGGACGCTTGGGGCTGGTGCTCAGCGCAGCGCTGCTGGTGAGCCTGGCTCCCGCGTCCATCCCGGCGGTCGCGGCGGCGGAGGCAGCCGACGCACCGACGCGCTGCGGCACGCACGCGTGGTGCGATCCGAGCCTGCCTGCTGACGTGCGGGCTTCGATGGTGCTCGCGGAGATGACCCTCGACGAGAAGGCGGCCTTCGTCGGCGGTGAGTCGCTCGGTTCCAACGGCGGTCTCGGTGACACGCCGTTGTCGGACAACCCCGCTTTGAACCGCGACCACACCGGCTCCAGTGCCGGGATCGAGCGGCTGGGCGTGCCCGCGGTCTTCTACGCCGACGGCCCTGCGGCCGTCCGCCAGGGCTCCTCGACGTTGCTGCCCAGCCCCACGGCGTTGGCCGCCACCTTCGACGAGGATTCGGCGCGGGCCTACGGCGGCGTGATCGGCACCGAGGCCAAGCTCAAGGGCAACGACGCGGTGTTCGGCCCGACCGTCAACATGGTTCGCACACCCTTGAACAGTCGCCTCGTGGAGGCGTACGGCGAGGACCCGTACCTGACCTCTCGCACCGGCGTCGGCTGGATCACGGGCTTGCAGGGACAGGGCGTCATGTCGGTGGTGAAGCACTTCGCCGGCTACAACAGCGAGGGTCAGCTGCCGTTCGCGACGGGCAGCCGGGTCACGCCGCTCGACTCGGTCATCGACGAGCGGACGCTGCGGGAGATCTACCTCCCCCAGTTCGAAGCGGCCGTGAACGAGGCGGAGGCCGCGTCCGTCATGTGCTCCTACAACAAGCTGAACGGCACGTACGCCTGCGAGAACGGGCCACTTCT
>DATLGD010000207.1:0-6699 GCA_035540755.1 Mycobacteriales bacterium | reverse complement strand
AGGCGCTGCACCGCCACGGCGTCGCGGAGGGCAGGGGCGGGCACGGGCAGGCGCGAACCGGCGCGCGTGAGCTGCCCGGCGACGTCGAACAGGTCCTTCACCGCGACCGGTACGCCGTGGAGAGGACCGCGGTCGCGGGCGCGGTGGCGCTGCTCGGCCTCGCGACGGGCACCGTCCGCGTCCACGTGCACGAAGGCCGCGAGGTCGCCGTCGCAGGCGGCGAGGCGTGCCAGCGCCCGCTCCACGAGCTCGACCGGGTCCGCGCGGCCGGCCCGCACGTCGGCGGCCAGCGCTGTCACGGTCGGGGCGTCGAGGTCGACCCAGCGCTGCTGCACCGGGTCATCCTGCCGTGTCGTCCGGCCGGTCGGTCAGTAGCCGGCGTCGGCGTCGACGAGGCCGAGCAGCGGCCCGCCCGCCGCGAAGCGCCGAACGTTCTCGGCGATCCGCGCGGCCAGCAGCGGCTGCGCCGTCGACCACGGGTTGGCGGTGTGCGGCGTGATCAGGCAGGTCGGCAGCGACCAGAGCGGGGAGTCGTCCGGCAGCGGCTCGGGCTCGGTGACGTCGAGCGCGGCGGCGCCGATGCGCTCCTCGCGCAGCGCCCGCACCAGGGCGTCGGTGTCGACGTGCCGGCCGCGCGCGACGTTGACGAGCACCGCGTCGCTCGCCATGCGCTCGAGCTGCCGTGCACCGATCACGTGCTCTGTGTCGGGGGTGAGCGCCAGCGCCAGCACGACGACCCGCGCGTGCGGCAGCACGTCGTCGAGCTGGTCGGTGCCCACGGTCCGGGCCGCGCCCTCGACCGGCGTGCCGGCGTCCCGGCGCACGACGGTGACGTCGCAGCGGAACGGCCGCAGCAGGTCCACCAGCGCCTCGGTGATGCCGCCACCGCCGAGCACGACGACCGGCGCGTCGTAGAGCGTGCGCGCGGCCTGCCCGGTCCAGCGGCCGGCCCGGGCGAACTGCGCGAGCGAGCGGAGCCCGGCCAGCGCCAGCGCGAGCGCGTGCTCGGCGACCGGCTCGCTGTAGACGCCCTTGGCGCAGGTCCACGTGCGGTCGGCCGTGAGCAGGCCCTCGCCGGCCACCTCCTCCACGCCGGCGAACGGCAGCTGCACCCAGCCGGCGCCGGGAGCGCGGTCGAGCGCGTCGCCGAGGTCGGCCCAGTCGCCGGGGGTGGTCCAGACGACGGCGTCGGGGCGGTCGGCGAGGTCGACCACGACTCCCCCGCCGGCGGCCACGGCGTCGGCCGCGAAGGCCTCGGAGCGCGGTGCGAGCGCGACGCGGGGCGAGTCGGTCACGGTGCAGCGTCCTCCCGGTTCGACGGCGGGTGCGGTCCCGGTCCTGCCCCCGCCGGGCCGGAAGCATTCGGGCGCAGCACGTGCTGAGCCGCCCCGCACCGGGTAGGCGCCGCCCGTGGCCGTCTCCCGCGCCCTGTCCGCCGCCGTCACCCTCGCCGTGGCCGTCGTCCTGCTCGCCGGCTGCGGGCTGCTGCCCGGCGAGAGCGACGGCACGCCGCGCGAGCGCTTCCGGGAGGCGGTCGCCGACGTTCGGGCCGCCGTCGAGGAGGAGGTGCAGCGGGCGATCGAGGAGGCGCAGGAGCGCGAGCAGGCGCAGGAGGGCGACGTCGAGCGGCGCGACGCACCTGCCGTCGACGCGATCCGCACCGACACGAACACGGCGTTCGACTACGACGAGTACACGAGCACCATCGAGCAGGTCATCTCCTCGCTCGAGCAGTACTGGGGCGAGGCGCTGCCGGCGTCGTTCGACGTGCGGTTCACGCCGCCGAGCCGGTACTCCTACTACCGCTCGGACGAGGGCGCCGGACCCCGCTGCGGCGGGCAGCAGGCACCGGCGAGGAACGCCTTCTACTGCCCGGCCGGCGACTTCATCGCCTGGGACGAGACCGGGCTGATGATCCCGTACTACGTGTCGGCCGGTGACTTCGCCGCGGCGTTCGTGCTGGCGCACGAGTTCGGCCACGCGATGCAGGCCCGCCTCCCGCAGCAGGAGCGCCTGGGAGTGCTCACCGAGCTCGCGGCCGACTGCTTCGCCGGCGCGTGGGCCCGGCACGTGCAGGACCAGGGGCTGCTCGAGGCCGGCGACCTCGACGAGGCGACCTTCGCCGTCTTCTCCGCCCGGGACGTGCCGGGGACCCCGTTCACCGACCCGGCCGCGCACGGCAGCGGCTTCGAGCGCACCCGGGCCTTCGCCGACGGCTACGAGGACGGCCCGACGGCCTGCTACCCCGCGCCGGGCGAGAACTGGCTGGTCCAGGGCTGACCGCACCGGGCGGTACTGGCCAGCGGCCGCGACGCGTGGAAGCGTCGGCGCATGCCGATCCCCAGCGCGTCCTCGTCCATCACCGCCCGTGTCCAGGTCCCGGCCGATCCCAGCACCGTCGGGACGCTGACGACCGCGGTGGGCGCCGCCGGCGGGGTGGTGACGGCGCTCGACGTCGTCGAGTCGCACCCGGACACGCTGGTGATGGACGTGACCTGCTCGGCCTCCGACCAGGCGCACGCCGAGCAGATCACCGAGGCGCTCCGAGCTCTGCCCGACGTCGTCGTCCGCAAGGTCAGCGACCGCACGTTCCTGCTGCACCTCGGCGGGAAGATCGAGATCCGGTCGAAGGTCCCGCTGCGCACCCGCGACGACCTGTCCATGGCGTACACCCCCGGCGTCGCGCGGGTGTGCCTGGCCATCGCCCGGCAGCCCGAGGACGCCCGGCGGCTCACCATCAAGCGCAACTCGGTCGCGGTGGTCACCGACGGCTCGGCGGTGCTGGGCCTCGGCAACCTCGGCGCCGCGGCGGCGATGCCGGTCATGGAGGGCAAGGCTGCGCTGTTCAAGCGGTTCGCCGACGTCGACGCCTGGCCGATCTGCCTGGACACCCAGGACGTCGACGAGATCGTGCGGACCGTGCAGCTGCTGGCGCCCGGCTTCGGCGGCATCAACCTCGAGGACATCGCCGCCCCCCGCTGCTTCGAGGTGGAGCGGCGGCTGCGCGAGCTGCTCGACATCCCGGTCTTCCACGACGACCAGCACGGCACGGCGATCGTCGTGCTGGCAGCGCTGACGAACGCGCTGCGCGTCGTCGGCAAGGCGCTGCCGGAGGTGCGCATCGTGCTGTCCGGTGCGGGCGCGGCCGGCTCGGCGATCGCCCGCCTGCTGCTCGAGGCCGGCGCGCACGACCTCGTCGTCTGCGACATCGGCGGGGTCGTGCACAGCGGCCGGGACGACCTCGACCCCAACCGGGTCGAGCTCGCCCAGCAGACCAACCCGCAGGGGCTGACCGGCACGCTCGTCGAGGCGCTCGCCGGCGCGGACGTGTTCATCGGCGTCAGCGCGCCCGGCATCCTCACCGGCGACGACATCGCCACCATGGCCGACGAGGCCGTCGTCTTCGCGCTGGCCAACCCCGATCCCGAGGTCGAGCCGGCCGAGGCGCGACGGCACGCCGCCGTCGTGGCCACCGGACGCAGTGACGAGCCGAACCAGATCAACAACGTGCTGGTCTTCCCCGGCGTCTTCCGCGGTCTGCTGGACGCCGGTGCCCGTCAGGTCGAGCCGGCCGCGGAGGTCGCGGCGGCGCTGGCCCTCGCCGACGTGGTGCACCCCGACGAGCTGAACCCCTCGTTCATCGTGCCCAGCGTGTTCGACCCTGAGGTGACCTCCACCGTGGCGGCCGCCGTGCGCAGCGCGGTCTCGCCCGCCGGCTGAGTCCTGCCGCGGCCGCCGTCAGGTCGGCAGGAAGGAGGCGGAGATGCGCTCGAACTCCGCCCGGGCGGTCTCCCAGTCGTCGCCGGCGCGGGTCTGGAAGAACAGCGAGTAGCCGCGGCCGTCGACGACGAACACTCGGCTGAGCGCGTGCAGCGACGTGCCGCCGCTGCTGTAGGTGAACTCCCAGTCGGCGGCCTCGTAGCCGCGGTAGTCGATGCGCTCGATGGCGATCTCGCGGTAGTCGCCGTACCGGCTGGCGAAGGAGGCGGCCTGGTCGCGCCGGTCCTGCACGGCGTCGTCCCCGCCTCCGCCGGGACCGGTCGTCGAGATCCGCACGGTCCGGCCGGTGGCGGGGTCGCGGAACTCCGGCGAGCCGTTGAAGCTGCCGTCGCGGTAGTTCGGCGGCACGAACACCGTCCAGCCGGGGCCCCCGGACGCGGACCGCCATCCCTCGGGTGGCGGGACCGGCCCGCCGGCGGCCGCGGGCTGCGGCTCCTCGCTCGGCGGGTCCTCGGTCTGCTCCTGCTCCGCCGGCTCGGCGTCCTCGACCGGATCCGGGGCCGGCGACGCGGGCGGCTCCTGCGTCACCGCGGGGTCGGCGGCCTGCGTCGTCGGGTTGTCGCCGGCGCGACTGGCGAGCACGCCCGCACCGACGAGCGCGGCGAGCAGGACGACGCCGGCGAGCACCAGCGGCAGGGTGCGCCCGGCGCGGCGGGGCGCCGGGGCGGGCCGTGCGGGCCGCAGGCGCGGGGGCGCCTCGACCGCTGCGTGCGGCACCGGCTCGTCGACGGCGTCCTCGTGCATGTCCTGCGGGGCCGGTCCCAGCTCGCGCTGGACGTCGCCGAGCGGCAGGACCGTGGTGCGGTCGGCGCGCCGGCCGTCGGCGGCCGAGGCCGGCTGCGGGGCGGTCGTTGGCGCGCGGCCGGCACGACGCGCGGCGTCCTCGAGCGCGGCGCGCGCCGCGCCGGCGTCGAGCCGCTGCTCCGGGTCGCGGGCGAGCAGGCCGCTGAGCACCGGCTCGAGCGGACCGGCCGCCACGAACGGCGCCGGCTCGCCCGTGGTCACGGCGAGGACGGTGGCCAGCGGCTCCCCCTCGTCGAACGGCGGCCGCCCCTCGACAGCGGTGTACAGGGTCGCTCCCAGCGACCACAGGTCCGAAGCCGGTCCGGGCTGCCGGCCACGGGCACGCTCGGGGGCGATGTAGGACGGCGAGCCGAGCACCAGCCCGGTGCTGGTGATGCTGGAGTCGCCCGCCGACGTCGCGATGCCGAAGTCGGTGAGCACCACGCGGCCGGGCGCGTCGGCGGTGCCGCAGAGCAGGACGTTGCCGGGCTTCACGTCCCGGTGCAGGATGCCCTGCCGGTGCGCGGCGGTGAGCGCGCCGAGCACGGCCAGGCCGATCTCGGCCACCCGCTGCGGCGCCAGCGGTCCGTCCTCGCGCACGACGTCGGCGAGGTCCCGGGCCTCGACGAGCTCCATGACGATGAACGGCGCGCCGTCGTGCTCGACCACGTCGTGCACGGTGACGACGTTCGGGTGGTGCAGCCGGGCGGCGGCGCGCGCTTCGCGCCGGGTGCGCTCGCGCAGCTGGTCGCGCTCGGCGTCGGACAGCCCGGGCGGGAAGACGACCTCCTTGACGGCGACCTCACGGTCGAGGACGTCGTCGTGCGCCCGCCACACGGTGCCCATGCCGCCGGAGCCGAGCCGGTCGAGCAGCGAGTAGCGCCCCGCGACCACGCGCTGGGCGCGGCTCGCTGAGCCGGGTCGGGCGTCCACGCGCAGGGCCTACCCCCCTCGCATCCCGCTGCACCTGCCTTCGCGCCCGCCCGCGGCCCGTGCGGGAGGCGCGGGTCCTCAGCGGCGGGGGGGCACGGCGACCCGGTCGAGGTCCTCGGCGACGACGACGTCGGGAAAGACGGCGGATGCCTCGGCGAGGTGCTCGCGCGGGTCGAGGTAGCGCTGCGACAGGTGTGTGAGGACGAGAAGCCGCGCGCCGGCGTCGCGGGCGATCTCCGCAGCCGACCGGGCGGTCAGGTGGGCGTACTGCTCGGCGAGGTCGGCGTCACGGTGCAGGAACGTCGCCTCGCACACGAGCAGGTCGGCGCCGCGGGCCAGCTCCAGCGCTGCCCCGCAGGCGCGGGTGTCCATGACGAGGGCGAAGACCTGCCCAGGACGAGGCTCGCTCACGTCCTCCAACCGGACGAGGTTCCCGTCGATCTGCAGCCGCCCGGTGCGTTGCAGCTCGGCCACGGCCGGGCCGCGCACCCCTCTGGCGGCCAGGCGCTCCGGCAGCATCCGCACCGCGTCACGCTCCTCCAGCCGCCAGCCGACCGTCGTGACCCGGTGGTCCAGGTGCCGCGCGGACAGGCGCCACCCGGAGGTCTGCGCGACCACACCGTCCGCCGAGACCGGGTGCTCGACCACCTGCGACCGTTCGGCGTACGCGCTGGCGTACCGCAGCCGGCGGAAGTAGCGGTGGCCGTCCGCCGGATAGTAGGCGTGCAGGGGCTCCGGCACGTCGTCCAGCGACCGCCGCTGCAGGACACCTGGTACGCCCAGGCAGTGATCGCCGTGGAAGTGCGTGAGGCACAGCCGGGTCACCGCCGAGACCGGCACGCCGGCGTGCACCAGCTGCCGCTGCGTGCCCTCCCCCGGGTCGAACAGCAGGCCCTCGCCGTCCCACCTGAGCAGGTAGCCGTTGTGGTTCCTGCGCCGGGTGGGCGCCTGCGAGCCGGTGCCCAGGACGACCAGCTCGCGCAGACTCACCCGGAGAACGTAGCGGGGCCGAAGCATCGGTCGCGGGAACGCTGCCGGCAGGCTGCGAGCACCACCTGCAGCGCGTGCCGTCCGCCGACGACCTCGGCGGACAAGGCAAGCCGGCCGACGTCGAGGGCGCACTGTCACGTTCGAACCTCGTGGCGGCTCACGTCAGATGTGGCCATGTGCGACGGCCAGCGCCACAGCCGCACGGCACGCAGA
>DATLGD010000206.1:0-28415 GCA_035540755.1 Mycobacteriales bacterium | reverse complement strand
CCGAGCGCGAGCATCTCGCGGGCGACGGCAAGGCACACCTCGACCAGGTCGGCCGGGCCGCCGCCGCCGAGGACCTCGACCGCCTCCGCGACCTCGAGCGCGTTGCCGATGCCGCGGCCGACCGGGGCGTCCATGGAGGTGAGCAGCGCGACGGTGCGCACGCCGTGCGCGGCGCCGAGACCGACCATGACCCGGGCCAGCTCGCTGGCCGCCTCGACCGTGGGCATGAACGCGCCCGCGCCGACCTTGACGTCGAGCAGCACGGCATCGGCGCCGCCGGCGATCTTCTTGCTCATGATGGAGCTGGCGATCAGCGGCACCGACTCGACGGTCGAGGTGACGTCGCGCAGCGCGTAGAGCGCCTTGTCGGCCGGGGCGACGTCCTCTGTGGCGGCGGCGATGACGGCGCCGACGTCGCGCAGCTGCTGCACGAACTGCTGCTCCGACAACGCCCCGCGCCAGCCCGGGATGCTCTCCAGCTTGTCGAGGGTGCCGCCCGTGTGCCCGAGGCCGCGGCCGGACAGCTTGGGCACGGCCACGCCGAACGAGGCGACCAGCGGCGCGACGACCAGCGACACCTTGTCGCCGACGCCGCCGGAGGAGTGCTTGTCGACGACCGGTCGCCCGACGCCGGACAGGTCGAGCCGTCGGCCGGAGGCGACCATGGCGTCGACCCAGGTGGCGAGCTCGCGCGGAGACAGGCCGCGGAAGACGATCGCCATCAGCAGCGCGCTCATCTGCTCGGGGGCGACGGCCCCGCGGGTGAAGCCGTCGACCACCCAGCGGACGGCGTCGTCGGGCAGCTCCTCGCCGTCGCGCTTGCGGCGGATGACGTCGGTGGCGGCCCAGGTCACGGTGCCCGGTCCGGCAGGTCCTCGGGGCCGAAGGCGCCGGGCAGCACCTGGGTCATCGGCAGCACGCCGTCGGCGGTGTCGACGAGCAGGTCGGCGCCGCCGTGCTCCCAGAGCAGCTGGCGGCAGCGGCCGCACGGCATGAGCACCTCGTCGTCGCCGGAACGGCAGGCGAAGGCGACCAGGCGCCCACCGCCACTGGCGTGCAGCGCCGACACCAGGCCGCACTCCGCGCACAGCGTCAGGCCGTAGGAGGCGTTCTCGACGTTGCAGCCGGTGACGACGCGCCCGTCGTCGACCAGCGCCGCGGCACCCACCTGCAGCCGGCTGTAGGGGGCGTAGGCGGCCTGAGCCGCGTCGCGAGCCGCGGCCCGCAGGGCCGGCCAGTCGGTGCTGGGATCGGTCATGCCGAGGTGCCCTTCCGGTAGGAGAGCCCGTTGGCCGCCGGTGGTCGCAGCCGTTGCGCCGCGAGTCCCAGCACGAGCAGCGTCGCGACGTAGGGGGTCAGGCCGGTCAGCTCGCCGGGCACGGCGTCGACGAGCGAGAACCAGGTCAGCACGGCGACGGCGACGACCAGGCCGGTGATGCCGCCGCGGCGGGAGCCGCGCAGGATCAGCCAGATGCCGAAGGCGACCAGCACGACGCCGAGGAGCAGCAGCAGCGCGTGCACCGACTCGCCGCCGCGCCGCAGCTGCAGCGCATCGGCGTACCCGAACAGCGCCGCCCCGGCGGCGGTGCCGCCCGGTCGCCAGTTGCCGAAGATCATGGCGGCGATGCCGATGAAGCCGCGGCCGCCGGTCTGCCCCTCGCGGTAGGCGCTGGCCGCGGCGATGGCGAGGAACGCCCCGCCGAAGCCGGCGAACGCGCCGGAGACGACGACCGCGACGTACTTCATCGTGTAGACGTTCACGCCGAGCGACTCGGCGGCCTCGGGCCGCTCACCGCAGGCGCGCAGGCGCAGGCCGAACGCCGTGCGCCACAGGACGAACCAGGTGAGCACCACGAGAGCGATGGCGATCAGGGTGAGCACCGAGGTCGCGGTGAGGACGCCGCGCAGGATGCCCGCGACGTCCGAGACGAGGAACCACCCTCGCGCCTCGAGGTCGCCCAGCGGCCCGCCCACGCCCGGGACCGAGAGGACCGGCAGGTTGTCGATCGGAGGCGACTGCGTGTCGCCGCCGCCGGGGACGCCCTCGTAGGCCACCGACGACAGGTACTGCGCCGTGCCGGTGCCGAGCAGGATGACGGCGACGCCGCTGACCACGTGGTCGACGCCGAAGCTGACGGTGGCGACGGCGTGGATCAGCCCACCCGCGGCCCCCATGGCGACGGCGAGCCCGACGCCGGCCCAGGGGCCGTAGAGGTAGCCGGCGTACCCCGCGCCCCAGGTCCCGAGGATGAGCATCCCCTCGAGGCCGATGTTGACGATGCCGGCCCGCTCCGCCCAGAGCGCGCCCATGCCGGCCATGCCGATCGGGACGGCGAGACCGAGGGCGGCGGAGGTGGTGCCGGCGGAGGTGATGTCGTCGGCGCCGGTCAGGACGCGCACCAGGGACAGCAGCACCAGCAGCCCCGCTGCGCCGAGCAGCATGTGCGCGGGCGTCAGCTTCCGGGCGCGCGGGCGCAGCTCCGGCTGCACGGTGCGGGACTGGTGCTCGGGCACGGCGGTCATGCCGCCACCGCCGGGCTCGACGTCGCCTCGGACAGCTGCCGGGCGACCCGCCGCTGCTCGTCGCGCAGGCGGTAGCGCCGGACGAGCTCGTAGGCGATGACGACGGACAGGACGATGGTGCCCTGCATGATGGTGACGATCTCGCGGGAGACGCCTTCGATGTCGAGGATGACCGAGGAGACGTCGAGGTAGGCCCACAGCAGCGCGCCGAAGGCGATGCCGACGGGGTGGTTGCGGCCGAGGAGCGCGATGGCGATGCCGGTGAAGCCGAGGCCCGCGGGGAAGTCGAGGCTGTAGGAGTACGACGCGCCGAGCAGCTGCGGCATGCCGACCAGGCCGGCGACCGCACCGGACATGACCATCGTGGCCACCGTCATCTTCTTCACGTCGACGCCGCTGGCCACCGCAGCGGTCTGGCTCCTGCCGGTGGCCCGCAGGTCGAAGCCGAAGCGGGTGCGGCCGAGGATGACCCAGTAGGCGATCCCGGCGAGCACGGCCACCGGCAGGAAGCCGAACACCTCGAGCGGCGAGCCGGGCACGAGCGGGAGGCCGCCGAGCCGCCCCGACTCGGCGATCGGCGCCGTGCCGATGTTGTTGCTGCCCGCGACCGGGACGGCGACCTTGCGCAGGAAGAACGCCACCAGCCCGGTGGCGATGGCGTTCAGCATGATCGTCGAGATGACCTCGCTGACGCCGCGGGTCGCCTTGAGCAGGCCGGCGAGGCCGGCCCACATCGCGCCGACGGCGACGGCCACCAGCACGATGACCAGCTGGTGCAGCCCCGGCGGCAGGGTCAGCGTGCCGCCGACCCAGGCGGCCGTCATCGCCGCGAGCCGGTACTGGCCGTCGACGCCGATGTTGAACAGGCCCATCCGGAAGCCGATGGCCACCGCGAGCGCCGACAGGTAGTAGATGGTGGCGGAGTTGAGGACCAGTGAGATGCTGCGCGGCCGCTGGCCGTAGTCGAGCAGGAGCCGGTAGGTCGAGAAGACCGGGTCGCCGGCGCCGACGAGCACCAGCGAGGCGAGCAGCAGGGCGAAGGCGATGGCCAGCAAGGGGGCGGCCAGGCCGAGAGCGAGGCTCCTGAGGTCCAGCGGCGCGCCGGCGCGCGGCATCACGCCGCTCCCTGCCCGGCGCCGGTCATCGCCGACCCGAGCTTCTCGGGCGTGACGGTGCCCGGGTCGACCTCGGCCACCAGCCGGCCGCGCAGGATCACCGCGATGCGGTCGGACAGGCCGATGAGCTCGTCGAGGTCGGCGGAGATGAGCAGCACGGCCAGTCCCTGCCGGCGCGCGGCGCGGATGTGGTCCCAGATCGCGGCCTGCGCGCCGACGTCGACGCCGCGGGTGGGGTGGCTGGCGACCAGCACGCTGATGTCGGAGCTCATCTCGCGGCCGAGAATCAGCTTCTGCTGGTTGCCGCCGGACAGCGCGCTGGCGAGCACGTCGATGCCGGGCGTGCGGACGTCGTACTGCTCGACGATCCGCTCGGTGTCGCGCCGCGCCGCGGTCCGGTCGATCCAGGGGCCCTTGCTGTTGGGTGCCTCGGTCTGGTGCCCGAGGACCCGGTTCTCCCACAGCGGCGCGTCGAGCAGCAGGCCGTGCCGGTGCCGGTCCTCCGGCACGTAGCCGATGCCGCCCGAGCGCCGACGCCGGGTCGACCAGCCGGTGATGTCGTCGTCGAGCAGCCGGAGCACGCCGCCGTCGACCGGACGGATCCCGACGAGAGCCTCGACGAGCTCGGCCTGGCCGTTGCCCTCGACGCCGGCGATGCCGAGCACCTCGCCGCGGTGGATGGTGAAGCGAACGTCGTCGACGACCGCCCGCCCGAGCGAGCCCTGGACCGTGAGCCCCTCGACCCGCAGGACCGGCTCGGTGGTGACCGTCGACTCGCCCGTGGCGGGGGAGGGGAGCTCCGCGCCGACCATGAGCTCGGCCAGCTCGCGCGCCGTGGTGGTGGCCGGGTCGACGGTGGCGACGGTCGTGCCGCGCCGGATGACGGTGACGGCGTCGGCCACCGAGAGCACCTCGTCGAGCTTGTGCGAGATGAACAGGACCGTCAGGCCCTCGGCCTTGAGCTCACGCAGGTTGTCGAACAGCTCGTCGACCTCCTGCGGCACGAGCACGGCGGTCGGCTCGTCGAGGATGAGGATCCGCGCTCCGCGGTAGAGCACCTTGAGGATCTCGACCCGCTGCCGCTCCCCGACACCGAGGTCGGCGACGAGGCGGTCGGGGTCGACGTCGAGGCTGTAGCTGTCCGAGATCTCGCGGATCCGGGCCCGCGCGGTCCTGCGGTCCAGCAGCACGCCGCCGGTGCGCGGCTCGCTGCCGAGGACGACGTTCTCGAGGACGGTCAGGTTGTCGGCGAGCATGAAGTGCTGGTGCACCATGCCGACGCCGGCCGCGATGGCGTCGCCCGGGTCGCTGAAGCGGACCTGCTCGCCGTCGACGGCGATGGTGCCCTCGTCGGGACGCTGCATGCCGTAGAGGATCTTCATCAGGGTCGACTTGCCCGCGCCGTTCTCCCCGACCAGGGCGTGCACGGTGCCGGCCTGGACGCGCAGGTCGATGTCGCGGTTGGCGACGACGCCGGGGAAGCGCTTGGTGACGCCGGTGAGCTCGACCGCCACGGGAGACCCGGCCCGTGCACCGGCCGGGCTGACGCCCGGGTCGTCTGCGCTGATCTGGTTCTCCCTGCTGCGAGGACGGGGCCCCGGGGACGCTAGCGCGTCTCCGGGGCCCCGTGGCGTGCTCGGCCCGTGTCGCCGACTAGCTCGTCGGGACGGTGATCTCGCCGTCGATGATCTGCTGCTTGAACTCCTCGAGCTGGTCCTCGATGTCGTCCACCTGGCCGCCGGAGGTCGAGTAGCCGACGCCGTCGGCCTCGAGGTCGTACACCGTCTCGCCGGTCTTCGGCTCGCCGTTGACGACGCTCTCGATGTAGTCGAACACCGCGACGTCGACCTTCTTGACCATCGAGGTCATGATGACGTCGCGCACGCCCTCGGGAGCGGTCTGGTACTGGTCGGAGTCGACGCCGATGGCCAGCGTGCCGGCCGCCTCGGCCGCCTCGAACAACCCACCGCCGGAGCCGCCGGCCGCGTGGTAGACGACGTCCGCGCCGGCGTCGAACATGCCCTCGGCCGCGGTGCGGCCCTTGGCCGGGTCACCGAAGCCGGTGAAGTCCGGCGGCTGGGTGAGGTAGGTCGTCTGCACCTGGATGTCGGGGTTGACCGCCTCGGCGCCGGCGCGGTAGCCGGCCTCGAACTTGGCGATGAGCGGCACCTGCACACCGCCGATGAAGCCGATGTTGCCGGTCTCGGACTTCAGCGCGGCAGCCGCGCCGACGAGGAAGGAGCCCTCCTCCTCGGCGAACACCAGGTTGGCGATGTTGTCGCCGGTGGCGTCGGCGTCGTCGACGATGGCGAAGTTCACGTCGGGGAACTCCTCGGCCACGGTGGCGAGCGGGCCGGAGTAGGCGAAGCCGACGGCGATGATCGGGTTGAAGCCGCTGCTGGCGAGGACCCGCAGGCGCTCCTCCTTGGCGGCGTCGGGCTCGCCGGCGCCGGCCTCGGCCTCGTTGGCGTCGACGCCGAACTCCTCCTTGGCGCGGTCGAGACCGGCCGCCGCGGCGTCGTTGAACGACTGGTCGCCGCGCCCGCCGATGTCGTAGGCCAGGCCGACGCGGACGTCACTGGCCTGGTCGTCACCGCCGGCGCCCGGGCTGGCGGTGTCGGTCGCGTCGTCGCCGCCACCGCAGGCGGTGAGCGCGAGGCTGGTGACGGCGAGAGCCGCCAGCACGCGACGGGTGCGCAGGGATCCTGTGCGCAAGGTGTCCTCCGGTACGGGTGGACCGCTCCGGTGCGGGGCGGTCGGGAGCGCGGGCCGGTGCGGCGCCGCTGTCGCCGGCACGCTAGCGGCCGAGCGGGGCCGCGACGACCAGGACACGAGGATGCGACCAGGTCGTGACCTTCGGATCATCCGAGGCGCCCGGAAGGCCCCGCGACGAGGCCCTTGGGCCGGTGCCCCGCCGGCTCAGCGCCGTCCGGGGCCCATCGCGGCCATGGCCGTGCGGGCGAAGTCGGCGAACGCCCCGACCTGCCAGCGGCCGGGGTCGGCGAGCACCAGGCGGGCCGCGCCCTCGGCGAGGGTGAAGACCGCCCGGGCGAACAGGTCCGGGTCGAGGTCCGGGCCGCCTCGGCGGGCGAGGCCCCAGTCGAGCAGCGCCCGCAGCTGTCGCAGCAGCACCCGCCGGTGCTGGTCGACCCGTGCCGTCAGCTCGGGCGGAGCGCCCTCGGGAGGAAGCAGCACCACCCGCCAGGTGCGGGGATCGGCGGCGACGGCCGACAGGTAGGCGGTGACCCCCTGCACGAGCAGCTCGTCGGGGTCGACGTCGTCGTCCGGACCGGGCAGGGCCGGGAAGACCGGGGCGAGCTGCTCGAGGCTGCGCGCCTCGGCGCGGTCGGCGAGCCCGGTGAGCAGCGCCGTGCGGTCGGCGAAGACGCCGTAGACCACCGGGCGGGTGACCTCGCAGGCCCGGGCGACGGCATCGACCGTCACGGCGTGGAAGCCGCGCTCGAGCGCGATGTCGAGGGCGGCCTCGAGCAGCTGCTCGCGGCGCTGGTCGGCCGGCATCCGCGGGGCGTACGGCCGACGGCCGGTGACGCGCGTCTCACCGCGGGGGGTTGTCGGGGTCACGGCGGCAATGCTACACAGATGTTGCTACAGCCGTGTAGCAATGAGGAGGAGCGAGATGACCACCGCCCCCGCCCTGCCGGCCCGCACGCGGGTGCTCGTCGTCGGCTCCGGGTTCGCCGGGATCGCCACGGCCGTCCGGCTGCTCGAGCGCGGCACGACCGACGTCGTCGTCGTCGAGCGCGGCGACGACGTCGGCGGCACCTGGCGCGACAACACCTACCCGGGCTGCGCCTGCGACGTCCCGAGCCACATGTACAGCTTCTCCTTCGCACCGAACCCGGACTGGACGCAGGCGTTCTCGCCGCAGCCGGAGATCCACGCCTACCTGCAGCGGGTGGCCCGCGACCGCGGCGTGCTGCCGCACGTGCACCTGCGCACCGAGCTGCTCGACGCGCGGTGGGACGACGACGCCCAGCACTGGCAGGTGACGACGAGCCGGGGCCCGGTGACCGCCGACGTGCTGGTGCTCGCCACCGGCGGCCTGTCCGACCCGAGCGTGCCGACCCTCCCGGGCCTCGACAGCTTCGAGGGCACCACCTTCCACTCGGCACAGTGGCGGCACGACCACGACCTGACCGGCGAGCGGGTCGCCGTCGTCGGCACCGGCGCCTCGGCGATCCAGTTCGTGCCGCACGTGCAGCAGCACGCCTCGCGCCTGGTCCTGTTCCAGCGGACCGCGCCCTGGGTCATGCCCCGGCGCAACCGGCGCATCCCCGCGGCCGAGCGGGCCCTGTACCGCGCCGTGCCGGCCGCCCAGAAGCTCACCCGCGGCGGGATCTACGTCGGCCGGGAGAGCTGGATCCTCGGGTTCGCCAAGAGCCCTCGCCTCATGCAGGTGGCCGAGCGGATCGCCCGACGCCACCTCGCCCGGCAGGTGCCCGACCCGGTGCTGCGCGAGAGGCTGACCCCGCGCTACCGGCTCGGCTGCAAGCGGGTGCTGCTGAGCAACGACTACTACCCGGCGCTCACCCGCGACGACGTCGACGTCGTCACCGACGGCGTGGTGGAGGTGACGCCGCGGGGCGTCGTCTCGCAGGCCCCCGACGGCACCCGGACCGAGCACGAGGTCGACACGATCATCTTCGGCACCGGCTTCCGGGTGACCGACCCGCCGGTCGCCTCCCGCGTCGTGGGGCGGGACGGGCGCACGCTCGCCGAGCACTGGGGCGACGGCGGCATGGCGGCCCTGCGTGGCGCCACCATCGCCGGCTTCCCGAACCTGTTCTTCCTCGTGGGACCGAACACCGGCCTCGGCCACAACTCCGTCGTCTACATGATCGAGTCGCAGGTCGGCTACGTCATGGACGCGCTCGCCCAGCTCGAGGCCCGCGGCGCCTCCAGCATGGAGGCCCGGCAGGCGGCTCTCGAGGCCTACAACGCGGGCGTCCAGCGCGACCTGCAGGGCACCGTCTGGAACGCCGGCGGCTGCTCCAGCTGGTACCTCGACGCGCACGGCCGCAACACCACTCTGTGGCCGACCTTCACCTGGACCTTCCGCCGCCAGGTCCGCCGGGTCGACCTCACCGAGTACGAGCTCCGCATCCGGCCGGGAGCCGGCGCCGGGGCCGACGAGAAGCAGAAGGTGTCCGCATGACCGCGCTGCCCGCAGACCTGACCGGTCAGGTCGTCGCCATCACCGGTGCGGCACGGGGGCTGGGTGCCGAGCTGGCCCGCCAGGTGACCGCCCGCGGCGGCCGGGTGGCCCTTCTCGGGCTCGAGGGCGCCGAGCTGCAGGCCGTCAGCGCCTCGTGCCCGGGCTCGGCGGCGTGGGAGGTCGACGTCACCGACGGCGCCGCGCTGTCCGCCGTCGCGGCCCAGGTGGCGGAGGCGTTCGGCCGGGTGGACGTCGTCGTCGCGAACGCCGGCATCGGCGGGGGCGGCTCGCTGCTCATCGGCGACCCGGCCTCCTACGACCGGATCGTGCAGGTGAACCTGCTCGGCAGCATCCGCACCGTCCGCGCCTTCCTGCCGCACCTGATCGCCAGCCGCGGGTACGTGCTGCAGGTGGCCTCGCTGGCCGCCATCGTGCCGGTGCCGTTGATGAGCGCCTACTGCGCGAGCAAGAGCGGCGCCGAGGCGTTCGGCAACGCCCTGCGGACCGAGCTGACCGGGCACGGCGTGCGGGTCGGGATCGCCTACCTGTCGTGGACCGACACCGACATGGTGCGCGGCGCCGACGCGACCCCCGGGCTCGGGGAGTTCCGCGCCAAGCTGCCCGGCGTCCTCGGCAAGACCTATCCGCTCGAGCCCGCCACCGCCCGGATCGTCGACGGGATCGTGCGCCGCCGCCGGCAGGTCTTCGCCCAGCCGTGGCTGCGCGTCCTGCCGAAGGTGCGCGGGTTGCTCCCGTGGGTAGTGGAGCGCACGACGAGGGGACTGGCCGCCGATGCCGAGCGCGCCCTGCTGGCCGCCGGCGCGGACGCCACCCGCGCGGTCGGTGCGGGAGGATCGGCCGACACGCGCGCCGCGCAGCAGTGACCGTCCCGGCCCCCGGGACGCTGAGCACGACGAGGAAGCAGGTGCAGGACCCGTGGGACTGATGCCGCCGCAGGACGCCATGTTCATCCTCGGGGAGGACCGCGAGCAGCCCATGCACGTGGGCAGCCTGCAGGTGTTCGACCTGCCGGAGGACGCCGGCGACGACTTCGTCGCCCGGCTGTACGAGCAGGCCATCGACGTCCAGGACGTCGCGCCGCTGTTCCGCAAGCGGCCGCGGCGGTCGGTCACGACCGGCGGCCAGTGGAGCTGGGTCGAGGACGACGACCTCGACCTCGAGCACCACGTCCGCCACTCGGCGCTGCCGCGTCCGGGCCGGGTCCGCGAGCTGCTGGCGCTGGCCTCCCGCCTGCACGGCACGCTGCTGGACCGCAAGCGCCCGCTCTGGGAGGCGCACCTCATCGAGGGCCTCGAGGGCAACCGCTTCGCGGTCTACACCAAGCTCCACCACTCCCTCATGGACGGCGTCAGCGGGCTGCGGCTCATGCAGCGCAGCATGTCGACCGACCCGTCGGACCACGTCGACATGCCGTACGCCAACCGGCCCCGCCCGAAGCGGGAGACCGAGGACGACGGGGGACTGCTCGGGCTGCCGGGCGCGGCCCTGCACACCGCCATCGACGCGGCCGGCACGCTGCCGATGCTGCTCAAGCTCGCCCAGAAGGCCCTGGTCGAGCAGACAGCGACGCTGCCGATGACGGCGCCGCGCAGCATGTTCAACGTCAGCATCACCGGCAGCCGCCGCTTCGCCGCTGACAGCTGGTCGCTCGAGCGCATTCGAGCGGTCGCCAAGGCGGCCGACGCCACCGTCAACGACGTGGTCCTCGCGATGTGCTCCGGGGCGCTGCGCGAGTACATGCTCGAGCTCGACGCCCTCCCGGGCAGCCCGCTGGTGGCCATGACGCCGGTGTCGCTGCGGTCCGGCGACGACGATGACGAGCCCAGCAACGCGGTCGGCACGATCCTGTGCAGCCTGGGCACCCACCTGGCCGATCCCGAGCTCCGGCTGCAGGCGGTGCGCCAGTCGATGCTGGCCGGCAAGGAGGTCATGCGCGGCCGCAGCCAGCTGCAGGTCACCGCGCTGTCGGCGGCGGTCATGACCCCGCTGGCCGTCGGGACGCTGCTGCCGCTGCACAGGGTGGCCTCGCCCCCCTACAACCTCGTCATCTCCAACGTCCCGGGCCCGACGGAGACGCTGTACTTCAACGGCGCGCGCCTCGAGGGGCTCTACCCGCTGTCGATCCCGACGCAGGGGCAGGCGCTCAACATCACCGTCACCAGCTACGACGGCCACCTGCAGTTCGGGCTCACCGGCTGCCGTCGCAGCGTGCCCCGGCTGCAGCGGCTGCTCGGCCACCTCGAGGACGCGCTGACGGGGCTGGAGAAGGCCTACCGCTGAGTCGCTGCCCGAGCAGCCGCGGCGCCCGTCCCGCCGCCACGACAGGGCGCTGTCGGTCTCCGGTCGGTCCTGTGACCCCCGACGCGCGGGCGGTGCCGGCGGGCAGGGCCGCACGGACGACGCCGTCGGGCAGTCGGAGGAGGAGCAGGGAGTGCAGCGGCTGGAGCAGGTGCGCGGCGCCGCGGAGTCGGCGAGGAGCCGGGTGCCCGAGCCGGTGATGAAGATCTGGCGCTGGCTGTCCGGCGCGGAGTTCTACCTCACCAGCTCGTCGCTGGCCTTCTACGCGCTGATCTCGCTGCCGCCCATGTCGCTCATCGCCCTGTGGGCGGTGTCGGGCTTCGTCGACGTCGACGTCCTGCGACAGCTCGGCGACGAGGTGAGCGAAGGGGCGCCCGACGAGTTCGAGATCGGGGAGGTCGTCGCCGGTCTCATCGAGACCGCCACCTCGGTCGGGTGGGTCTCGGTGGTCACGGCGCTCTGGCCGGCGTCGGCGTACGGGGCAGCTCTCGCCAAGGCCTTCGGCATGATCGCCCCGGAGGCCGAGCGTGAGGTGCAGGGCTGGAAGGGCCGCCTGCTCGCCCTGGTCCTCATCGCTGTCCTGCCGCTGGTCGTGTTCGCCGGCATCGCCGTGGCCTTCGTCGTCCCGCAGCTCCTCGACGTCGACGGCCTGGCCTTCCAGGCCATGCTCGTCGCGGCGGCGGCGCTCGTGTACTTCCTGGTCGTGCTGGCGATCTACGCACTGTTCCAGGTGCGCGACGAGACCACGCTCGACCTCGTCGTCGGCGCAGCCCTCGCGACCGGCGGCCAGGCGGTCCTCACCGTCGGCTACCTGCTGTACCTGGTGGTCGGGGCGGACTTCGAGGAGACCTACGGCCAGACCGCGCTCGCGGCCGTGGTGCTCCTGGGCCTCTACCTGCTGTTCAGCAACGCGGTCCTGCTCAGCTCCTACCGGTACGTGCTGCGGCGCTGCCGCCTGCGCGAGGGCCCCCGGACCGGCGGCCACCGCGCCGACGACGACGCCGGGCCGCGGGAGGCAGAGCCCGCCGAGGAGGTCGACGCCGAGATCGACCCGGCGCGTCGCTAGGACAGGGGTGTCGACACGGAGCGCCTGACAGGAGAGAGTCTGGCCATGCCCGACACCGCAGAGCGCACGAACGTCCAGCGACTGGCCGACGCGGCCGCGTCCGAGCAGATGCAGAGGTGGCTCGCCGCGCAGACCGTCCGCACCCGGATGCCGGCCGGTCCGGAGCAGGACGAGCTGCTGGCGTGCCTCGGGCTCGCCGACGTGGAGCGCCCGGCCCTGCCGTGACCGGTCCGGCATGACGGCGGCCGGGCACGCACCGCCGGTGCCTGCCCGGCCGCAGCCGTCCTGCTGTGTGCGCGAGGGGGGAGTTGAACCCCCACGTCCTTTCGGACACAGCGACCTCAACGCTGCGCGTCTGCCATTCCGCCACTCGCGCTCGAGCGGCGGGGGCCGCGCGAGGTGTGCCTCCCGGAGCGGGCTCCGGACGGCGACGACGATAGCAAGCCCGGACGCCGGCCCCGGCCCGGTTACGGTGCGGGGATGACGCAGCCGACCGCAGCCGACGAGGTCGTCGACCTGTGTCGCGACCTCATCCGGATCGACACGACCAACGACGGCACCGGCCGCGCCGTGCCGGGGGAGCGGCAGGCCGCGGAGCTGGTCGCGCACTGGCTGGCGGAGGTCGGGCTCGAGCCCGAGGTGGTCGAGTCGGCGCCGGGGCGGGCGAGCGTGGTCGCCCGGATGGAGGGCACCGATCCGACGCGACCGGCGCTGCTCGTGCACGGCCACCTCGACGTCGTGCCGGCCGAGCCCAAGGAGTGGACCTACGACCCGTTCGCCGGTGAGATCGCCGACGGGTGCCTGTGGGGGCGCGGCGCGGTCGACATGAAGGACATGGACGCGATGGCGCTCGCCGTCGTCCGCGAGCGACTGCGCAGCGGCCGCCGTCCGCCCCGCGATGTGGTCCTCGCCTTCCTCGCCGACGAGGAGGCGGGCGGCACCTGGGGAGCCGGCTGGCTGGTCGAGCACCGGCCGGAGCTGTTCGAGGGCGTCACCGAGGCGATCAGCGAGGTGGGCGGGTTCAGCCTCACCGTGAGCGACGACGTCCGGCTCTACATGATCGAGACCGCGCAGAAGGGCATGGCCTGGATGCGCCTGACGGCGACCGGCCGCTCGGGCCACGGGTCGATGGTCAGCGACGACAACGCCGTCACCCGGCTGTGCGAGGCGGTCGCCCGGCTCGGCCGGCACACCTTCCCGGTGCACGTCACCCCGACGGTGCGCGCGTTCCTCGGCGAGGTCGGCGACGCGTTCGGCATCGAGCTGGACCCCGACGACATGGAGGCGACGGTGGCCCGGCTCGGGCCGCTCGCCCGGATCGTCGGGGCGACGCTGCGCAACACCGCGAACCCGACGATGCTGGATGCCGGGTACAAGCACAACGTCATCCCCGGCCGTGCGTCGGCGATGGTCGACGGCCGCTTCCTGCCGGGGTTCGAGGCCGAGTTCGAGCAGGAGCTCGACGAGGTGCTCGGGGCCGACGTCGTCCGCGAGTGGGTGCACCACGACATCGCCCTCGAGACGACGTTCGACGGCGCGCTGGTGGAAGCGATGAGCGCCTCCCTGCGGGCCGAGGACCCGGGAGCCCGGCCGGTGCCGTACATGCTGTCCGGCGGCACGGACAACAAGCACTTCAGCCGCCTGGGCATCCGCGGGTTCGGCTTCGCGCCGCTGCGGCTCCCGCCGGACCTCGACTTCGCCGGCATGTTCCACGGGGTCGACGAGCGGGTGCCGCTCGAGTCCCTGCAGTTCGGCACCCGGGTGCTCGACCGCTTCCTGGACCTGGCATGAGAGGACCCGGCCCGATCAGCCCCTAGGTCGGCATCGGCGGGAGCGGCTCCGGCCGCAGCCGCCGCCGGACCGTCACCTTGCGCCGGCCGTCCGGCCAGATCTCGTGGCGGGCGAGCTCCCAGTCGCCGTACTCGGCGTGGATGGCCAGCAGCTCGCGGGTGTGCTCGCGGTCGGCGCCCTTCGGGATCGTCACCGCCCGGTACTCGTACCCCGCCACCCGGCGATGGTGCCACGCCGGTCCGCTCCGGCGCCGGAGATCAGTCCTCCAGGTCCTCGGACGTCCACTGGAACGCGTTCTCCGGGTAGCCCTTGCCGGGGGCAGACACGTCGTCGAGCGCGGCACGGATCTCGTCCGGCAGCTGCACGTCCTCCGCGGCCAGCGAGGCCTGCAGCTGCGCCGAGGTGCGGGCGCCGACGATCGGCGCCACGACGCCGGGCCGGTCCCGCACCCACGCCAGCGCCACCGCGACCGGCGAGACGCCGAGGCCGTCGGCCGCGGTGAGCACGGCGTCGACGATCGAGGCGGAGCGGGCGTCGAGGTAGGGCTGCACGAACGAGGTGAAGTGCTCGCTCGCACCGCGGCTGTCGGCGGGCGGGCCGTTGCGGTACTTGCCGGTGAGGACGCCCCGGCCCAGCGGCGACCAGGGCAGCAGGCCCACCTCGTGCACGAGCGCGGCGGGCACGACCTCCCGCTCGATCCCGCGCTGCAGCAGCGAGTACTCCACCTGGTCGCTGACGACCGGCGCCCGGCCGGGCACGGCCCGCTGCCAGGTCGCCGTGGTGCCCAGCTGCCAGCCGCCGAAGTTGGAGACGCCGACGTAGCGCACCCGCCCCGACTGCACGGCGGCGTCGAGCGCGGCGAAGGTCTCCTCCCACGGGGTGACCTGATCCCAGGCGTGCAGCTGCCACAGGTCGACGTGGTCGACGCCGAGGCGCTCCAGCGAGGCGTCGAGCGCGCTCAGCAGGTGGCCCCGGGACGCTCCTCGTCCCATCGGGCCAGGTCCGGTGACGCCCCATGCCTTCGTGGCGACCAGCACCTCGTCGCGGGGCACGACGTCGCGCAGCAGCCGGCCGAGCACTCGCTCGCTGTCGCCGGCGACGTAGGTGTCGGCGGTGTCGACGAGCGTGCCGCCCGCCTCGCGGAAGGCGATCAGCTGCGCAGCGGCGTCGTCCTCGTCGGTGTCGCGGCCCCAGGTCATGGTGCCGAGGGCGAGGCGCGAGACGACCAGGCCGCTGTGCCCGAGGTGGCGGTGCTTCACGACTGCTCTACCTTCACGGGCGGGACGCTACCGGCGGAGGGCGCACCCGCGGCCGCACGACACCGCCTTCGACCGCACCCGCAGCAGGAGGACCCCGTGGAGCTCGGCCTCAACCTCGGCTACTGGGGGGCCGGCAACGACGCCGACAACCTCGAGCTGGCGAAGGAGGCCGACCGGCTCGGGTTCTCGGTGGCTTGGGTGGCCGAGGCCTACGGCTCCGACGCTCCCACCGTGCTGGCCTTCGTCGCCGCGCAGACCGAGCGGATCGACATCGGCTCGGCCATCTTCCAGATCCCCGGCCGGACGCCGGCCAACTGCGCGATGACGGCGGCCACCCTCGACACGCTGTCCGGCGGCCGGTTCCGGCTCGGCCTGGGCGTCAGCGGCCCGCAGGTCAGCGAGGGCTGGCACGGGGTGCGCTTCGACAAGCCGCTCGCCCGCACCCGGGAGTACAGCGACATCGTCAAGCTCGCCCTGTCGCGGCAGAAGGTCCGGTACGAGGGCTCGCACTACGTGCTGCCCCTGCCCGACGGACCCGGCAAGGCGCTGCAGCTGACGGTGCACCCGGTGCGTGAGCACCTCCCGATGTACCTCGCCGCCGTCGGGCCGAAGAACCTCGAGCTGTCCGGCGAGCTGTTCGACGGCTGGCTGGCCATCTTCTACTCGCCCGAGTTCGCCAAGGACCAGCTCGCCTCCATCGAGACCGGTCGCGCCAAGGTCGGCAAGACGATGAAGGGCTTCGACGTCGTGCCGACCGTCCCGATCGTGGTCGGTGACGACCCACGGGCCTGCGCGGACCCGGTGCGCTGGTACGCGGCGCTGTACGTCGGCGGCATGGGCAGTCGGGAGAAGAACTTCTACAACTCGCTCGCCGCGCGGATGGGCTTCGAGGACGCGGCCAAGGAGATCCAGGACAGGTACCTGTCCCGCGACTACGACGGCGCGGCGGCCGCGGTGCCGTTCGAGTTCCTCGACCAGACGTCCCTGCTCGGGTCCAAGGAGCGCATCGCCGAGAAGATGCAGGAGCTGGCCGCGAGCGGCGTCACGACGCTCACCCTGTCGCCGTTCGTCGGCTCGCTCGAGGAGCGCAAGGCCGCGCTGCGCACCGCCGTCGACGCGCTCGAGCTCGCCGGCGTCGGCTGACCGGCCCGTCGTGCGGGCCTGGCAGGCCGCCGTCCTCGGCGGCGTGCAGGGCGTGGCCGAGGTCGTCCCGGTCAGCTCCTCGGCGCAGGTCGCGCTCCTGCCGTGGCTGCTCCACTGGGAGCCGCCGCCGGCCCGGACCGCGTTCGTCGCCGGGCTGCACGTCGGGTCGTGCGCCGGCATCGCCTGGGCGCTGCGGCGGGAGGTCGTCGCCGCAGTCGCCGACCGGCGCCGCGCAGGTGCCCTGCTCGCCTCCTGCGTGCCCGCGGCGCTGGCCGGGCTGGCCGTCGTCGACGGGGTCGAGCGCCGGCTGGGGGGACCTGACCAGCTCGCCGCCGCGCTCGCCGCGGCCGGGACCGCGCTCCTGCTCGCCGACCGGCGCCCGCAGGACGTCGTCGAGGTCGGACCGCGCGAGCTGGTCGCGGTCTCCCTGGCCCAGGGCGCGGCGCTCGTGCCGGGTGTGTCGCGGCTCGGGGCGACGCTGACCGCTCTGCGGGTGCTGCGGGTCGAGCGCGCCGAGGCGGCGCGCACCTCCCTGGTGCTGTCGCTGCCGGTGACGGCCGGGGCCGCGCTGCTCCCGCTGCTGCGCCTGGCCGCGCAGGACCGGGCCGCCCTGCGGGCGCTCGCGCCGCTGCTGGCGGCCGGCGTCCCCGCGGCGGCGGTCGCCGGCGCGACGACCGCCGCAGCCTGGCGTGGTCGCCCCGCACAGCCTGCCGGTCCCGCCGCGGTCTACCGTCTGGGGCTGGCCGCTGCGGTCGCCGTGCGGCTGCGTCGCGAGGCGCGCGCGGTCTGAGCCCGCGCCGGTCGCCCGCCGCCCCGACTGCCTCCGGAGGAACTGCTGTGCCCGACGTGAGCGTCGTCGACGCCGTGATCCTCGGCGTCGTGGAGGGGATCACCGAGTTCCTGCCGGTGTCGAGCACGGGCCACCTCACGATCGTCACCAGCCTGCTCGGCATCCCGATCGACGACCCGTCGGTGACCTCCTTCACCGCCGTCATCCAGGTCGGCGCGATCGCGGCGGTCCTGCTGTTCTTCCGCACCGACATCGCCGGCTTCGTCCGCGGCTTCGCCGGCGGCGTCGGCTCGGCGGAGGGGCGGCAGAGCCAGGACTTCCGGATGGCCCTCGCCGTGCTCGTCGGCTCGCTGCCGATCGGCCTGGTCGGGCTGCTGTTCCGCGACGTCGTCAAGGGGCCGGTGCTGCGCTCGCTGGTGACCGTCGGCCTGGCGCTGATCCTGTGGAGCGCCGTCATGTGGTTCGCCGAGAAGCGGGCCACCCGCGACCGCGGCGAGGCGGACATCACGGTGCGCGACGGGCTGCTCATCGGCGTGGTCCAGTGCATCGCGCTGGTGCCCGGGGTGTCGCGCTCGGGCGCCACCATCTCGGCGGGCCTGCTGCTCGGCCTGGACCGGGTCGCGGCGACCCGGATGTCGTTCTTCCTGTCCATCCCGGCCCTCACCGCCGCCGGCGTGACGGAGCTGCCGGAAGCGCTGGGCGGGGGAGTGGGCGCCGTGCCCACCGCCGTCGGGACCGTCGTCTCGTTCTTCGTGGCCTACGCGTCGATCGCCTGGCTGCTGCGCTTCGTGGCCACCCACTCGATCGCGGCCTTCGTGCCCTACCGCGTGGCCCTCGGCACGGCCGTGCTGATCGGCGTGGCCGTCACCGCGTGACGCGGCGCGGGTAGGCCCGGTCGCCCGGGCCCTAAGGTCCCTGGTCATGACCACCCTCGTGCTCGTGCGGCACGGCCTGACCGCGATGACCGGCCCGGTGCTCGCAGGGTGGACGCCCGGCCTGCACCTCGACGAGCGGGGGCGGGCCCAGGCCGCGGCGCTGGCCGACCGGCTCCGCCCGGTGCCCTTCGACGCCGTGGTCTCGAGCCCGCTCGACCGGTGCCTGGACACCGCCGGGGCCGTGCTCGAAGGCCGCGACCAGGAGCTGCACGTCGACGAGCGGCTGGGGGAGTGCCGGTACGGCGACTGGACGGGCCGGCCGATCAAGGAGCTCGCCAAGGAGCCGATGTGGAAGGTGGTGCAGCAGCACCCGTCGGCTGCGGTCTTCCCCGGGCCCGAGGGCGAGCCGCTCGCCGCCACCCAGGCCAGAGCGGTGCAGGCGGTGCGCGACTGGAACGCCCGGCTCGGTCCCGACGCCACCTGGCTGGCCTGCTCGCACGGCGACGTCATCAAGGCGGTCGTGGCCGACGCGCTCGGGCTGCACCTCGACGGCTTCCAGCGCATCGTCGCCGACCCGTGCTCGGTGACGGTCGTCCGCTACACCGAGCTGCGGCCGTTCGTCGTCCGGATCAACGACACCGGCGGGTCGGTGGCCGACCTGCTCCCGCCGAAGCGCAGGGGCCGTCGTCGCATGGCCTCCAGCGACGCGGCCGTCGGCGGGGGAGCCGGCGGCGTCTAGGGTCGGGGACGTGCCACGTCAGGTTTTCGCCTTCGACCCGCCCGACCGGTTCGTCGCGGGAACGGTCGGCCAGCCCGGCGACCGCACCTTCTACCTGCAGGCCTCCGGCGGCGGACGCACCGTCTCGGTCGCCCTCGAGAAGGCGCAGGTCAGCGTGCTCGCCGAGCGGCTCGAGGAGCTGCTCGGCGAGGTGCGGCGCCGCGGCGTCGCCGACGTCCCGCTCGCGGCCCCTCCCTCGCTCGAGGACACCGCTCCGCTCGACGCACCGGTCGAGGAGGAGTTCCGGGTCGGCTCCATGGGGCTGGCGTGGGACGGCGAGGTCGACCGGGTCGTGATCGAGGCGCTCGCCCAGGCCGAGACCGAGGCCGACGCCGAGGTCGAGCCGATGACCGAGACCGACTCGGGCCCCGACGTCCTGCGCGTCGTGATCACCGCCGAGCAGGCCCGGGCCTTCGTGCGCAGGGCCGAGCGGGTGGTCGCCGCCGGCCGCCCGGCGTGCCCGCTGTGCAGCCTGCCGCTCGACCCCGAGGGGCACATCTGCCCGCGCCAGAACGGGCACCGGCGCTGAGCCTGCCCCACACTGGGCCGGTGGACCCCGAGCCGGCCGCCCTGGAGCTCGACGACGCCCTGCGCCTGCTGCGCCTCGGCGAGCTGCAGGTCGAAGGCCGGCTGCTCGACGCGAGCAACGCCACGCTGCTGTGCACCGCCGCGCTCGACGGCGTCACCGCCGCCTGCGTCTACAAGCCGGTGATGGGCGAGCGGCCGCTGTGGGACTTCCCCGACGGCACCCTCGCCGGCCGCGAGGTCTCGGCCTACCTGGTCTCGCAGGCCACCGGGTGGGACATCGTGCCGCCGACGGTCCTGCGCGACGGGCCGTTCGGCACCGGCATGTGCCAGCTGTGGGTCGAGGTGGACGAGACGGTCGACCTCGGCGCCCTCGCGCGCAGCGACTCAGCCGACCTCCGTCGCATGGCGGTGCTCGACGCCGTCGTCAACAACGCCGACCGCAAGGGCGGGCACCTGCTGCCCCGCCCCGACGGCCGGGTGCAGGGCGTCGACCACGGCGTCTGCTTCTCGGTCGAGGACAAGCTGCGCACCCTGCTGTGGCAGTGGCGCGGCCACCCGCTGACCGCCGAGGCGGTGGAGGTGCTGGGTCGCCTGCGCGCCGAGCTCGAGGGCCCGCTCGCCGAGGCCCTCGTCGAGCACCTGACACCGGCCGAGGTGCGGGCGACGACGGCGCGGGTCGACCGGCTGCTGACGACCGGTGTGCACCCCCACCCGTCGGAGGACTGGCCGGCCGTCCCGTGGCCGCCTTTCTGAGCACCGGCCGGCCGCTCTCCTAGGCTCGCCGGCATGCAGTCCTGGCCCGCTCCCTCCCTCCCTGCGCTGCCCGACGCGGGGGGCCGCCCGGACCTGCGGCTGCACGACTCGGCGTCCGGGAGCCGCGTCCAGGTGGAGCCCGAGGGCGGCGCCGCCCGGCTGTACGTCTGCGGCATCACGCCCTACGACGCCACCCACCTCGGCCACGCCGCCACCTATCTGGCCTTCGACACCCTCGTCCGCGTCTGGCGCGACGCCGGCACCGCCGTCGACTACGCGCAGAACGTCACCGACATCGACGATCCGCTGCTCGAGCGCGCGGCCCGCGACGGCGAGGACTGGCGGGACGTCGCGGCCCGGGAGACGCAGCTGTTCCGCGAGGACATGACGGCGTTGCGGGTGCTGCCGCCGCAGCACTTCGTCGGCGCCGTCGAGGCCATGACCGAGATCGCCGAGGCCGTGGTGCGCCTGCGTGACGCCGGCCTGGCCTACGACGTCGACGGAGACCTGTACTTCCCGGTAGCCGCCGCCGAGCGCTTCGGCGCGGTGAGCGGCCTCGAGCGCGAGGCGATGACGTCGCTGTTCGCCGAGCGCGGCGGCGACCCCGAGCGGCTCGGCAAGAAGGACCCTCTCGACGCCCTGCTGTGGCGCGCGGCGCGCGAGGGCGAGCCGTCCTGGGAGTCGCCGCTCGGACCGGGCCGGCCCGGCTGGCACGTGGAGTGCGCGGCCATCGCCGTCGGGCGGCTCGGCCCGTCCGTCGACGTCCAGGGCGGCGGGTCCGACCTGCTCTTCCCGCACCACGAGCACTCCGCCCTGGAGGCCGAGGCCCTCACCGGCCGGGCACCGTTCGCGCGCGCCTACGTCCATGCCGGGATGGTGGGGCTGGACGGCGAGAAGATGTCGAAGTCCCGTGGCAACCTCGTGCTCGTGTCCCGCCTGCGCGCCGACGGGGTACCGCCCGCCGCGGTGCGCCTGGCGCTGCTCGAGTCCCACTACCGGGCCGACCGCGCCTGGACCGACGACGTGCTGTCCCGCGGCAGCGAGCGGCTCGAGCGCTGGCGCGAGGCCGTCCACCGGCCCGCCGGCCCGTCGGGAGAGGCCCTCCTGGCCGCCCTGCGCGGTGCCCTCGCGGACGACCTCGACACCCCGGCGGCGCTGGGCCTGGTGGACGACTGGTGCCGCGCAGCGGGCGGTGACGCCGCCGCGCCGGCTCTGGTGCGCGACGCCGTCGACGCTCTGCTCGGCACCGACCTGTCCTGACCGCCTGTCCTGACCGCCTGTTCCGGGCGCGTTCTCCACAGATGTTCCCCGCGGGGGGCACCCCCGGTCCGGTGCCGCCTACTGTCAGCACCGGCCGTAGGGACGGCCCCGAGCGAACAGGAGCACGCATGAGCGGCATCAAGGTCACCCCGGAGCAGCTGCAGGCGCTGTCCAGCCAGGTCGCGCGCGGCTCGGGCGAGATCGAGGGCCAGCTGCGCACCCTCGGCAACACCGTCGCCCCGCTGGTCGGCGGCGACTGGGCGGGCCAGGCGCAGCAGCGCTTCACCGCGCTGTGGGACGAGTGGCAGCGGTCGGCTCAGGGCCTCAAGCACGCGCTCGACGGCATCAGTCAGCTCATGGGCCAGGCCGGCACCGCCTACCAGCAGGCCGAGCAGAACATCGCCAGCACCTTCAAGTAGGCACCCGTCGCGCCCTCCGGTCGACCGCCGGGGGCTCCGGCGGCTCAGCCGTCCTGGTCGTCGCCGCCCCGGCGCAGGTAGCGCTCGAACTCCTTGGCGATCGCCTCGCCGGAGGCCTCGGGCAGCTCCTCCTCGGGCTCGCGCTCCTCGAGCGCGGCGATGTACTCGGCCACCTCGGTGTCCTCGGCCGCCAGCTCGTCGACCCGGCGCTCCCAGTCACGGGCCTGCTCGGGCAGCTCGCCCAGCGGCACGGGGGCGTCGAGCAGGTCCTCCACCCGCCGCAGCAGCGCCACCACGGCCTTGGGGCACGGGGCCTGCGAGACGTAGTGCGGCACCGCCGCCCAGAACGACGCGGACGGCAGCCCGGAGCGCACCGCGGCGTCGCCGAGCACCCCGACGATGCCGGTCGGCCCCTCGTAGCGGCTCGGCTCCAGCCCGAGCGCCGCGGCGGTGGCCGGGTCCGACGCCGTGCCGCTGACGGGCACCGGTCGGGTGTGCGGGCTGTCGGCGAGCAGGGCGCCGAGCGTGACGACCATCGACACGCCCAGCTCGTCGGCCACGGCGAGCACCTCGGCGCAGAAGGCACGCCAGCGCAGGTTCGGCTCGCAGCCCTGCAGCAGCACGACGTCGCGCTCCACGCCGGGCGGGCTGCACACCGAGAAGCGGTTGGCGGGCCAGCTGATGCGGCGCGTGGTGCCGTCGACGAGGGCCACCGTGGGCCGGTGCTCCTGGAAGTCGAAGTAGTCGTCCGGGTCGATCTCCGCGACCGGCACGGCCTCCCAGGCCGTGTGCAGGTGCTGCAGCGCCCCGCTGGCGGCGTCGCCGGCGTCGTTCCAGCCCTGGAAGGCGGCCACGAGCACCGGCGAGCGCAGCGGCGTGGGGCCCGGTCGGGCGGGCAGGGCGCTCATGCCGGGGCCCCTTCCCCCCTCGGCGCGCTCCGCACCAGGTCGTCCCGCGCGGCGCGGACGAGCCCGGCGACCAGGGCCGGCCACTGCAGCGGGACGTCGTGCACCGCGCCGTGCCAGGCCAGCACCCGCGGACGGGCCAGGCGCGTCGCGGCGCGGTCGTAGGCCGCGCGCTGCGTGCCGGCGGCCCGGGCGGCCTCGGCGCCGCCGTCGCCCGGTGCCGAGCAGGCGACCAGCCAGGTCGGGCAGGCCACCCGGTCGAGCACGGCGTCGTCGTCGGCGGACAGCAGGTCGTCGACCACCGTCATGTGGGCGTCGAACGGGAAGCGTGTGCGGGCCAGGCCGTCGGCACCCATCTCGAAGCCCGAGAGCACCGCCCGCTCGACCTCCGGTGACCACCACGGCTCGAGCGGGCCCGAGCGGACCAGGGCCCGCAGGTCCGCCACGGCCACGGCCGTGCGGGGCGGGGTCATCCGCCGGCGCAGCTCGGCCACGTCGCCGAACAGCCTCCGCCGCCAGGACAGGCCGCCGTCCAGGGCCACGACCGCCAGCACCCGCTCCGGCGCCTCGGCCGCCAGCCGCAGCGCCGTCCACGCGCCCCAGGAGTGACCGGCGACCACCACGCGCGACAGGCCCACCGCATCGAGCGCCGTGAGCGTGTCCCGGACGACGGCGGGCCCTCGCCGGGCCACCGGGTGCCGCGCAGGCGGAGGCCGTTCCCCGGCAGGTCGACGTCGACGCCGCCCGCGACCGGCCCCACGTCGGGGAGCGGCCCGGCGGTCGTCATCCGGTCAGCCCATCCCGGTCAGCCTGCGGCACCCGGGGTCACGGGCGCGACCCGCGCCCCGTGGTGTGCACGATGAGCACGTCACAGGTGGCGCGGTGGCTGATGTTCGCCGGGACCGAGCCGAGCAGGCGCCCGGCCAGGCTGTTCAGCCCGCGGTTGCCGACCACCACGAGGTCGACCTTGCGCTGCTTGGCCAGGTCGGCCAGCTGGTCGACGGCGTCGCCCTCGATGGCGACCGTGTCGACGTCCTTGGCGCCGACCTTCTGCGCCCGGGCGGCCGCCTCGCGCAGCACCTCCTCGGCGGGGGAGGCCCCGGAGACCTTGTACGACTCGCCACCGAGCGCGGCCGCAGCGTCCTGCTGCTCGCGCCTGGACATCGGGTGGTAGGCCGTGGCGAGCAGCAGCGTGGCGCCGGCGTCGCGGGCGATCGTGGCGGCGCGGTCGACGGCGCGGAACGACGACTCCGAGCCGTCGGTGCCGCAGAGGATGGTCGTGTAGGTGGGGTCGCTCACAGGTCCTCCGACGGGGTCGTGCCGACGGAGGCCGCTGGCGGCCCCGGCCGGGGTCTGCGGACCGTACCGCTCCCTGGCCTGCTCGCCCGGCCGGGGGTGGGCCGCTCGGTAGTCTCCTGCGGGTGAGCGACTCCCCTTCCGCCGTCCGCCCCAGCCTGCTGGAGGCGCTGCGCGAGCGAGTGGTGGTCGCCGACGGCGCCATGGGCACGATGCTGCAGGCGCACGACCTCGACGACGAGCGGGACTTCCTGGGTCACGAGGGCTGCAACGAGATCCTCAACACGACCCGGCCGGACGTCGTGCGGGCGGTGCACGACGAGTACTTCGCCGCCGGCTGCGACGCCGTCGAGACCAACACCTTCGGCAGCAACTGGTCGGGCCTGTCCGAGTACGGCATCCCGGAGAAGATCTACGAGACGGCCTTCGCCGGCGCGCGCATCGCCCGCGAGGCCGCGGACGCCTGGACCACCCCCGACCGCCCCCGCTGGGTGATCGGCTCGGTCGGTCCGGGCACCAAGCTCCCGAGCCTCGGGCACGTCCCGTACGCGACGCTCCGGGACGCCTACCAGGAGCAGTGCACCGCCATGATCGAGGGCGGCGCCGACGCCGTCCTCGTCGAGACCTCGCAGGACCTGCTGCAGACCAAGGCCGCCGTCGTCGGCGCCAAGCGGGCGATGGCGGCGCTCGGCACGACCGTCCCGGTCATCGCGCACGTCACCGTCGAGCTGACCGGGACCATGCTCCTGGGCTCGGAGATCGGCGCCGCGCTGACCTCGCTCGAGGCGCTCGGCGTCGACCTGATCGGCATGAACTGCGCCACCGGGCCGGCCGAGATGAGCGAGCACCTGCGCTATCTGGCCCAGAACGCGACCGTCCCGCTGTCGGTGATGCCGAACGCGGGCCTGCCCGAGCTCGGCAAGCACGGCGCGGTGTACCCGCTGCAGCCGACCGAGCTCGCCGACGCCCTCGAGAGCTTCGTGACCGAGTACGGCGTGGGCCTGGTCGGCGGGTGCTGCGGCACCACACCCGAGCACCTGCGCCAGGTCGTCGAGCGGGTCCGCGGTCGTGCGGTCGTCTCCCGCGCGCCGTCGGTCGAGCCGGGCGCCGCCAGCCTGTACGCCGCCGTCCCGTTCCGCCAGGCGGCCGGCGTCCTCATGGTCGGCGAGCGCACGAACACCAACGGCAGCAAGGCCTTCCGCGAGGCGCTGCTGGCCGCCGACTGGGACAAGGTCCAGGGCATCGCCCAGGACGCGGTGCGCGAGGGCGCGCACATGATCGACCTGTGCGTCGACTACGTCGGCCGCGACGGCGCCGTCGACATGCGCGACGTCGCCTCGCGGCTCGCGACCAGCTCGACGCTGCCGATCATGCTCGACTCCACCGAGCCGGAGGTCATCGAGGCCGGGCTGGAGTGCCTCGGCGGGCGCGCGGTCATCAACTCGGTCAACTTCGAGGACGGCGACGGCCCCGACAGCCGGTTCCGCCGGGTCATGCCGGTCGTGCGCGAGCACGGCGCCGCCGTGGTCGCGCTCACCATCGACGAGGAGGGGCAGGCGCGCACCGCCGAGCACAAGGTGGCCGTCGCCGAGCGGCTGATCGACGTGCTCACCGGCGAGTACGGCCTGCGCGAGGGCGACATCCTCATCGACTGCCTGACCTTCACGCTGGGCACCGGGCAGGAGGAGTCGCGCAAGGACGGCATCGCCACGATCGAGGCGATCCGACAGCTCACCGAGCGCCACCCCGACGTGCAGACCACGCTCGGGCTGTCCAACATCTCCTTCGGGCTCAAGCCCGCAGCCCGCGTCGTGCTCAACAGCGTGTTCCTGCACGAGTGCGTCAAGGCCGGGCTGTCGAGCGCGATCGTGCACGCCAGCAAGATCCTGCCGGTCAACCGGATCCCCGACGACCAGCGCGAGGTGGCGCTCGACCTCGTCTACGACCGGCGGTCCCCCGCGCAGGGCGACGAGCCGGCCTACGACCCGCTGACCCGCTTCCTCGACCTGTTCGAGGGAGTGGAAGCAGGCGCGGGCGCCGCCACGCGGCACGACGAGCTGATGGCCCTGCCGCTGGCCGAGCGGCTCGAGCGCCGGATCATCGACGGGGAGCGGGCGGGACTCGAGGCCGACCTCGACGAAGCCATGGCCGAAGGGCACAAGCCGCTCGACATCGTGAACAACACGCTGCTGTCGGGCATGAAGACCGTCGGCGAGCTCTTCGGCTCCGGTCAGATGCAGCTGCCCTTCGTGCTGCAGAGCGCCGAGGTCATGAAGACCGCGGTGGCGCACCTCGAGCCGCACATGGAGAAGGTCGAGGGCCAGGACGGCAAGGGCCGCATCGTGCTCGCCACGGTCAAGGGCGACGTGCACGACATCGGCAAGAACCTCGTGGACATCATTCTGTCCAACAACGGCTACGACGTCGTGAACCTCGGGATCAAGCAGCCGGTCAGCGCCATCCTCGACGCCGCGGAGAAGCACCGCGCCGACGTCGTCGGGATGTCCGGCCTGCTGGTGAAGTCCACCGTGATCATGAAGGAGAACCTGCGGGAGATGAACACCCGCGGCATCGCCGACCGGTACCCGGTGATCCTCGGTGGCGCCGCGCTGACCCGGGCCTACGTCGAGCAGGACCTCGCCGAGGAGTTCGCCGGCGACGTCCGCTACGCCCGCGACGCCTTCGAGGGGCTGCGGCTCATGGACGACCTCATGGCGGTCAGGCGCGGTGAGGTGCCGAGCGAGAAGGCCGCAGCCGACCGGGAGAAGGAGGCCGAGCGCAAGGCGCGGCACGCCCGGTCCAAGGCGATCGCGGAGGCGCGCCGCGAGACCGAGGACGCTGCTGGGACGGCAGCGGAGCTGCCGGCGCGGTCCGACGTCGCGGCTGACAACCCGGTCCCGGTGCCGCCGTTCTGGGGTTCGCGGGTGTCCAAGGGCATCGCCCTGGCCGACTACGCCAGCTGGCTCGACGAGCGGGCGCTGTTCCTCGGCCAGTGGGGGCTGCGCGGGGCCCGCGGGGGAGAGGGGCCCTCCTACGAGGAGCTCGTCGAGACCGACGGCCGGCCCCGGCTGCGGGCCCTGCTCTCGCGGGTGCAGAGCGAGGGGATCATGCACGCGGCCGTCGTTCACGGCTACTTCCCGGCCGTGAGCAAGGGCGACGAGCTGATCGTGCTCGACCCGGACAAGGGCACCGAGCGCTGCCGCTTCTCCTTCCCGAGGCAGCGCCGCGACCGGCACCTGTGCCTCGCCGACTTCTTCCGGGCGGAGGACTCGGGGGAGACCGACGTCGTCGCCTTCCAGGTCGTCACGATGGGCAGCCACGTCTCCGAGGTCACGAACGAGCTGTTCACGCGCAACGCCTACCGGGAGTACCTGGAGCTGCACGGCCTGTCGGTGCAGCTGACCGAGGCGCTGGCCGAGATGTGGCACGCGAGGATCCGCGCCGAGCTGGGCTTCGCGCCCCACGACAGCACCGACCTGCAGGCGATGCTGAGCAAGCAGGCCTACCGCGGCTCGCGCTACTCGTTCGGCTACCCGGCCTGCCCGAACATCGAGGACCAGGTGCAGCTCGAGCAGCTGCTGGAGTGGGAGCGGATCGGCGTGGTGCTGTCCGAGGAGCACCAGCTGACGCCGGAGCAGTCGACGAGTGCGATCGTCGTGCACCACCCCGAGGCCAAGTACTTCGCTGCCCGGTGAGCCGCCGCCTCGAGGCGGTCCTGTGGGACATGGACGGGCTGCTGGTGGACACCGAGCCGCTGTGGACGAGGGCCGAGCACGAGCTGGCCGCCCACCACGGCGCGACCTTCACCGCCGCGGCGAAGGCGGCGGTCGTCGGGACCCGGCTCGAGGTCGCCGCGCCGCTGCTGCTCCAGCACGCCGGGGTCCCGGTGACGCCCGCGGAGGTGGCGTGGGCGTCGTCCTTCCTCCTCGAGCGGATGGTGGAGCTGTTCGCCGAGCCGCTGCCGCTGGCCCCCGGCGCCGGCACGCTGCTCGCCGAGCTGGCCGCCGCGGGAGTGCCCATGGCGCTGGTGTCGTCGTCCTACCGGGTGCTGGTCGACGCGGTGCTGGCCCGGGGGGTGGGACCGTTCGCGACCACCGTGGCCGGCGACGAGGTGGAGCGCGGCAAGCCGCACCCGCAGCCGTACCTGCTGGCCGCCGACCGCCTCGGCGTCGACCCGGCCCGGTGCGTCGTGCTGGAGGACTCCCCGCCCGGGATCGCGAGCGGCACCGCCGCCGGGTGCGCCGTCGTCGCCGTGCCGACGCTGCCGGGGGTGGTCGTCGCGCCGGCCGCCCGGCGCCGGGTCGTGCGGTCGCTCGAGGACGTCGACGTCGCGGGCCTCCGCGAGCTGCTCGACCGCTGACGGCCGTGGCCGCCGTACCTGCCGCGCACCGCCGGCAGCCGGCCTCAGCCAGCTCGGAC
>DATLGD010000205.1:0-18240 GCA_035540755.1 Mycobacteriales bacterium | reverse complement strand
GCTGACCGGCCGGGCCGTGCTGCTCGCCCTGCTGGGCGTGCTGCCGGTCGCGGCCGCCGGCCCGAGCCCCGACCAGGCGCGGGACGCGCTCGTCGCGCTCCGCCAGGAGGTGGGCAAGGCCGTCGTCGGCCAGGACGCCGTCGTCACGGGCCTGGTGGTCGCGCTGCTGTGCCGCGGGCACGTGCTGCTCGAGGGCGTCCCCGGCGTCGCCAAGACGCTGCTCGTGCGGGCGGTGTCGGCGTCGCTGCAGCTCGAGACCAAGCGGGTGCAGTTCACCCCCGACCTCATGCCCGGCGATGTCACCGGCTCACTGGTCTACGACACCCGGTCGGCGGCGTTCTCGTTCCGCGAGGGGCCGGTGTTCACCAACCTGATGCTCGCCGACGAGATCAACCGCACGCCGCCGAAGACGCAGGCCTCGCTGCTGGAGGCGATGGAGGAGCGGCAGGTGTCGGTCGACGGCACGCCGCGGCCGCTGCCGGACCCGTTCATGGTGTGCGCCACGCAGAACCCGGTGGAGTACGAGGGCACCTACCCGCTGCCGGAGGCGCAGCTCGACCGCTTCCTGCTCAAGCTCGTCGTGCAGCTGCCCTCGCGCGAGGACGAGGTCAAGGTGCTCGAGGCGCACTCGGGCGGCTTCGACCCGCGCGACCTCTCGCGCCTCCAGCCGGTCGCGGGACCGGCCGAGCTGGCCGCTGGACGCGCTGCGGCGCAGGCGGTCTCGGTGACGCCCGAGGTGCTCGGCTACGTCGTCGACCTGTGCCGCGCCACCCGCCAGTCGCCGTCGCTGTCGCTCGGCGTCTCGCCTCGCGGGGCGACGGCGCTGCTCGCCACCGCGAAGGCGTGGGCGTGGCTGTCCGGTCGCGACTACCTCACCCCCGACGACGTCAAGGCGCTCGCCCGGCCGACGCTGCGGCACCGGGTCGCCGTGCGCCCCGAGGCCGAGCTCGAGGGCGTCACCGGCGACGGCGTGCTCGACGGCGTGCTGGCCTCGGTGCCGGTCCCGCGATAGGCCTCGTGTCGTGGCGCTGACCGGCCGGGCCGTGCTGCTCGCCCTGCTGGGCGTGCTGCCGGTCGCGGCCGCGCCGTCCTGGTGGACGGTTCTGACCGTCGCGCTCGTCGTCGTCGCCGTCGTGCTCGTCGACGTCGCCCTGGCCGCGCCGGTGTCGTCGCTGCGACTGACCCGCTCCGGCGACACCGCCTGCCGGCTCGACGACACGGCCGAGGTGCGGCTGGCGGTCGTCAACGGCGGCAGCCGGCGCGCCCGGGGCCTCCTGCGCGACGCCTGGGTGCCGTCAGCCGGGGCGCGCCCACGCACGCACGACCTCGACCTCCCGGCCGGCGAGCGGCGCGTGCTGACCACGACGCTGCGGCCGACCCGGCGCGGCGACCGCCGTCCCGACCGGGTCACCGTGCGCTCGGTCGGGCCGCTCGGCGTCGCCGCGAGGCAGGGACGGCACGAGGTGCCGTGGCGGGTGCGGGTGCAGCCACCGTTCTCGTCCCGGAAGTTCCTGCCCGAGCGGCTGTCCCGCCTGCGCCAGCTCGACGGCGCGGTGGCCTTGCGAGCCCGTGGGCAGGGCACCGAGTTCGACACCCTGCGCGACTACGTACCCGGTGACGACGTGCGCTCGATCGACTGGCGCGCCACCGCCCGGCGCTCCGAGGTCGTCGTCCGCACCTGGCGGCCCGAGCGCGACCGCTCCGTGCTGCTGGTCGTCGACACCTCACGCACGTCGGCCGGACGGGTCGGCGACATCCCCCGCCTCGACGCCGCGCTCGACGCCGCGCTGCTCCTGACCGCGCTGGCCGCCCGCGCCGGTGACCGCGTCGACCTGCTCGCCTTCGACCGGGAGCCGCGCGCCGCCGTCGAGTCGGTGGGCCGCGAGGACGTGCTGCCGCGGGTCGTCGACGCGATGGCGCTGCTCGAGCCCGCGCTGGTCGAGGCCGATCCCCGCCGGCTGGTCGGCGAGGTGCTGCGGCGCACCCGGCGGCGCTCGCTCGTCGTGCTGTTCACGACCCTCGACACCGCGCCGCTGCAGGAGGGCCTGCTCCCGGTGCTCGCCTCGCTGACCGCGCGGCACGTCGTCGTCCTGGCCGCCGTCGGCGACCCGCGGGTCGAGGAGATGGCGCGCGGCGGCGGCTCGGCGCAGGCGGTGTACGACGCAGCGGCGGCCGAGCGGGCCCGCAGCGAGCGCCGGCGGATGACCGCGCTGCTGCGCCGGCGCGGCGTCGAGGTCGTCGACGCTCCCCCGGAGAGCTTCGCGCCGGCCGTCTCCGACGCCTACTTGGCCCTGAAGGCCGCCGGCCGGCTGTAGCCCGGCCGCTTCGTCATCCGCCTGTCCGGTTCGCATCCCCACCCGTGCGGGGCGCGGCGGGACGAACCGCCCAGGCGGAGGCCCGTCCGACCGCCGCCTAGGGTCGGCGGTGTGCCCGACGTGCTCCCTTCGACCGCCGTCCGCCTGCTGGCCCGCACCGCCCGGGCGCAGCGCGACGGCCGGCTTCCCTCGCTCGTGGCGGGAGTGGTGCGCGACGGCGCGCTCGTCTGGTCGGCGGGCCGAGGTGCGGTCGACGAGCCGCACGACGACGTGCAGTACCGGCTGGGGTCGATCAGCAAGACGGTGACGGCCATCGTGGTGATGCGGCTGCGCGAGGAAGGACGGCTCGGCCTCGACGGCCGCGTGGAGCAGCACGTGCCGGACACGCCGTTCGGCGACCGCACGGTCGGCCAGCTGCTCGCGCACGTCGGCGGCGTGCGCGCCGAGAGCCCGACCGACTGGTGGGAGCGCACCCCGGGCGTGCCGTTCGACGAGCTGGCCGGGCGCAGCTCGGCCGACGACGTGCCGCACCCGGCCGGCCGGCGCTTCCACTACTCGAACCTCGGCTACGGCGTGCTCGGCGAGCTGGTGGCCCGGCTGCGCGGGCGGCCCTGGGCCGACGTCGTGCGCGACGAGGTGCTGCTGCCGCTCGGCATGGAGCGCACCACGCCGCGGCCGTCCGGCCGGGCCGCGCAAGGCTGGGCCGTGCACCCGTGGGCCGACGTGCTGCTGCCCGAGCCCGAGCACGACGCCGTCGCGATGGCCCCCGCCGGCCAGCTGTGGTCGACCCTTGCCGACCTCGGCCGCTTCGCCGCCTTCCTGCTCGACGGCGACGACGACGTTCTCCCCCGACCGGTGCTCGAGGAGATGTCGGTGCCAGCCGGCGCGGAGCCCGGCCCGGGCGGATGGTCGGGCTACGGCCTCGGCCTGCAGGTGCTGCCCGCCGACGGCATCACCCTCGTCGGCCACGGCGGGTCGATGCCCGGATTCCTGGCCGGCGTCCTCGTCGACCGCGACAGCGGGCTCGGCGGGGTGGCGCTCGCGAACGGCACGGCGGGCCTGGACGGCGGGCTGGTGCGGGATCTGATCACGACGGTCCGCGACGCCGAGCCGTCCACCGGCCCGGTGTGGTCGGCGGCCACCTCGATCGACGACGACGCGCTGGCCCTGGTCGGCACCTGGTACTGGGGGCCGTACGCCTACGGCCTGCGGCTGCGCGCCGACGGCCTGCTGCACCTGACCGGCATCCCCGGACCCGGCCGGGCGTCGCGCTTCCGGGCCCGCGACGACGGCACGTGGCTGGGCCTCGACGGCTACCACGCCGGCGAGGTGCTCCGGGTGGTGCGCTCGGGCGACGACGTCGTCGCCCTCGACCTCGGCAGCTTCGTCTTCAGCCGCACGCCCTACGACCCGGCGGCGCCGCAGCCCGGCGGCGTCGACGAGGGCGGCTGGCGGCCGGGGCCGGCCTGACTCAGGCGGCCGCGGGCAGGACGTCACCGCGCAGGTCGTTCTCGAGGTCGCCCGTGACCCCGGCCCGGTGCGCCGTCCGCCCGGGCCCGAAGACCCAGGCCAGGAAGATCAGCTCGACGACGACGCCGATGCCGATCCGGGCCCACGTCGGCAGGCCGCTCGGCGTCACGAACGCCTCGACGAGGCCCGACACGAACAGCACCAGGGCGAGGCCCAGCGCACCGAGGACGACGGCACGACCCTCCTCGGCGAGCGCGCGGGAGCGGGTGCGCGGGCCGGGGTCGACGACGGTCCAGCCGAGCTTGAGCCCGAGCCCGCAGGCCACGAAGACGGCGGTCAGCTCGAGCAGCCCGTGCGGCAGGATCAGCCCGAAGAACAGCCCGGCGCGGTCGTTGGCCGCCATGAGACCGCCTGCGACACCGACGTTCACGGCGTTCAGGTACAGCACCCCGATCACCGGGATGCCGAGCAGGACGCCGAACAGGATGGCCTGCGCCGCGACGTAGGCGTTGTTGGTGAACACCCGCGCCGCGAAGTCCTGCGCCGGCGCCGAGCTGTAGTAGTTCTCGAAGTCCTCCTCCACCAGCTGCCGCACCACCTCGGGAGGCGCGACGGCCAGCTGCGCCTCCGGGCTGCTGGCGATGTAGGCGCCCCAGCCGAAGGAGACGACGAGGAAGAACAGCGCCGCACCGCCCCACCACCAGCGGGTCCGGTAGCAGAGCGCCGGGAACCCCTCGCGCAGGAAGACGGCGGCGTCGCGCCAGAGCGCCTGCCTGCCGCCGGCGACCGCGGAGCGGGCCCGCGCCACCAGCGTCGACAGGCGGGCGACCAGCACCGGGTCGGGGCCGGCGCTCTGCACCAGCGACAGCGAGGTCGCTGTGCGCTGGTACAGGTCGACCAGCTCGTCGACCTCGGCGCCGGTCAGCCGCCCGGGGCGGGTCGCCCGACCGAGCAGCTCCTCCAGCCGGTCCCAGTCCCGGCGGTGCGCTGCGACGTACGCATCGAGGTCCACGCGTGCAGACTAGGTGCGGCGTCACGCACCCGGCGCTTCCAGCCCGCCGCCGCCCGCCGTGAGAAGAGGTTCGTCCGTTGTCGCAGCCCTGGGGCCCGCAGGTCGTCACCGGCGAGGCGGTCGCGCTCGACCTCCGCCCGGCGGCTCTGCCCTCCCGCGTCGTCGCCGGCCTGCTGGACGGCGGGCTGCAGCTGCTGCTGCTCCTCGTGCTCGGTGGCCTGGCCGGCGCGCTGGGCTCTCAGGCCAGCGAGGCCGCCGCGGGGGCCCTCTTCATCCTCGTCCTGGTCGCGGTGACGATCGTCTACCCGGTGCTGTTCGAGACGCTCCTGCGCGGCCGGACCCCGGGCAAGATGGCGATGGGCCTGCGGGTCGTGCGCGACGACGGCGGCCCGATCGGCTTCCGCCAGGCGTTGGTCCGTGGCCTCGCCGGCTCCTTCCTCGAGCGGCCCGGGATCACGCTGTTCGTCGGCGGGGTGGTGACCTCGCTGCTCAACCGGCAGAACAAGCGGATCGGCGACCTGCTCGCCGGCACGGTGGTGCTCCAGGAGCGCGTCGCCGCGAGCGGCGGTGCCGTGGCGATGATGCCGCCGCCGCTCGCCGGCTGGGCGTCTGGCCTCGACCTGTCCGGCCTGCCGGACGACCTCGCGCTGTCCGCGCGGCAGTTCCTGTCCCGGGCGCACGAGCTGACGCCGCAGGCGCGCGAGCAGCTCGGGTCGCGGCTCGCCGCCGCGGTGAGCGAGGCCGTGCGCCCCGGCCCGCCGCCGGGCACGCCCGGCTGGGCGGTGCTGTCGGCGGTGCTCGCCGAGCGCCGACGGCGCGAGGAGGAGCGGCTCGGCCGTCGGAGGGCACAGCAGGGCGCGGGCTACGGACCCCCACCGGGCTACGGGCCACCCCCCGGTTACCGATCATCATCCGGCTACGGATCCCCGCCGGCGTACGGACCGCCGCCGGGCTACGCACAGGCCGGGTACGGTCCGCCGCCCGGCCGAGGGCCCGGTCCCGGCACCGCCGGAGCGGACGCGACGCCGTCGGCGCCCACGGGCGCCCCGCCCGAGCGGCGTCCCGGCGCTGGCGGCGGGACGGCCGCGCCCGGACCAGGCGGGTTCGTCCTTCCCTCCTGAGCCCTGTCCGGGCCGGTCAGCGCAGGCTGCAGGGCTCCAGGTCCGTCCCAGCGCTCAGGATCACCGAGTCGCTGGTGACCAGGACGGCTCCTCGTGCGTCACCGTCGCCCACGGGCTTGCGGATGATCGTCTGGCCCTCGAGACCCGGGTCCGGACGCGTCGACCATCCCGAGGCCGCCAGCGACTGGGCGACCTGCTCGCCTGCTGTTCGGCCCTCCGGGCTCGTCTCGAACAGGTCGCTGCGCTTGGCGCTGTCCTCGAGCTCCCAGACGCGGTGCACCGAGGGCTGCGAGACGCCGCCACTGGACTCCTGGCAGCCGAAGAGCTCCGCGGCTCCGGCTGGCTCGGCGGCCTGCGGCATCGGGACCCGGTCGAAGTCGGCGATGACGGGCGCCAGCCGTGCCTGCACGCGCTCCATCTGTGCAGCGTCGACGCGGACCGGATCGACGACGCTGCAGCTCGTCGCCGTGACGGTGACGAGCAGGAGCCAGGCGGCGAGCACGTTCACCCTGGTGCGCCGCACCGAGAACCTCCCGACGTGTGGACGGATGTGGAGCCGCCACGGCCCGAGAAGCGACGTGCACCCCCGAACCTCACGACCCGACGTGCCGAGGGTGTCATGCGACGTGTCCACCGCCAGCGCCGGTCGATCCGGACCCGGGGCTGGCACGTGGTCGTCGGGATGGACCGGGAGAAGCGCTTCCCGGGCCGCAGCCGGACGAGGGCGACCAGCGCCGCGCGGACCGACTCCGGGTCCGCCCGCTCCGGCACGACCACCCTGTCCGACACCACCGGGCGACGGCGTGGAGGACGAGGTGCCGAACAACGTCGCCCCTCGAACCGGTGTTCGACACCGTACCGCGTTCCGGTGCCTTCGCACGAGCCAGACCAGCTGTGTGCAAGGGACTTCCGGCCCCCGGACGGCGCGAGGCCCGCATCCGGGAAGGGTGCGGGCCTCGCGTCCGAGCAGGTGCGTCTAGTACCGGTACATGTCGCTCTTGTACGGCCCCTCGACGTCGACGCCGATGTACTCGGCCTGCTCCTTGGTGAGCTTCGTGAGCCGCACGCCGAGCGCGTCGAGGTGCAGCCGCGCGACCTTCTCGTCGAGGTGCTTGGGGAGCACGTAGACCTGGCGCTCGTAGGAGTCGTTCTTGGTGAACAGCTCGATCTGCGCGATCACCTGGTTGGTGAAGCTGTTCGACATGACGAACGACGGGTGGCCGGTCGCGTTGCCCAGGTTCAGCAGGCGGCCCTCCGACAGGACGATGACCGAGCGGCCGTCGGGGCGGATCCACTCGTCGACCTGCGGCTTGATGTTGCGCCGCTCGACGCCCGAGAGCTTGGCGAAGCCGGCCATGTCGATCTCGTTGTCGAAGTGGCCGATGTTGCCGACGATCGCCTGGTGCTTCATCCGCGACAGGTGGTCGGCGGTGATGACGTCCTTGTTGCCGGTGGCGGTGATGAAGATGTCGGCGGTCTCGACGACGTCCTCCAGGGTGGTCACCTGGAAGCCCTCCATCGCGGCCTGCAGCGCGTTGATCGGGTCGATCTCGGTGACGATGACGCGGGCGCCCTGGCCGCGCAACGACTCCGCGCAGCCCTTGCCGACGTCGCCGAAGCCGAGGACGACGGCGACCTTGCCGCCGATCATGACGTCGGTGGCGCGGTTGATGCCGTCGATGAGCGAGTGGCGGCAGCCGTAGAGGTTGTCGAACTTGCTCTTGGTCACCGAGTCGTTGACGTTGATGGCCGGGAAGAGCAGCGAGTCGGCCTTGGCGAACTCGTACAGGCGCATGACACCGGTGGTGGTCTCCTCGGTGACGCCCTGGATGCCGGCAGCGATCTTCGTGAACCGGTCCGGCGTCGCCTCGAGCGAGCGGCGCAGGGTGTCGAGGATGACGAGGTACTCCTCGCTGTGGGTGTCATCGGCCGGCGGGACGACGCCCGACTTCTCGAACTCGACGCCCTTGTGCACGAGCAGCGTGACGTCGCCGCCGTCGTCGAGGATCATGTTCGGGCCCTCAGCGCCCTCGGCGGACCAGTCGAGCGACTGCTCGGTGCACCACCAGTACTCCTCGAGCGTCTCGCCCTTCCAGGCGAAGACGGGGATGCCCTGCGGGTCGTCGACGGTGCCGTTCGGCCCGACGGCGACGGCGGCCGCCGCGTGGTCCTGGGTCGAGAAGATGTTGCAGCTGACCCAGCGGACCTGGGCGCCGAGCTCGACGAGCGTCTCGATGAGGACGGCGGTCTGCACGGTCATGTGCAGGGAGCCGGTGATGCGGGCGCCGGTCAGCGGCTTGCTCTGGCCGTACTCCGCGCGCATGGCCATCAGGCCGGGCATCTCGTGCTCGGCGAGGCGGATCTCCTTGCGGCCGAACTCGGCCAGGGAGAGGTCCGCGACCTGGAAGGGCGGGCGGGAGGACAGGGCGCTGGCATGGGTCATCGAGGAGCCTCCGGTGCTCAGGGACGGGCTGAGGACCGCGGGAAACCGCTCACCGAGGCTTCGGAGGGACTGCCGCGTGCAGTGCTGCTGCTCCCAGGCTAACGGGTCGGCGCGCGCGCGACGCGTCTCGCCGCCCTGACGGAGATCCACGGGCGGCCGGTGTGGCAGGTTTCCGGGGTGAACAGCGCCACCATCGCCTCGCTCATCGCCGGCGCGCAGGGGTTCGTCCGCACCCTCGGCCCGCGGGTGGTGAGCAGCTCACCGGACCGGGCGGTGGTGCGGCTGGACGCCGGACCGGAGCTGCACAACCACGTCGGCGGTCCGCACGCGGCCGCGATCTTCGGGCTCGGCGAGACGGCGGCCTTCGTGGTGCTGCTCGAGGTGTTCGGCGACCTCGTCGAGCAGGGCGCCGTGCCGCTGGTGAAGTCGGCGGAGATCGCCTACTCGGCCGTCGCCACCGGGCCGCTGCTCGCCACCGCCCGCCTCACCGGCGACCCCGTCGAGGCACGCGCCTCGCTCGGTGCGCGCGGCGTCGCCGTCTTCGCCGTCGAGGTGGTCCTCACGCGCGAGCAGGACGGCGTGCAGACCGCCGTCATGACCGCGCAGATGGCCCTCAAGCGGTTCGGCGCCGAGTAGCCGGCGCGCCGGTCAGCGGCGGTGCAGCACCTGGTCGATGACGTTCTCGCGCGGCGGGCGGCGGCGCGGCACAACGAGGGTCTCGCGCGACTCCGGCGGGCTCGCCGGCGCGTGCGCCTCACGGGCGTGCTCGTCGAGCTCCGACCCGTGCCGGTAGCGGAGCCCGCAGAGCGGGCAGTGGACGGTCCCCATGCGGACCACCTCCCGGGATCGATGTCCTCGGACCCGAGTGTGCGCCCCTCGGCGGCGTGGGGGAAGGGGCCGGGGCCCGGCCGTCACCGCACTGACACGTGCCGGCGCTACCGCAAGACGGCGGACTTCAGGGCGGTGATCGCGTCGACCGGCGTCGGGTCGGTGCCCTGCGCCACCGCCAGGTAGGTGCTCGCGTAGTCGCCGAGCGCGACGAGGCGGGCCAGCCGCTCGAACGCCGACGCCCCCTCGGTGCGCACCGCCTGCACCGGCACGCCGCGGTCCTCGGCCAGTGCCGTGACGGCGTCGGCGCGGGCGGCGACCCGGGGGTCCTCCTCGTTGTCGCGCAGCAGCACCAGCACCAGGCGGCCGCCGTCGACGTCGTCGGCGCGGTCACGGAACAGGTCGTCGTCGTCCTGCGCTGCGGGGCGGCCGGCGAAGGGTCCGTCAAGGGCGACCACCTGGTTGTGCCCAGCCTCGGGCAGCGCCCCCCAGGAGGCAGGGGTGTTCGCGTTCTCGTTGAGCTGGCAGGCGAAGCGGTAGGCGGCCACGCCCGTCAGCGGCGAGGTCCCCCACACCACCGGCAGGGCGCCGGCCAGCGCTCCGGCGAGCGCCTTGGCCGGGTTGACCAGCGCCTCGGCGTCGATCCGGCAGCGCAGGGCGACGTCCTCGAGCGCGACAGCGACGGACTCGACGACGTCGTCGCCGGCCGCGCACAGACCGAGCGCCGAGCCGGCCAGCAGCAGCGGCGTCGACAGCGACCAGATCGAGGCGCGGGGCTGGCGGCCCTGGGTCACCCGGACGAAGACCGCTCGGCCCTGCTGCGCCCGCTGGTGCAGCGGCGAGTTCTCCGCGCCCACGGCGAGCAGCGGGCAGCCGCGCCGGGCCGCCTCCTCCACCGCGGACAGCGTCTCCTCGGTGGTGCCGGAGCAGGAGGCGGCCAGCACGACGTCGCCGGCGCCGACCCAGGCGGGCAGCCCGAAGCCGCGGTGGGAGATGACCGGCACCGGGCTGGCGGTGCCGGCGACGGCGGCGAGCACGTCGCCGGCGATGCCGGAGCCGCCCATGCCGCAGACGACGACGGCGCGCGGTCGCCCGCCGTCGGCGATGCGGGCCACTCCCGCCTCGCGGGCCAAGACCGCGGCCTCGCGGACCTGCGCGGCGCTCGAGGCGACCGCGCGCAGCATCCCCTGCGGGTCCGCGGCCTCGACGGCGCCGGGGTCGTCGAGGTCGACGACCGACGAGCTCACGCGGGCGCGTCCGGGCGGCGTCGCGCCTCGTCGACGAGCAGCACCGGGATGTCGTCGCGGACCGGGTAGGCCAGCGGGCACGACGTGCACACCAGCTCCCCCGCGTCGGCGTCGGCCGCCAGCGGTGACAGGCAGTCGGGGCAGGCCAGGATGTCGAGCAGGGCGGGGTCCAGCTTCATGGGCGGCAGCCTAGCCACGGGTGCGCCCGGCTCGGCGACCGGTCAGCCGCGGATGACGGCGAGGACCTCGTCGCGGACCCTCGCCATCGTGGCCTCGTCGCGGGCCTCGACGTTCAGCCGCAGCAGCGGCTCGGTGTTCGAGGCGCGCACGTTGAACCAGGCGCCGTCGCCGAGGTCGACGGTGAGGCCGTCGAGCTCGTCGAGCTCGGCGTCGGCGTACCGCTGTCTGATCGCCGCGATCCGGCCGGGCTGGTCGTCGACGGTGCTGTTGATCTCACCGCTCGCGGCGTACCGGTCGTAGCGGGTCAGCAGCTGCGACAGCGGCCCGTCCTGGCCGCCGAGCGCCGCGATCGCGTGCAGGGCCGCGAGCATGCCGGAGTCGGCGTTCCAGAAGTCGCGGAAGTAGAAGTGGCCGGAGTGCTCGCCGCCGAAGACCGCGCCGGTGCGGGCCATCTCGGCCTTGATGAACGAGTGCCCCACCCGGGTGCGCACCGGTGTGCCGCCGGCCTCGCGCACCACCTCCGGGACGCTGCGGGAGGTGATGAGGTTGTGGATGACGGTCGAGCCGGGCTCCTTCGCCAGCTCCCGCTCGGCGATGAGGGCGGTCAGCGCCGAGGGGCTGACGACCTCGCCCCGCTCGTCGACGACGAAGCAGCGGTCGGCGTCGCCGTCGAACGCCAGGCCCAGGTCGGCGCCGGTCGCGCGCACCTTCGCCTGCAGGTCGGCGACGTTCTCCGGCTCGATCGGGTTCGCCTCGTGGTTCGGGAACGAGCCGTCGAGCTCGAAGTACAGCGCGGTCAGATCGAGCGGAAGGCCCTCGAACACGGTCGGCACGGTGTGGCCGCCCATGCCGTTGCCGGCGTCGACGACGACCGTCAGCGGCCGGATGCCGGACAGGCCGGGCACCAGCTGCTTGAGGTAGGCGGCGTAGTCGCTGAGCACGTCCTGGGAGGTCACCGACCCGGCCGAGCGGTCGGAGGAGGGCAGGCCCTCGGCGAGGAAGCGCTCGGCCTCCGCCCGGATCTCCCGCAGCCCGGACTCCTGGCCGACCGGCCGCGCCCCGGACAGGCACAGCTTGATGCCGTTGTACTGCGCCGGGTTGTGGCTGGCGGTGAACATCGCGCCGGGGACGTCGAGCGTGCCGGCCGCGTAGTAGAGCAGGTCGGTCGAGCCGAGCCCGGCGTCGACGACGTCGGCGCCCTGGCTGGTGGCCCCCTCGGCGAAGGCGGCGGACAGGTCGACGCCGGACTCGCGCATGTCGCGCGCCGTCACGATGCGGTCGGCGCCGGTGAAGCGGACGAACGCGGCGCCGATGGCGCGGGCGATGTCGGCGTCGAGCTGGTCCGGGACGACGCCGCGGACGTCGTAGGCCTTGATGATGGTCGACAGGTCGCGGGTCACGCGGCGACCCTACGACGGCCGCTCCGGACCGCGCCCGGGCACCCGCCCGGCGCGCTGCGCTACGCCTTGATCTTGCGGGTCTTGCCGAGGACCGTGGTGATGTCGAGCTCGCGGCCCTCCTGCGTCCAGCGCTTGTTCTCGCAGGTGTGGCAGGAGGCGAAGTCGACGGTCGAGCCGTCGGTCAGCGTCATCGTGATCGCGGTGACGCGGGTGCTCGCGCAGGAGGTGCAGGTGGCGAGGGCGCGGGCGGGGGTGGTGACCAGGCTCATGGGGAAGTCCTCGGGTGCTCGTCGGCTCGGGCGTCCGCAGGGCGTTCTGTACCGCCGTCCGGGTGATGCCACTGCTTCGGCCGCAGCCGTGGATCCCTTGAGCACCCGGCGTGTCCGGGGCAAAACGGACACCGCGGCCCGTGGCCGGCTCAGCCGGGGGTGGGGAGCGCGCGCAGGTGCCCCCGACGGCCGGTGCCCGGCTCCGGACCCGGCCCGGGGGACGGCGCCGGGCGCGCGGCCTCGCGCACGGCGTCGGCGAGCGCGACCAGGTCGTCGGCGGTGCGCGCGGCGGTGACGTCGGGGTGCTCGCTCTCGTGCCGCACGACCTCCCAGCCGCGGGGGACGGTGAGCCGGTCGGCGTGCACCTCGCACAGGTCGTAGGTGTGCGGCTCGGCGTAGGTGGCCAGCGGCCCGACGACGGCGGTGGAGTCGGCGTAGACGTAGGTGAGCGTCGCGACCGCGGCCGCGGTGCACGCGGTGCGCGAGCAGCGCCGAACAGGGCTCACCGGGCAACCTCTCCGCATCCGCGCGACCTCTCGCGCTCCCTCACGAGCGGCGACGGTAGCCGCAGTCCTGCCGGACTGCCAGCACCCGCCGGGCGCCGGCGTCGTGTCGAGGGCCGCCGGGGCGGCCACGCCCCTACCCTCGCAAGCGTGGCGCACGGACGGCGGGGACGGGACCGGCACGGCCGCGGGCTGCGCGGGCCGCTGGCCCGCCGCTCGGTGCAGGTCGCCGCCCGCACCGTGCAGGTGCCGCTCGCCGCGACGCCGGCCGAGCGCTTCGACGAGCTGGTGCTCGACGCCGTCGAGCGGCTCGAGCAGCGCTGGGCCCGGGAGCTCGAGCACGTCGAGTTCGCCGTCGAGGACGTGCCGCACGTCCCGCCGGGCGTCGACCCGGCCCTCGACGCCGACGTCGTCGTCGACGAGACGGCGGGCGGCGCCGTGCCGCTCGGGCGCCTGCTGCCGGGCGGCGTCGACGCGCGGGGGGTCCAGGCCTCGCCGCGGGTCGTCGTCTACCGACGACCGCTGGAGGCCCGCGCCGGAAGCCGTGCCGAGCTGGCCGAGCTCGTGCAGGACGTCGTCGTCGACCAGGTGGCGCGCCTGCTGGGGCTCGACCCCGACGACGTGGACCCGCCGGAGTCCTGACCACCGGCCCTGAACCGCCGGAGCAGTCAGCCGGTGCCGGCGCCGACGGCGGGGTCGCGCACCACCTGCGGGCGCACGGCGGTGGCCGCCGGCGCGGTGAGGGCGTAGCCGGCGAGCAGCGGCCCCTCCGCGGGCCGTGCGCGGACGACCACCCCGACGTGCGCGCCGCTGCCGCGCGGGTCCGGGCGGACCTGAACGGCCACCCGGCCGCCGGCGCCCTCTGGGAGCAGGCTCCCCACCGGCACCGCCACGGTGCGCCCGCCGGGCACGTCGACGCGGCGCGGCGGCGCCGCCGGCCCGGGCTGCCCCGCCACCGGCAGGAACGAGAGCTCGACGACGGCGTCGCCGGCCAGCGCCGACAGCAGCACGGTGTGCTCGGCAGCGCCGAGGAGGACGTCGGGCAGCAGGCCCGCGCCGCGCAGCGCCGGCGCCGGGCCGACGTAGGCCAGGTCGCGGACGTCTCCCTCACCGGTGTCCTCGGCGACGCCGACGGCCAGCACCGGGCCGCCCGCCGCAGCGACGCGCACCGCCGCCGGAGTGGTGCCGAGCACCTCGGACAGGTCGGCGGCGACGCTGCTCCCGGCCGGGACGGCCAGCGCGTCCAGCCCGTCGGGGACGAACTGCCCCTCGAGCGTCGTCACCTCGACCGCGACCTCCACGTCCACGTCCCCGGGGTTGGTCACCCACACCGCGCGCCCGCCGGGGCCCTGCGGCAGCCCTGGGACGGTGACCTGCTCGGCCGGCCCGTCCGCGGCGGCGGCGGCGTACGCGACCCCGCGCGGCACGACGCCGTCGGACCGCTCGTGCCGCACGGCCGACGCGACCCGACCCCGGACGGCCTGCACGCGCACCGCCAGCCGCGACCGCTCCGGGGCGAGGACGTCGAGCGGCACGGCGAGCTGGCCGAGAGCGGGCACGGTCAGTCCCCGGCCGGGTCGCGCGTCGGCGGTGCCCTCCGCCGACAGCACGGTCACGTCGACGACGGCCGGCTCGAGGTCCGGGTTGACCAGCAGCAGCACGGCGCTCTCGCCGACCGTGGTGCCGCCGCCGAGCAGCCAGCGGTCGGGAGACGCCGCGCCGCAGCGGGCGACGGCCAGACCGCGCACCGGGCCGGCGGTGACGAGGGCGGTCGACTGCGCCGCGAGACCCGCGGCGGCCGAGCCGGTGGCCCGCACCGCGAGCGCGGCGCCGTCGAGGTCGGTGCCGAGACCGGTCACGACCGCGGCCTCCGCCGGCAGCGGCAGGTCGGTCGGCGGCTCGGCCGGATCGGGCGCGGGCTCGCCGCCGAGCCGGCGCGAGGAGACGGCGGGCGCCGGCAGGTCCGCCTCCGGCGCCGCCGGGACGGCCGCCTCGGCGACGCCGGCGGCGACCTCGGTGCGGACGGCGCCGGGCTGCTGGCGCAGGTCGGCGCAGACCGCTCCCCCGCCGACGACGGCGACCTGGGCCGGGGCGGCGGTGCCGACGTCGGGCTGCGGCACCCCCGACCCGACGGCGACGACGGCCCCGAGCGCGGCGAGGACGACGAGCAGCCGCAGCGGAGGCGGCCTCATGACCGGAGCTCCCGCACCGGGCGGGCGGGGAGCCGCGCCGCAGCGGCGACGACGCCGCCGGAGGGCTCGAGCCCGTCGCGACGCCGGCCGCCCGGGACCGAGAGCACGGCGACGACGAGCACCGCGACCGCCTGCAGGGCCAGCGCGAGGGCGCGGCCGCGGTCGTCACGGTCGAGGACCAGCTGCCCGTCGCCGGGGGGCAGGACGAAGGCCTGCGCCCAGCCCCAGGCGGTGGCCGGCTCGAGCGGCTCGCCGTCGAGCCGCGCCCACCAGCCGGCGTCGCGGGCCTCGGCCAGCACCAGCAGCCGGTCCCCCTCGCCGTCGGGCACCGCGGTGCGCGCGCCGACCCGCCCGGAGGGCAGCACCTGTGGTGGCGAGGCCCGCAGCTGCTCCGCGGACGGACCGCGGACGCCGGCCGCAGCCGCCTCCGCGAGCGGTCCGGACAGCACGCTCAGGTGCGCCGCGGGCGCCTGCACCTGCCACAGCGGCACCGGCTCGGCCGACCGGCGCGAGAGCCCGGTCTGCGCGTCGAGGACGGCCGCCAGCGGGGAGCCGACGTCCGCCCCGGGCAGGGCGACGTAGCGCACGGCGCGGGTCGCGAGGGCCTCGGCGGCGGCGCTCCCGCGGGCGGTGACGAGGTCGGCGACGACGTCGCCGAGCGCGGCGGCCTGGTCCGCGGGCGGCGGGAGGTCGGCGGCGCCCAGGCGCACCCCGTCGGCGGTCTGCACCTCGTACCCGACCGAGCCGTCGCCGCGGGCCTGCAGCACGAGCACGCGCACGCCGGGGTCGCCCGCGAGCTCCGCGGTGACGAACGCCGGCACCACCTCCGCCGGCCGCCGGTCCAGCGGGTCGTCGGCCCCCCGCACGACCCAGCCGACGGCGGCGAGCAGCGGGACGACGGCGGCCAGCGCTGCGACAGCGGCGGCGGCCGGCTGCCGCCACCCGAAGTCCGTCCGGGCCAGGCGCTCGCGCAGCCCGTCGCCGGCGACGAGCGCAGCCAGCAGCAGGCAGGCCGCCGCCACCTGCAGGGGCGCCCCCGGCCAGACCGGCAGCTCGGGGCCGCCGGCCGGCGCCGGCACGGCGACCCGGGTGAGCACCAGCGCGGCGGCCAGGGCGCCGAGGGCCACCGTCCAGGCGGTCCCGGCGGTGCGGCGGCGGTGGCTGCGGACCAGCCCGCCCAGTGCGGCGAGCAGGAGGCCGGCCGTGACCCACAGCGGAGGCAGCCCGGCACCGCCGGGCGACAGCAGCGGCAGGTGCCAGGCCGGCAGCGCCGGGTCGGCCAGCGCGGGGTCGAGGGCGAGGCGCCCCGGCCCGTGCAGGAGCAGCCCCGGGGTGCGCAGGACACCGAGCGACCACGGCAGGAGCAGGAGCACGGGCAGCCCGGCCACGAGCAGGGCGGCGAGGGCGCGGCGCCGTGCCGCCGGCCGCAGCGCGCGCGGCGCCCCGGCGAGGGCGAGCGCCGCCGCGACGACCAGCAGCGGCGCCGCCACCAGCCACAGCGTCGGTGCCAGGCTCGCGGTCACGGCGAGCAGCAGCCCGGTGCCCCACGCACGGTGCCAGGACCCGCGCGGGTCCTGTTCGAGCAGGTGCGCCATCGACAGGCCGAGGAGCGGCAGGGTGATCTGCACTGCCGCCGCGTCGAGCCGCCCCGCGGCGACCGCGCCGGTCGCGACCGGCAGCAGCGCCCAGACCGCGGCGGCCCACAGGCGCAGCGCCGGGCTGGCGACGGCGCGCCGGGCGGCCAGGTAGGCCGTGAGGCCGGCGAGCGGGACGCTGGCGAGCAGCAGCAGGTCGACGGCGAGCCAGGGCTTCCCGAGCAGCACGCTGCTCAGCCCGGCCAGCACGGCGACCCACGGCGGGGCGGCGGCGGGCGTGCCGAGCCCGGCGCTCGACCACGACGACGTCCACGCCGCCCACAGGTCGGCGGCGCCGTCCGGCGGGGGGAGCAGCCGTCCGCCGGACAGCAGCCCGCCCGACACCGAGAGCACCCGGCGCTCGGCGAGCAGCGCCAGCAGTGCGAGGGCGAGCACCAGGAGCACCGGCGGGCGGGCGAGCACGGTCCGCAGCAGCCCCGGTGCGCCGGCGCCGAGATCGTCGTCGTCGGGCCCGTCGGGACCCGGATCGCCGAGCGCGCTGCCTGTGCCGCGTGCCGGCGCCGCGGCGCCGGCCAGCCAGCCGCCGAGCGACTCGGCCCTGCTCCGCAGCCGTGCGGTGCGGGTCGCGAGCAACGGGCGGACGACAGCGGGTGGGACGGTGCGGAGGCCGCGACGGCGTCGGCGGGCCGCGGTGAGCCGCCGGGGGTGGCCGAGGACGGCGCCGAGCGCGCCGAGCTCGTCGCGCGCCTCCGCGACGCGGCGGAGCAGCAGGAAGCCGATGCTGCGCAGGACCGAGCCGAGGACCAGTGCCGGGACGGCGAGCAGGAGCCGCCGGCGGGACGCGTGGGCGAGCAGCACGAAGACCGCGTGCCGGCGGTCGTGCCGGGCCGCCGGGCCGCGCACCGCTCCCGGCTCGCGGCGGCCGGTGGTGGCGGCGCGCACGTGCCGGACCCGGGCGGCCGGCACGACGACCACCCGGGACCCGGCCGACGTGGTGCGCCAGCCGAGGTCGAGCTCGTCGCGGAACAGCGGCAGCACCGGGTCGAGGCCGCTGACCTCGTCCCAGACCTCGCGCCGCGCCAGCGCCCCCGCCGTGCCGACGGCGAGGACGTCGCGGACGGCGTCGTGCTGCCCCTGGTCCTGCTCACCGCGCTCGAGGCCGGTGGTGCGGTGGCCGGCGCGGTCGGTCGTGACGCCGACCTCCACGAGCACGCGCGGGTCGTGCCAGTCCACGGCCTTCGGGCCGAGGAGGCCCGCCGAGGGCTGCCGCCCCGCTTCGACGAGCAGCCGCTCCAGGCAGTCCGGGTCCGGCGCGGCGTCGTCGTGCAGCAGCCAGAGGTAGCCGTCCGCGCCGTCCTTGCCGTCGATCACGGCGGCGTGCCGCAGACCCGCCCGGACGGCTTCGGGGTAGCCGGTCTCGCGGGGCAGCTCGAGCACGGCGGCGTCGCCGAGGGCGTCACGGAGCAGGGCCGCGCTGCCGTCGCGGCTGCCGGTGTCGACGGCGACCAGCCGGGCGGGCGGGACGGTCTGGGCGTCGAGCGCCGCGAGGACCTCGGGCAGCCACGCCGCGCCGTCGTGCGCGACGATCACGGCTGTCACGTCGTCACCGCAGACGTGCGCCTCGGCCGCCGCTGGGGACGTGGCCGGGCGGCGGGGGCGCACGTC
>DATLGD010000204.1:0-3445 GCA_035540755.1 Mycobacteriales bacterium | reverse complement strand
GGGGCAGCAGGGCGGACAGGCGGGACAGGCGGGCGGTCATCGACGGTTCTCCAGACGGACGGCTGCCGGCGCCGGGCGGCGACGGCGGGTGGCGAGCAGGTGCGCGGTGAGGGCGGCCGTGGCCAGCGCGCCGCCGCCGAGGGGGACGGCGGCCAGAGGCACGTCGGGCCGTCCCTGAGCAGCGGACGAGCCGACGAAGGCGCCCTGGGTGCGGCGCTGCGACTCCTGCGGCGCACCGGCCAGCCCGGCGGAGCTGCCCGGGGCGGTCGAGGTGGACGTCCCCACCGCACCGGCGGTGCCGGTCGCGCCGCCGCTCGCCGCTGCGCCGGCGCTGGCCGCGGCGCCCGCTGCGGCCCCGGCGGCCGCTGGAGCCGGTGCGGGCGCCAGTCCGAGTGCGGGTACTTGGACCACCGGTGGTGGCGCGGCCGGCGGGGCGCCGGCGAGCCCCGGTGCGGGTGCGTCGGGCGCGACCGGCGCGACGCCGGCCGGGCCTGGCGCGGGCTCCGCGGGCAGCAGGGCCGGCGACGCCGCGGCGGCCCCGCACAGCACTCGCAGTGTGGCGGCCGAGACCGGCACGCCGCGGGCAAACGCCTCGACGGACACCTCGACCGGCCGCGCGACGCCTTCGGCGCACAGCGCGTCGGCGGCGAAGGACAGCCGACCGCCCGCGCGCAGGTCGACGTCGTCGTAGCGCCGGTCGACCTCGACCGCCACCCCCTCGGCCGGCTGCGCGCGCAGCTCGACCGGGCCGCGGACCGCGATCGCGTCGACCAGGGCGCGGACGGCCGCGGCGACGGGCACGACGTCGCCCGTGATCGGCCCCTCGCACACCAGTGGCTGGCCCTCCTGCAGCTCGACCCGGCCGTCGCCGTCGCAGTCGACGCCCCCCGCCGGCGCGAGCGCGCCGGTGCCGGCCGAGAACTGGTCCATCTGCTGGCGCAGCACGGCGCTCTCGGCCGGGTTGGGCCCCCCGACCAGGACGGTGCCGGTCGGGTGCGTCACGTGCAGGCCCACGTGCTGGACGTCCGCGGCGTTGAACGCGTCGATCACCTCGAACGGCGACGGCTCGCCGACGAGCGGCCGCCAGGGCTCGTCGCTGACCTGAAGGACCACGCGGGTCGAGCCCGGTCGGAAGCTCGCGCCCTGCCCGGCCGGCACGTACTCCACGCCGTCGATCACCAGACCCTCACCGGTGACGGACTGGTACAGGGCGGTGCGGTGCGCCTCGATCTCGCCGCCGCCGTTGCGGAGCAGGCGCAGCGTCCGCTGCAGGTCCTCCCCCGGCGGCGCGAGGTCGACCAGGCGGGCGTAGCGGGCGCCGGGTTCCATGTCGGAGAACTCGGCCAGGCCGACGTGGACGTCGACACCGTCCTCGGCCAGGCCGGTGACGAGGTCCTCGAGCCCGCAGGCGAGCCCGGCGGCCGCCGGCTCCAGTGAGCCGCTGGTGTCCAGCACGATGAACAGGTCCAGCGCCAGGGCGTCGCCGACGAGGTCGAGCGCGAGCCCCTGGCGGCCGCGACCGGCGGCGTCGACCGGGACGTCGGCGACGGGCGGCGTCAGCCGGGCGCCGCTGGGCCGCGCGGTCGGCGGCTCGAAGCGGGCCGCGTCGGCGCAGGCTCGCGGCGGGGGCGGAAAGCCGTTGCGCGGCGGCAGCGTGCCACCGCGGCTGCTGCCGTCGTCCACCGTCGGCGGCACGACCCGGCCGGCCGCGGGCGGGGAGTACACGACGTACTCGTCGAAGCCGTTCGGGAACGTCGTCGCCGACGAGTGCAGGTGCACCGACGGGTCTTCGGTGCGGTCGATCTGGGCGTCGAGCAGCGGGTGGCCGCGGCCGTCGATGACGTCGACCCAGGTCCCGGCAGGCTCGTCGAACAGGAACAGCGCGCCGGGCCCCTCGTAGCCGTCGTCGAAGTTCTCCGGGCTGTCGGCGACGGTCAGGACCATCTCGTCGGTCCCGCTGCCCAGGGCCAGCGACTGGGGGACGCCCTCGAGCCCCTCGCGGGGCAGGGACTCCACCTCCCCGGATGGTGGGACCCGCCACACCCCGCCGGTCGTCGGGCCGATCGGCTCGTTGCTCACGGCCGTCTCCACCCAGACCGCGGTCCCCTCGGCGTCCCCACCCTGCGGGTGCACTTGCAGGGCATGGCTGAACCCGCCCTTCTTCGGCGTGATCAGGGGCTCGAAGCTGTCCCCGCCGTCAGGGCTGCCGTGCAGGGTCCTGCTCCCGACCGTCAGCCGGTCCCGCGAGCTCGGGTCGACCACGACCCGGTCCGGCGCCCCGCTGAGGGTCGGGAAGCCGTCCTTGTCCGGGTAGGTGCGGGTGCCGGCGCGGGGCAGGAACGTGACACCGCCGTCGGTGCTGCGCATGGGGGCCTGGGACGAGGCGCTGAAGTCGGTGGTCCCGGCGTACACCACCTGGGGATCGGCGGCACTGACCGCCAGGCGCACCCGTCCGGGCAGCAGTGCGCTCCGGACGAACGGCTGGTCGGGGCCTCGTCGGCTGGAGACGGTGCTCAACCCCCCCAGTCCGTCGCGGGAGGTCCTGGTGGTGCGGACCACGTGCAGCCGCCCTGTAGGTCGCAGCGTGTCCGGGACGGTGAGCGAGGTGATCGTGGTGTGGCTCTCCGGGGCGAAGCGGAGCAGCTCCGCCCACGTGCACCCGGCGTCGGTGCTCACGGCGACCGCGTCCGCGTCGGCCAGGTAGACCGTGCGCGGGTCGGCCGGCTCGACGGCGTGCGCGACGAGCGAGCCCGGCAGCAGGTCGTCGGGCTTGGCGACGGAGCGGAAGTGCCCCTCGACGCGCTGCTCGGTGTCGCAGCCCGGTCGGGCCTGCGCCACAGTCGGCGGCAGGAGGAGCACGGGCACCACCGCCACTGCCGCAGCGAGCACGGCGGCCCGGAGGCGACGACGGTCGAGCACGGAGCCTCCTGAGAATGACAACGAGTACCAGTATGAGGGTTCGCCGGCGGGAGGCCGAGTCCTGCCGGGTCAGGTGTGACGCGCATCGCCCACCGGGCCGGTGCTCGCGCCCGGCCGGCTCCGCGGCGAGCGCCCGGTGCCGTGCCGACGGGCGGTCGGGGGTGCGCGGGGCAGGATGACCGGGTGGAGCACGCCGAGGTCGTCGTCGTCGGCGCAGGCGCGGCCGGCCTCGGGCTGGCCGTTCGCCTGTCGGACCGGGGTGTGCCGGCCGTGGTGCTCGTGACCTCGCCCGACCCGGCGCCGGAGCGCACCTGGTGCTCCTGGCAGCGCGGGCCGGTTCACTGGGCCGGGGCGGTCTCGCACCGGTGGTACGACGCGAGCGTCGTCGGGCCGGACGCCGTCGAGCAGCGTCTGCCGCTCGGGCCGTACCGCTACGAGATGGTGCGCTCCCAGGACTACGAGCGGTGGGCCTCGGACCGGCTCGACGGCGTGGAGCAGCGGACCGCCGCCGTCGGGAGGATCGACG
>DATLGD010000203.1:0-14252 GCA_035540755.1 Mycobacteriales bacterium | reverse complement strand
CCCCGGGTCGGAGCCCGAGCCGGGGCTGGACGCGCCCGTCCCCTCCCTGCCGGGCCTGCCGCTCGACGCGCCCACGCGGCTGCCGGGGGCACCGCTCGACCCGGGAAGGCTGCTGCCCGGCGCCCTGGTAACCGGGGCACTGCTGCCGTCCTGGTCCCGGTGATCCGGTCCCCGGACCTGCCGCAGGCGCCCGGCCCGGGCCAGGCTCGGCCGGAGGAGGTGCCGGGACCCGTCACCCGGGTGGCGTCGTCTCGTTGACCGGGCTGGCGGTACTATTCCCGCGCCCGTCGTGTCACGTTAGGTGATGCGGTGGTCGCACGCTGCCGTAGCCGTTGACAGAGCGACCGGAAGGCACCACCCCATGGCACGAACTGCCCCCACCTCGCGACGGCTGCGGAGCCTGGCCGTCGGCGCGTGCGCCGCGCTGACGCTGCCGCTGCTCGCTGCCGCTCCGGCCGCCGCGCAGACGTCCACCACGGTGACGCGCGACGCCGCCACGCAGGCTTCCGTCGTCCGCATCACGGTGAACCTGCCGCAGGGCAACGCGATCCAGCTCGACCTCAGCACGGCCTCCGGGTCGGTCCTGTCGGTCAGCGGCCAGGGACCCGAGGCCGAGGCGCTCGCCACCATCCTGCGGGGCAGCATCGCCGGCAACGCGCAGAGCTTCCCCGGCGCCGAGGCCCGGCTCCCCGAGCCGCTCGAGTCCTCCGGCCCGACCAACGCCATCGGCGACGGCATCGAGGGCAGCCCGCTCGGCGAGTTCCTCGCCGTCGGTCTCGTGGAGTCCTCCGCCGCCGTCTCGGAGGACCCGAGCAGCACCTCCACCGCGCAGATCGCCGACCTCGGCGTGGGCCTGCCGCAGCAGCTGGCTGACGGGCTGGCCCAGATCCTCGACCCGCTCCTGGCCGGCCTCGAGCAGGTCATCGACGGGCTCGAGCCGGTCGACGCTGCCACGCAGGGGCTGTGCGCCGGCATCGAGCCGATCACCACACCGGTCGGTGGCGGGGTGGGGCAGATCCCGGTCTTCGGCCCGATCCTCGCCGAGGTCGTCGAGGGCGTCACCGACGAGGACGCCGGCTTCCTGTGCAACCTGCGCATCCGGCTCGGCGAGATCCGCGACGCGCTCGCGGACTCGCTGGCCGACCTGACCGGCCCGAACGGCATCTTCGGCGCCGGCCTGCTGACCGCCAGCCAGACCATCAGCACCGACGGCGCGAAGACCACCGCCGAGGCCACGGCCACCCTGGCCGACCTCCAGGTCCTCGGCGTGAACCCCTTCGGCGAGGTCGAGGCCCTCACCACGACGTCGACCGCCGAGATCGACGGCGACGCCGCCTCCGCCGACGTCGAGACGACCGCGGTCGAGGCGATGGCCGAGCCGATCCTGCTGCTCGACACCGACCTGCGCGAGATCAGCGGCGAGCTGCTCGGCAGCATCGACCTCGACGCGCTGACCGACCTCGTCGACCAGATCAACGCGGTCCTGCGCGCGCTCGCCGGCATCGGCGTCGTCGCCGGCCCGCTGGACGAGGTCGACGCGGCGCTCGAGGCCTGCCCCGAGGCGCTGGAGGGGTTCCTGTCCGGCACCTTCACCGCGGACGGCGCCTGCGCGGCGGCCGCCGCCGGCGGCTTCGGCCTCGTCGTCGAGCTGCCCGAGCAGCTGGCCGGTCCGCTCGGCATCGAAGGCCCGCTCCTGGCGGTGCAGATCGTGCCGACCGCCGCCGTCGTCCGCCAGTCGGTCGAGGTCACGACGCCGGCGGCCCCGCCCGGTGAGTTCCAGGGCCCGCTGCCGCGCACCGGCGCCGAGGCTCCGCTGGCCGCGGCCGGTGTCGCGCTGCTCGTCGGTGCGGCCCTGCTGCGCCGCCGCCGCGCGAGCGCAGAGCTCTAGCCAGAGGGTCAGCCCACCCGCACGCGCGTCCCGGAGGCCCCCGCACCGCACGGTGCGGGGGCCTCGGGCGTCCGCCGAGGGCCGTGCGCTGCTCGACCTCCCGGGCGCACTAGGCTCGCGCCGTCCGCCGTCCGCCGCCCCTGGAGGTCCCGATGTCCCCCCGGCTGCGGCTGCGCTCGCGCAACGACGACGGCGTCAAGGCCGTCCTCGCCGGAGCCGCCTCCGCGGCAGCCGCCGAGGTCGAGGAGTCCCTCTCCGTCCCGCCGGACCACACGGCCGCCGCGTTCTTCGACGTCGACAACACCATGATCCGCGGCGCGTCGATCTACTTCTTCGGCAAGGGGATGGCCGGTCGCGGCCTCATCACGACCGGCGACCTGCTGCGCTTCGGCTGGCAGCAGCTGGTCTTCCGGGTGCGGGGCAAGGAGAACCTCGAGGCGGTCGCCGAGGCACGCGACAAGGCACTGGGCCTGGTGGCCGGCAAGTCGGTCGAGGAGATCGTCGCCTACGGCGAGGAGATCTACGACGAGCTCATGGAGCGCCGGATCTGGTCGGGCACGCGCGCGCTCGCCCAGCAGCACCTCGACGCCGGGCAGCGGGTCTGGCTCGTGACCGCCACCCCGGTCGAGCTCGCCCGCATCATCGCCCGCCGCCTCGGGCTGACCGGCGCCCTCGGCACGGTCAGCGAGGTCGAGGACGGCGTCTACACCGGCCGTCTGGTCGGCGAGCCCCTGCACGGGGCGGCCAAGGCGGAGGCGGTGCGGGCGCTGGCCGAGCGCGAGGGCCTCGACCTGTCGCGCTGCACCGCCTACAGCGACTCGAGCAACGACGTCCCGATGCTCACCGCCGTCGGGCACGCCGTGGCCATCAACCCCGACACCGCGCTGCGGGAGGTGGCGCGCCGCAACGGCTGGGACGTCCGCGACTTCCGCACCGGGCGCAAGGCCGCCAAGATCGGCGTGCCGGCCGCCGCCGGAGTGGGGGCCCTCACCGGCGGGATCGTCGCCGGGCTCGCCCTGCACCGGCGGCACGCCGGGCACGGGCACGCGGCCCGGCTGCGGGCCAGGTTCGCCCGCTGACTCCTGAGCCGTGGGGAGCCCTCCCGACGGTCGCGAGGCGGGCCGGACCCGTCAGGAGCCCTCCCCACGGCTACGGGGCGGACCCGTGGGGAGCCCTCCCGACGGTCCCGAGGCCGGGCGGACCCGTGGGGAGCCCTCCCGACGGTCAGGCGAACAGGGCGCGGGCGCGGTCGACGACCGCGTCGGGCGCCTCCTCGGGAACGAAGTGGCCGACGCCGGGCAGCACCTCGACCGCCATGTCGTCGGCGTGCTCCTGCCACCCCTCGAGAAACGGCCCGGCGGCGACCGGGTCGCCGTTCCCGACGACCAGCCGGGTCGGCACCGTCAGCCGGCGGTCGGCGTACCGCCCGCGGGCCACGGCGAGCGACTCGCGCGTCAGGAAGGTCCGGTACAGCTGCACGGTGGCCCTGGCGCGGGCCGGCTCCTGCAGCACCGCCCCGTACAGCCGCAGGTCCTCGGCGCTGAACGCGTCCTGGACGGTCGCGCCGGCCCGCACGGCCTGCTCGACCAGGCGCGGGGTGAGCCGCAGCGCCCGCTCGGTCAGCAGCGGCGTGCTCAGCGCCACCTGGTAGCCGAGCCGCCACGCCTGCAGCGCCCGGCCGGCCGACGGCGCCTGCCAGGGGTGGGTGATCCCGAGCGCGAGGAAGCCCGAGAACCGGTCCGGCGCGCGCAGGCAGGTGAGGAACCCGGTCCACCCGCCCCAGTCGTGCCCGACCAGCCCGACCTGCGGCAGCCCGAGTGCGTCGAGCAGCCCGAGCAGGTCGGTGGCCAGCTGCTCCTTGTCGTAGCCGGAGGAGGGTGCGGCGCTCCAGCCGTGCCCGCGCAGGTCGGGCATGAGCACCCGGTGCCGCCCGGCCAGTGCCGGCACGACGTGCCGCCAGATCCACCAGTGCTGCGGCCAGCCGTGCAGCAGCACCAGCGGCGGTTCGAGTTCCTGTCCGGCTGCGGGGCCGGCCTCGGCGACGTGCACGAGCAGGCCCTGCACGTCGACCCAGCGGTGCCGGACGCCGTCGAGGTGCGGCATCGGCACGGGCGACGGCGCCGACGGCGGGACGGCGGCCGACCTGAGGCGCGCGCGAGACGTCACGCCGCGCCCCTGCCCGGTGCACGGCCCGGGGACACGTGGGCGCTCCGTGTCCTCGCGCGTGCGGGCTCAGAAGAAGATCGACCGCCGCTGCATCAGCAGCGTGTACAGGGTCGACTGGATGGTCTCGCGGATCTGGTCGGTGAGGTTGAAGACCAGCATCGGGTCGTCGGCGGCCGCCGCACCGAGGGGGGCCGTCTCGATCGGCTCGCCGAACTCGATGATCCACTTCGAGGGCAGCGGGATGAGGCCGACCGGGCCGAGCAGCGGGAAGAAGGGCGTGATCGGCGCGTAGGGCAGCCCGAGCAGCCGGGACAGGGCCTTGGCGTTGCCGACGATCGGGTAGATCTCCTCGGCGCCGACGATCGAGCACGGGATGATCGGCACGCCCGTCCGCAGCGCCGCCGACACGAAGCCGCCTCGGCCGAAGCGCTGCAGCTTGTACCGCTCGCGGAACGGCTTGCCGATCCCCTTGAAGCCCTCCGGCCAGACGCCCACCAGCTCGCCGCTGCTCAGCAGCCGCTCGGCGTCGGGGTTGCAGGCGAGCGTGTTGCCTGCCTTGCGGGCCAGCGGTGCCACGAGCGGCAGGGTGAACACCAGGTCGGCGCCCAGCATGCGCAGGTGCCGCTGAGCCGGGTGGTGGTCGTGCAGCGCCAGGGTGGTCATGACGGCGTCGAGCGGGATGGTGCCGGAGTGGTTGGCGACCAGGAGCGCCCCACCGGTGTCGGGCACGTTCTCGAGGCCGCGGGTCTCCACCCGGAACCACTTCTCGTACAGGGGCCGCAGCGGCGGCATGAGCACGTGCTCGGCGAGGTCGGGGTCGAAGCCGAAGTCGTCGACCTCGTACTCGCCGGTGATCCGGCGGCGCAGGAACGCCAGTCCGCCGGCCAGCTTGCGCTCCCACTCCGGTCCCTCGGCGGCGGCTGCCTCGCGCTCGGCGGCCTCGGCCGAGGTGCGGGCGCGCTGGTCGCGCGAGGTCCGGCGCGCGGACGCCGCGACCTCGCCGGCCGCAGCCGCCGCCGCGGCGACGGCCTCGGGTCCGGTGTCACGGCCGCCGAGCGGGATGACCTTGCCCATCGGCGCCTGAGCGGGGCGGGCGTCAGGCACGGGGAGCTCCAGCGGGCTCAGGAGAGCTCGACTCGCGGTCGAGGTCGGTCGGACGGCGTCCCACGAGCAGGTGCAGCAGGCGCTCCTCGACCAGGGCAGCGGCCTCCGGCGAGAGGACGCGGGCGCCTGGACGCGACGCGGCGAAGTCGGCGAACGCCTCGCCGGTGGGCCTCGGCACCCAGCCGAACGAGGCCTGCAGCCGGTGGACGTCGGCCACCCGGCCGTGCGAGAGGTACCGCATCTGCTCCGGCGAGAAGTCCACCAGGCCGGCCCGGCGGAACAGCCCGGCCACGAGGGTGACCGCGGGAGAGGGCACCGGGAAGCTCGGCCGTCCCAGGCGGCGCAGCGCCTGCGACAGCAGCAGCACGCCGGGGCCGCCGACGTTGAAGATGCCGGGGTGGCTCTCGAGGGTCGCCCGGCGCAGCACCTCGATGCCGTCGGCCTCGTGGCACAGCTGGATGCGCGGGTCGAAGCCGAGCACCGTCGGCACCACGGGCAGCGAGAAGTAGCGGGTCAGCGGCGTGTCGATCTCGGGTCCGATGAAGTTGGTGAAGCGCAGCAGCGACAGCTCGACGTCCGGCCGGCGCCGGCCGAAGCCGCGCACGTAGCCCTCGACCTCGACGGCGTCCTTGGCGTAGCCGCTCTTGGGCAGCGAGCGCGGCTCGAAGGACTCGGGAAACAGCGCCGGGTCGCGCGGGCTCGAGCCGTAGACGGCCGTCGTCGACTTCACGACCAGCTTGCGCATGCTCGGCGCCTTCTGGCATGCCGCGAGCAGCTGCATCGTGCCGATGACGTTGATCTCCTTCATCGCCGTGCGTCCGCCCGCGCCGAGCGGGGTGGCGATGACGTTCATGTGGACGACCGTGTCGACCGCGTTCTGCGCGATGACCTTGGCGATCAGCGGGTTGCGGATGTCGGCGCGCACGAAGGTCGTGCGCCCGAGCAGCGCCTTCAGCTCCGGCCGCGGCGGCACGGTGTCGACGCCGACGACCCGCTCGATGGAGGGGTCGGCCTGCAGCACGCCGGCCAGCCGGCTGCCGAGGTAGCGGCTGACACCGGTGACGAGGACGACGCGGGGCGGCACGGCTGGCCTCCGGGGGCAGCGCTGGCGGGAGCGCACATCCTATGCGGGGCGAACCGGGCGATCCCGGCTGCCCGGCCCCGGCCCGGCTACGCGGGTGCCGCCGACTGGGCGAGCACCAGCGGCTCCCCGCGCTTGGCCCGCAGCACCTCGGCCGCGCTCCCCTGGTTGACGGCCACGGTGACGGTGCCGAAGGAGTCCTCGCACACCACCAGCTCGCTGCGGCCGGCCTCGCCGTAGGTGAGCAGGAACGGCACGGTGCGCGCCTTGCCGCTGCAGCGCAGCTCGACCCGGTCGCCGAGGCTGATGCCGGCCAGCTCGAGGTGCCGCCGGTGCGCGTTCAGGGTCAGGTTGCCGAAGTGGTCGACGGTGACGACCTCGGCGTGCACGTGGTCCTCGTCGACGGTCGGCTCGCGCACCGGGAGCCGCTCGAGCTCGTCGACGTCGAGCACCGAGCCGGCGTCCTCGAGCGGGGTGCCGGACGCGAGCCGGGCAGCCACCGGGGAGAAGACGTCGCGGCCCCGGAAGGTGCGCGCCGGGGCGGGGTTCCACAGCGCCGGGTTGTCGAGCACCCGGGCCTCGACGGCACCGCCGGCGCCCGCCCAGGCCTGCGAGGTGACCCCGTTGTCGGGCGAGACGAACACCGAGCCGTCGGCGGTGCGCACGGCCACACCCCGCACGGGAGAGGCCCGGAACGGGTCGACCAGCACCAGGTGCACCGCCGGCGACGGCAGGTACGGCACGGCGCTGGCAAGGACCGCCGCGGCCTGCTCGACGTCCTGCGGGTGGACCATGTGCATGACGTCCAGCACCCGCACCTGCGGGGCGACGCGGGCGATGACGCCCTTGCAGACGCCGAGGAAGGGGTCCTCGAACCCGTAGTCGGACAGGAACGTGATCCAGCCCGGTCCGTGCTCCGGCATCGGCACCTCCCCGCAGGCGCCGGACCGGTGCCCGGCGGGCCACGGTCCGACCCTAGTGCTGCGGGAGCCGGCCCGAGGCGCCGCGCGGCTACTTCTTGTTGCGGCGCTGGACGCGGGTGCGCTTGAGCAGCTTGCGGTGCTTCTTCTTGGCCATCCGCTTGCGGCGCTTCTTGATGACGGAACCCACGTGAAGGACCTCTGCTCGCGTTGCTCTCGGGGCGGCACAGGCCGTGCCGCGCTCAGATCGGAGCGGTCAGCCTACCCGCGCGCGCCGACCGGCTGCCGGGCGCTCGGCAGGAGGGGCCGCGCCGGCGGGCGGCGTGCCCGGCGGACGCCGTCAGCCGACGTCGTCGAAGGCTCCGCGCAGGTAGTCGTTGACCGCGCGCTCGGGCACCCGGAACGATCGGCCGACCCGCACGGAGGCGAGCTCGCCGGAGTGGACCAGGCGGTACACCGTCATCTTGGACACGCGCATGAGCGCGGCCACCTCCTGCACGGTCAGGAACCGCACATCGGACAGGTTGGACATCGGGACACCGCCGGGTCGGCACGCGTCGCGGTGCCCGGCTTCCCCACCGGGCACGACGGACACGCGCGTGCAGGGACGGAGAGTAGCCCCGAACCACGCTGCGCAACAGACCCAGGTGCAGCAGGAGTCACGACAGTCCCGTGACGGCGGCCGGCCACGTCCCTGCCTGAGGCCGCCGCGCGCGGGCCCTCATGATCAACAGGGACGCCGCAGCGGCGCGCCGGCGGCGAGTCGCTGCCAGGCTCCTGATGATCAAGGCAGGGACGGCCGGGACGCCGGCGGCGCGTCCGCAGGCGCTGCGGGTCAGGCCCAGCCGGCGGTCACGTGCGCGGCGAGGGGGTCGTACAGGTGCGGCGGGACGTTGTCGTCGAGCGGCACGGTGACCACCGGCTTGCCCTCCTCCTCGGCCACGAACAGCGCCGGGTCGTTGGAGTCGGCGAGGCCGAGGGTGTCGATCCCGGCCTCCGCGGCCGCGCCCGCCCAGCCGTGGTCGGCCACGACGAGGTCGGGCGCCCGGTCGAGCGCGGCGAGCACGGCGCCCATCGGCTCGGGCCGGTGGGTGTGCAGCAGCTCGCCGCCGGTGGCCAGCACGTGGACGCCGGCCACGCACCGCACGTGCCGCGGCCGACGCCGGGTCCACTCGTTGCTCACGTTCCACGGCCAGGTCCAGTCCGAGTGCGTCACGAGCACCTCGGCGCCGGCGGCGCGCAGCGCCTGCGCCACGGCGACGTGCAGCGAGAGCACACCGGTCGGGTGACCGGTGGCGAGCAGCACCCGCTCGCCGCGGCCGGCCGCGAGCGCGAGCCGGTCACGCCAGCGGTCGAGCTGGGCGATCGTCAGGTCGGGGTCGATGACGTCCGCGCCGTCGACGTGCGAGGGGTCCGGCGACAGGCCCGCCCGCCGGGCCATCACGTCGAGCACCTCGCCGGAGGTCCAGTCGTGACTCCGGACCAGGCCGAACCAGTACTCGTCGTGGTCGTCCAGCATCCGGCCGATGTTGCGCAGGTTCTCGTGCCGCGGTGTCGCCACGTCGCCGGCGATCCGGTGCCGCACCAGGTGGTCGCGCAGGCTCATCCCTGCTCCGCCATCGGGTCGAGGCCGTGGTGCGGGAAGACTGCCTCGCGGGTCTTGACGACGGCGACGTCGATGCTGTCGTCGGGGTCCCCCGGCCCGCCCTCCCAGGCTCGGAACACCACCGGCTTGCCGTCGGTCAGGTGCGTGGGCGCGAACTCCCCGCCCTTCTCCCGGGCCACCTCGCGCCAGGCGTTGGGCGTCGCGCCGTCCACCGGGACCCCGGTCGCCGTCGCGAGCAGGTGCGTCCACGCGCGCGGCACGACCTGCACCGGCTCGTAGCCGCCGCCGCCGACGGCGATCCACTTCCCGCCGCAGACCTCGTGCGCGAGGTCGTGCAGCCGCTCGTAGGCCAACCGCTGGCCGTCGACCGACAGCAGCAGGTGCGCCAGCGGGTCGAGCGCGTGCGTGTCCGCCCCGTGTTGGGTGAGCAGCACCTGCGGATCGAAGGTCCGCACCAGCGGCGGCACGACGGCGTCGAACGCCCGGTGCCAGCCGGCGTCACCGGTGCCCATCGGCAGGGCGACGTTGACGGCGGTGCCGACGGCGTCGCCCGCGCCGCACTGGTCGGGGAAGCCGCTGCCGGGGAACAGATAGCGGCCGCTCTCGTGCAGGCTGATCGTCAGCACCCGCGGGTCGTCGTAGAAGGCGGCCTCGACGCCGTCGCCGTGGTGCACGTCGACGTCGACGTAGGCGATCCGCTCGGCCCCCTGCGACAGCATCCAGGCGATGGCGATCGCGGGGTCGTCGTAGACGCAGAAGCCCGAGGCGCGGTCGCGCATGGCGTGGTGCAGCCCGCCGGAGATGTTCACCGCGTGCTGGTGGCGGCCCTCCCAGACCGCGGCGGCGGCGTCCATCGTCGCGCCGGTGACCAGCGCCGAGGCCTCGTGCATGCGCGGGAAGATCGGGTTGTCCTCGGTGCCGAGCCCCCAGCGCAGCGACATCCGGCCCATGACGTCGTCGGGCGCGCGCTTCACCGACGCGATGTACAGCGGGTCGTGCACCAGCTCGAGGACGCTGTCGTCGGCCGGCGCAGGGCTGTGCACGACGACGCCCTCGCGGTCGAGCACCCCCAGCTCGCGGGCCAGCCGCATCGTGAGGTCGAGGCGCAGCGGGCGCAGGGGATGCGTCGGCCCGAGGTCGTAGGTGGTGAATTCGTCGTCCCAGACGACCAGGGTGCTCACGGGCTCAACCCTGACTCACTCCGACCGGAGCGCGACGACGGGGTCCAGGCGGCCGGCCCGGCGGGCGGGCACGACGCCGAAGAACACGCCGACGGCGGCACTCACCCCGAAGGCCAGCGCGGGCGACCACCAGGTGATGACGGCGGGCAGCTGCTCGATCGCGGCGGCCAGCGCGAGCGACCCGCCGACGCCGAGCGCGATGCCGAGCACGCCGCCGATCGTCGTCAGCAGCACCGCCTCGATCAGGAACTGCAGCAGCACGTCCCGCTGTCTCGCGCCGACCGCCTTGCGCAGGCCGATCTCCCGGGTCCGCTCCCGGACGCTCACCAGCATGATGTTGCTGACCCCGACGCCGCCGACCAGCAGGCTGATCGCCGCGATGGCGGCGAGCACCGTCGTCAGCAGCCCGAGGATGCGTCCGACCGTGCCGAGGATCTGGTCCTGGGTGACGGCGCTGAACTCCTCGTCCGGGTAGCGGCTCTGCAGGACGCCGAGCGCGGTGCCCGAGACGGCGTCGATCTCCTCGGTGGTCGGCGCCTTCACCGCGAGCGCGTCGACCCGCATGTCGTCGAACAGCCGCTGCGCCGCCGTCACCGGGATGTGCACCTCGGCGTCGCGGCTGGCCCCGAACGCGCCGCCGAGCGGCGCGAACACCCCGATCACCCGGAAGCGCACGCCGCCGACGGCGACGTTGCGGCCGAGCGGGTCGGCGCCCTCGAAGAGCACGTCGGCCAGCTCCGGGCCGATGACGGCCACCCGCCGCCGGGTGTCGACGTCGCTCTCACGCAGGTACTCCCCCCGCGCGACCGGCCGGTTGAAGATGCGCGGCACCGCGGCGTTGGTGCCGTTGACGGTGGCGAACGCGCTGTTGCCGCCGGCCCGCACCGTCTCGCCGGAGGCCAGGGTGACGGCGACGTCGCCCGGCTGCCCGATCGCCCGGCCGACCCGGTCGGCGTCGGCGAGCTCCAGCCGGCTGCGGGTGGGCGCCGAGCCGAACTCCAGCTGCCCGGGCACGAGGATCACCAGGTTGGCGCCGAGGCCGTTGACCTGGTTCTCGACCTCCTGCTTGGCGCCGGTGCCGATCGCGACGAGCACCACCACCGCGCTGACGCCGATGATGACCCCGAGCATGGTCAGCAGGCTGCGCAGCCGGTTGGCCTGCAGCGCCGTCACCGCCACCCGGAACGCCTCGGCCACCCTCACCGGACAGAACCCCCGTCGAAATCAACAGCACCCTGGTGCTGTTGATTTCGCGGTGGAGCGTCCTCGAGGAGGCCGTCGCGGACGCGGACCTGGCGGCGGGCCCGGCCGGCGATCTCGAGGTCGTGGGTGACCAGCACGACGGCGACGCCCTGCTCGGCGTTGAGCTCCTCGAGCAGCGCCATGACGTCGGCGCCGTTGCGGGTGTCGAGGTTGCCGGTCGGCTCGTCGGCGAGCAGCACCTGCGGCTCGCCGACCAGCGCCCGGGCTATCGCCACCCGCTGCTGCTCGCCGCCGGACAGCTCGTTCGGGCGGTGGTCGAGCCGGTGCCCCATGCCGACCCGCTCGAGCGCCGCCTGCGCGCGCCGCCGCCGCTCGGCGCGCCCGGCCCCCCGGTAGACCAGCGGCATCCCGACGTTGTCGACGGCGCTGGTGCGGGCGAGCAGCTGGAAGCTCTGGAAGACGAAGCCGATGGTGCGGTTGCGCAGCGCGGCGAGCTCGTCCTCGGTCATCGCCGAGACGTCGCGCCCGCCGACCCGCAGCGTCCCGGTGGTCGGCCGGTCGAGCCCGCCGAGCAGGTGCATCAGCGTCGACTTGCCCGACCCGCTGGGCCCGACCACCGCGGCGTAGTCGCCCTGCTCGACGGCCAGGGTGACGCCGCGCAGCGCCTCGACGGTGACGCCCTCGAGGACGTAGGACCGGGTGACGTCGACCGCCTCGAGCGCCGGCCCTCCGGGGCCCGCGGCGCCGCTCATGCCTGCACGCGCTGCCCGTCGGTCAGCCGGTCGGCGTCGCGGGCCACGACCCGCTCGCCCGCCTCCACCCCGCTGACCACCTCGACCCGGTCCTCGCCCTGCGCGCCGAGCCGCACGACCCGGCGCTCGACCACTCCGTCCTCGACGACGAGCACGGCGTCATCGGCGCCGTCGCGGACCACCGCGGACGTCGGGACGGCCAGTGCGCCCGAGCCGCTGCTGCGCACCTGCAGGTCGACGATCGCGCTCATCCCCGGCTTGGGCGACGGCGCCGGCTCGCCGTCGTCGGTGCGCCCCTCGGCGAGCACCAGCCGCACCCGGTAGCCGACGCCGCCGCGGGTGGACGCCGTCGGCGCGACGTCGACCGAGGCCACGGTCGCCCCGTACACCGCGCCCGGGACGGCGTCGATCTCGACGTCGGCCTGCACGCCCGGCTGCACGAGCAGCACGTCGGTCTCGTCGACCTCGGCGGTGACGCCGAGGCCGGACAGGTCGGTGACGGTGAGCAGGCTGCTGCCGGACGAGACGGTCTGGCCGGCGGTGAGCGCGCTGCTCGTCGTCGTCGGCGCGCCGGCGCTGCCGCCCCCGCCGAGGAGCGCCTCCGCCTGCCCCTGCACCTCGGCGGGCAGGCTGCCGACCAGGCCGGACAGGTCGCCCCCGCCCCCGCCGCCCTCGACCGCGCCGAGCGTGACGACGCCGTCGATCGGCGCGGTGACGGTCAGCGCGTCGACGACGCCGCGCGCCGCCGTGACCGCGGCCTGGGCCTGCGCCCGCTGCGCCCCGCCGACGGCGTTCAGCGCTGACTCGAGGCTGCCGGCGCCGGCGTCGGCCGACCGCATCGCCTCCCGGGCGGCCGCCGAGGACTGCGCGTACCGCTGCTCGGCCTCGGCCACCTGGCGCTCGGCGGCGGCCCGCTGCTCGGGGTCGGGCAGCTGCGCCGCGGCGGCGTAGCCGGCGTTGAAGGACGCCGTGGCGGCGGCGTCGAGCGCGTCCTGCAGCGGCGACAGGTCGGCGCGCGGCACGTCGACCCGAGCGGCCGCGGCGTTGGCGGCGGCGGTCTCGGCGGCCCGCAGCCGCTCCTGTGCCGACGGCGACGCCAGCCGCACCAGCACCTGGCCGGCGGTGACGCTCTCGCCGTCCTGCACGAGCACCGCCTCGACGACGGCGTCGGCCGGGCTGGTCAGCGTCGCGCTGGCGCGGGCGGTGACGTTGCCCGGGGCCTCGACGACCTCGGCGACGTCGGCCCGCACCACCTCGGCCAGCTGCACCTGGGGCAGGTCGTCGCCGGACCGGGCGAGGGCCACCCCGCCGACGAGGACGGCGGCAGCGGCCAGCGCCACGACGGGGACCAGGCGCTTCACCGGCTCATCCTAGGGAGCCGCCGGCGTGGGCGCCTCTCCGCCAGGAGCCCTCCCGACGGTTTCGCGGTCCTCCGAAACCGTCGGGAGGGCTCCTGACGGAAGGGGGTGGAGTGGCTCCGGCCGTTGGGCGGGTGCCCGGAACCGTCAGGAGGGCTCCTGGCGGCCAAAGGGGGTGGGGGTCAGCCTCCCGCGGCGAGGTCGCGCGACCGGTCGCGCGCAGCCTCGATCGCCGCGAGCATCGCCGCGCGCACGCCGTGGTCCTCCATCGTGCGGATCGCCGCGATCGTCGTGCCGCCGGGCGAGGTGACGGCCTCCCGCAGCAGCACCGGGTGCTCACCGCTCTCGCGCAGCATCCGGGCCGAGCCGACGGCGGTCTGCACGATGAGCTCGGCGGCCACGGTGCGCGGCAGGCCCAGCAGGATACCGGCGTCGATCATCGCCTCGACGAGGAAGAAGAAGTAGGCCGGGCCCGAGCCCGACAGCGCGGTGACGGCGTCCTGCTGCGACTCCGGCACCCGCACGACCTTGCCGACGTGCGCCAGCATCTCCTCGACCCGGCCGAGGTGCTCGGCACCGGCGTGCGTGCCGGCCGACAGCGCCGACATCGCCTCGTCGACGAAGACCGGGGTGTTCGTCATGACGCGCACGACCGCGGTGCCCTCGGGCAGCGCCCCCTCGACGAGCGCCGTCGGAATGCCCGCGGCCATGGACACCACGAGCGTTCCCGGACGCAGCGAGCCGGCGACCTCGGTGAGCAGCGCGACCATGTCCTGCGGCTTGACGGCGAGCAGCACGACGTCGGCCTGCGCCACCGCCGCGCCGGCGTCGGCGGTGCGCACGCCGTAGCGCTGCTCGATCTCGGCGGCGCGCTCGGCGTGCTTCTCGGCGCCGATCAGCGACTGCGGCGGCGTGCCCGAGCGGATCAGCCCGGACAGCAGCGCCTCGCCGAGCTTGCCGACGCCGAGCAGCGCGATGGTGGGGGTGGCGGGG
>DATLGD010000202.1:0-5382 GCA_035540755.1 Mycobacteriales bacterium | reverse complement strand
GCCCTACGAGCAGGCGGTGCTGTCGGTGAAGGCGCTGCGGGCCGGCGACCTCGCCTCGCGCGCCGCCCGTCGCGACACCGGGATGCCGGCGCGCTCGTCGTCGGCCGACGTGCTGGCCTTCCTGCAGCAGGCGGCCCGCGACCGCCGCCAGGTCTGGCTCGGCTACGTCGACGCGCAGGGACGGGCGACGTCGCGGGTGGTCGAGCCGCGCAGCGTCGAGGGCGGCTACGTGGCGGCCTACGACCACCTGCGGCACGAGGACCGCACGTTCTCGCTGCACCGCATCACCGGCGTCGCCGACGTCGACCTCGACGCCCCGGCCTGACCCCCCGAGCCCTGCGCCGGCACCCGTGCCGTCCGACCTGGCACCGGTGTCCGTTCCGGATGCCTCAGCGGCCCCACCGGCCCAGCCGGCCCCAGCTCGGACGCATCCGGTGCCGCCGGCGGCCACCCCGCACACCGTCTGCGGGGTAGGGACCCCGGCATGACCAGACCCCCCGAGGCCGAAGGCTGGTACCCCGACCCCGAGAGCGCCGCGACGCTGCAGCGCTACTGGGACGGTCAGGGCTGGACCGACGACAGCCGCCCGACCGGCTACGTCACCCAGCCGGGCGGGCCGCCGCCCCAGGCCGCGCCCGGCCCTGACACCACGCCGGTCTTCGGCGCGCGGCCGCCCGAGACCGGCGGCCCGGCGGCGGCGAGGACCCGGCTGCGGACCGCGCAGCTCGCCGTCGGCGTCGCCGTCGCGCTGGTGCTGCTCGCGCTGGTGCTGGTGCTGACCGGGGCGCTGTAGTCCACAGCGGGAACGGCGGCTGTCGGCTCGGGGTTGCATCCTCGTGTGGTGACCCCTCCCGACGGACCGCTGATCGTCCAGTCCGACAAGACGCTGCTGCTCGAGATCGACCATCCGCAGGCGGTCGCGTGCCGGCAGGCGATCGCCCCGTTCGCCGAGCTCGAGCGCTCCCCCGAGCACGTGCACACCTACCGGCTGACGCCGCTCGGGCTGTGGAACGCGCGCGCCGCCGGGCACGACGCCGAGCAGGTCGTCGACGCGCTGGTGCGCTTCAGCCGCTACGCGGTGCCGCACGCGCTGCTGGTCGACGTCGCGGACACGATGGACCGCTACGGGCGGCTGAGGCTGGAGAAGGACCCGGTGCACGGCCTGGTCCTGCGCACCAACGACCGGGCGGTGCTCGAGGAGGTCGTGCGCAGCAAGAAGGTCGCGCCGATGCTGGGCACCCGGCTCGACCCCGAGACTGTGGTCGCCTTCGCCTCCGAGCGGGGGCGGCTGAAGCAGGCGCTGCTCAAGGTCGGCTGGCCGGCCGAGGACCTCGCCGGCTACGTCGACGGCGAGAAGCACGACATCGGCCTGGTGCAGGACGGCTGGACGCTGCGCGACTACCAGCAGCAGGCGGTGGAGGGCTTCTGGCACGGCGGCTCCGGCGTCGTCGTGCTCCCGTGCGGCGCCGGCAAGACGCTGGTCGGCGCGGCGGCCATGGCCGAGGCCAGCGCCACCACGCTGATCCTGGTCACCAACACCGTCAGCGGCCGGCAGTGGAAGGCCGAGCTGCTCAAGCGCACCACGCTGACCGAGGAGGAGATCGGCGAGTACTCCGGTGAGAAGAAGGAGATCAAGCCGGTCACCATCGCCACCTACCAGATCATGACCACCCGCCGGAAGGGCGAGTACGCGCACCTGGACCTGTTCGGCGCGCGCGACTGGGGCCTGGTGGTCTACGACGAGGTGCACCTGCTGCCCGCGCCGGTGTTCCGCATGACGGCCGACCTGCAGTCCCGCCGACGGCTCGGATTGACCGCCACGCTGGTGCGCGAGGACGGCCGCGAGGGCGACGTCTTCAGCCTGATCGGCCCGAAGCGCTTCGACGCGCCGTGGAAGGACATCGAGAGCCAGGGCTGGATCGCGCCGGCCGACTGCACCGAGGTCCGCGTGACGATGACGGACGCCGAGCGGCTGGCCTACGCGACGGCCGAGCCGGAGGAGCGGTACAAGATCGCCTCAACGGCGCACACCAAGATCCGGGTCATCGAGAAGCTCGTGCAGCGGCACGACGACCAGGTGCTGGTCATCGGGGCCTACCTCGACCAGCTCGACGAGCTCGGCGCGGCGCTCGACATGCCGGTGATCCAGGGCTCGACGAAGAACGCCGAGCGCGAGCGGCTGTTCGACCTGTTCCGCCGCAAGGAGATCCCCGGCCTGGTCGTGTCGAAGGTCGCGAACTTCTCCATCGACCTGCCCGACGCCTCGGTCGCCATCCAGGTGTCGGGGACGTTCGGGTCCCGGCAGGAGGAGGCCCAGCGCCTCGGCCGCATCCTGCGGCCCAAGGGCGACGGGCGCCAGGCGCACTTCTACACCGTCGTCAGCCGCGACACCGTCGACCAGGAGTACGCCGCGCACCGGCAGCGGTTCCTGGCCGAGCAGGGCTACGCGTACACGATCGTCGACGCCGACGACGTGCTGTCGTCGTAGGGCCGGGCCGCCCGGTTCGTGGCGCGGCACGCCGCGCTCTCACTTCCTGACCCGCAGCAACGTCGTCCGACCCGGATGATGGTGCTGCGGGACAGGACGTCGGGTCAGAACGGCACGGTCGTCCGCAGCAGGCCCTCGCCCTGGGCGCGACCGGCCATGACCCGCGCGAACTCGACCGCGTCGAGCTCGTGCCGCTCGCCACCCGCGCCGCCGGCGTACGTGCCGCCCGCCGTCCCGGTGAGCACCAGCTCGTACGGCTGTCCGTGCACCTTCGCCCACTCGGCGACGACGTCGGCGACCAGCCGCCCGTCGTGCTCCGGCGTGAGCACCAGCGCGGCACCGGTCGCCCGCGCGATGTCGATGCGGTGCATCCACGCGTCGCGCGTGTAGATGCAGCCCATGAGGTAGCCGACCGGCTTGGTGCCGAGAGGTGGGCCGAACGGCACCGGCAGCGCCCGCAGCGGCGCGGGGACGCGGCGGCGGCCGCGCACCGCGCGCGGCGCGACGTCGGCGAGCGCCGCGAGGAGCTCGGCTGGCGTCGCCTCGGCACGCTCCTCGACCTGCACGGCGTTGATGCCGTCGACGTCGTCCTGCCCGGGTCGCTTGCGCCGGCGCCCGAGGCGCACCTGCCGGACGGCCTCGCGCACGCTCGCGTTGCCCTCTGCCGCACCGACGAGGTGCGCCACCACCTGGCGCACGTCCCACTCGGTGCAGTCGGTCGGACGCCTCCAGTCGGCCGCGGACAGGCCGCGCAGCTGCTCGACCAGCCGCGCGTACTCGAGCTCCGCGGCGGCGAGCCAGTCGCGGTACCGCGCGAGCGGCTCAGGCCGGGTGCCGGTGGCCGTCACGGCCCGACCCGCAGGCCGTGCGCCTCGGCGAGCCGCGGCACCGAGGCCAGATCGACGTCGAGACCGTGGTCGACCGCGACGGCGGCGAGCGCGTCGAGGTCGGGCGGGCCGTCGACGGACAGGATCTCGCCGAGCCGCTCGAAGTAGCGCTCGAAGCCGCCCGGCGTGATGACCTCGAGCAGCCGCGCCGGCGCGTCACCCGGGTTCCAGAAGGCGTGCGGCAGGCCCCTCGGCTTCAGCACCAGGTCACCGGCCCGCGCCACGTGCACGTCGTCACCCAGCTGCACGCCGATCTCGCCGTCGAGCACGAAGGACCACTCGTCCTCGTGCCGGTGGGTGTGCACCGGCGAGCCCAGCGCCCGCGGTGCGAGCGGGTGCAGCACGAACGCGGCGACGCCGGCCGTCTGGTCTGCGCCCGCGAGCAGCATGGCACCGAGCGGACCGTCGAACAGCGTGCGTGCCTCGGTGGCACGCACCACGCCGGCCCTCGCGGCCGCCGGGATCGTGGTCATCGTGGTCCTCCTCCGTCGTGCGCACTGGTCTACGCCTGCCGGAACCGAACGTCAAGAGGTTTTCCTACGAGTGTTAGGCTGCGTGCCATGACGGCGATGGCCGTCCGGCGCGACCGCCGGACCGAGCGGCACGAGCGCACCAAGGCCGAGATCGTCCAGGCCGCGTGGACGCTCGCTGACGAGCGCGGCCTGGCCGGGTGGTCCCTGCGTGACGTCGCCGAGGCGGTCGGCATGCGCGCGCCGTCGCTGTACGTGTACGTCGAGAGCAAGAACGACCTGTACGACGCGCTGTTCGCCGACGGCTACCGGGCGCTCGTCGAGCGCCTGGCTGCGATCGACCGCTCGGCCGACCCCGTCGAGACGCTCCGCCGCGGCACCCGCGAGTTCGTCGCGTTCTGCGTCGAACGGCCACCACGGCACACCCTGCTGTTCCTGCGCACGCTGCCGGGCTTCGAGCCCTCTGCCGAGTCGTACGCCCTGGCCCAGCAGGTGCTCGCCGGCACCGTCGACGTGCTGGCCGCCGCGGGTATCCGCGGCTCCGGCTCGGTCGACCTGTACACCGCGATGGTCTCCGGGCTGGTGACCCAGCAGCTCAGCAACGATCCCGGCGGCGACCGGTGGACACGGCTCGTCGACGACGCGCTCGACCTGCTGCTCGCCGGACGCCGGAGTCGGCGCCGGCGGTGACCTCAGCCGTCTGGCACGCTCGCCGGCGTGCCGGACGCCGTCGCTCGCGCGCGCGCCGCCGTGGCGCGCGACCTCGGCGTCGACCCGCGCTCCCCGGTCCTGGAGGCGGCGGCACGGCACCGCGCCTGGTGGCTGAGCGAGTGGCCGGACGGCGCGCCGCACGTGCTCGGGCTGCTGGCGCAGGACGTGCAGGAGGCCGTGCACGAGCGCGACCCGACCTGGCCGGTGTGTCCCGAGCCGACCTGCCCCGAGGTGGGGCGGCACGCGCTGTTGGTCGAGCCGGACCTCGGGCCCGACCCGTTCTGGACCTGCCACCGCACCGGCCTGCCGGTCGCGGCCGTCGGGTCGCTACGGGCTCAGGGGCAGTAGACCGCCTGGCACACGGCCTCGTCGGGCTCGACGCGCCAGTCGCCGTCGATCCTTCGCAGGTCGAGGCGCAGCCGGCGCTCGCGGCCGTCGGTCCGCACCCGGACCACCGACCGGGCCCGGTCGCCGTCGTCGACGACCTCCACCACGGCGATGTCGATCTCGTCCGGCTCGTCGCGGGCGTCCTCGGTGCGCTTCCGCAACTCGAGGCACTCGTCGTCGTCCAGCCCGGCGGTCGACAGCTGCCGGTAGGCGGTGCAGTCGCCGAAGACGGCCGCCGACACCCAGGCCAGCGATGCGCCGCGGGGCGACTGCAGCCGCCGCAGGTCGATCGCTGCGGTGACGCCGACGACGAGCGCCACCCCGAGGCACACGGCGACCAGGCTCGTCGGCCCACGGCGCACGGTGGCCGCCTTGCGCTGCTCGTTCTTCTGCTCCGCGCGCGCGTACAACCGGTCGAGGCGCTGGCCCGGCTCGGTGG
>DATLGD010000201.1:0-6313 GCA_035540755.1 Mycobacteriales bacterium | reverse complement strand
GGTCGGCCTCCCCGCCGCCGTCGAGGGGCACGTCCTTGAGCCAGCCGGAGAGCGTGCTCCGGCTGACGCCCAGCTCGGAGCCGATCTCGCTGTAGGTCCGCCCCTGCCGGCGGAGCGCGACGGCGGCGGCCCGGGCCCCCTGACCGGCGCGAGGGGTGCCGTGCAGCAGCGCGCGCAGGAGGCTGTCGCTGATCTCGAGCTCAGCCCGGATGCTGCTCCGGGACCACCCCTGCGACTTGAGGGCCTGGGCCCGCTGCGCGAGGTCCCTCCGCTCGTCGTCCGTCAGCCGCCTGCCCATGCGGTGCCGCCTCTCCGTGCTCGGCGACCCTCGACGGGAGTCTCCCAGCCGGGTCCGACAGAACGGACACCTACGCAGGCGTAGGTTACGGTTCCGTAGGTCTGCCCGTGCCTGCCTCTCGGAGGGCCCATGACCACGACCCCCGTCGCTCCCCGCCTGCCCGGCAACGCCGGCGACCCGGACGCGCCCGTCACGACGGTCGAGTTCGTCCCCGACGAGGCGCGCCCGCTGCAGGCGGTGCCCGGCACCTCGCTCAAGGCCCGCGCCGAGCAGGTCGGGCTCGGGCTGTTCATCGCCGTGCCGCTGCTCGCTGTCCTCGCGGCCGGCTTCGTGCTGTGGGGCGACGGCCTGTCGTGGCGCGACGTCGTCATCAGCACGGTCATGTACGCGGTCACCGGCCACGGCATCACGGTCGGGTTCCACCGCTACTTCACCCACGGCTCGTTCAAGGCGACGCGCCCGCTGCGCATCGCGCTGGCGGTCGCCGGGTCGATGGCGGTCGAGGGCCCGGTGACCCGCTGGGTGGCCGACCACCGCCGGCACCACGCCTACAGCGACCGCGAGGGCGACCCGCACTCCCCCTGGCGCTACGGCACCGGCTTCTGGGCGCTCACCAAGGGCCTGTGGCACGCGCACGTCGGCTGGCTGTTCGACATCGAGCAGACCGACCAGAAGCGCTTCGCCCCCGACCTGCTCGCCGACGCGGACGTCGACCGCGTCAACAAGCTCTTCCCGCTCTGGGTCGTGCTGTCGCTGGGCCTGCCGCCGCTGATCGGCGGCGCGTGGGCCGCGGCCGTCGGCGAGAGCTTCTGGTTCGGCGCGGCCACCGCGTTCTTCTGGGCTTCCCTGGTGCGCGTCGCGGTGCTTCACCACGCCACGTGGTCGATCAACTCGATCTGCCACGCCTTCGGGGAGCGCCCCTTCCAGACCCGCGACAAGAGCGCGAACGTGTGGCCGCTCGCCTTCATCTCGATGGGCGAGAGCTGGCACAACCTGCACCACGCCGACCCGACCGCAGCCCGGCACGGCGTCGACCGCTGGCAGATCGACACCAGCGCCGAGCTGATCCGCGGGTTCGAGAAGCTCGGCTGGGCCACCGACGTCCGCTGGCCCAAGAAGGAGCGCCTCGACGCGCGGCGGGTCGCCGCCTCCTGACGCCGGCGCGGGACACTGCTCGCATGGGCAGTCCCGCGCGCGTGCGCATGACCGGCGCCCAGCGGCGCGCGCAGCTGATCGACGTCGGCAAGGCGCTGTTCGCCGAGCGCGGCTACGACGGCACCGCCGTCGAGGAGGTCGCGCTGCGCGCGGGTGTCTCCAAGCCCGTGGTGTACGAGCACTTCGGCGGCAAGGAGGGGCTGTACGCCGTCGTCGTCGACCGCGAGGTGCAGCGGCTCATCACGTCCTTCGAGGCCGCGCTCACCGGCGAGGACCCGCGGGTGCTGCTCGAGCAGGCGACCCTGGCGCTGCTGACCTACATCGAGGACGAGAGCGACGGCTTCCGCATCCTCGTCCGCGAGACGCCCGTGCCGTCCCCCGACGGGGCCGGCTTCTCCACGATCATCAGCGACGTCGCGCAGCGGGTCGAGCACATCCTGGACCGGGAGTTCGCCGCCCGCGGCTTCCGGACGACGCTCGCGGCGCTGTACTCGCAGGCGCTCGTCGGCATGGTGGCGCTGACCGGTCAGTGGTGGCTGGACGCCCGGGAGCTGGACCGCGACCTCGACATGGAGGGCGTCGCGGCGCACCTGGTGAACCTGGCCTGGAACGGGCTGTCCGCGCTCAGCCCGGAACCCCGCCTGAAGGTCCGGGACAGCACAGCGGGAGCCGACCCCGAGGGGGCCGGCTCCCGCTGAGGACGTGCCTGATCAGACGCGCGAGCGGTTCCGCTTGTCGGCGGCGAGCGCGACGCCGAGCAGGACCGCACCGGAGGCCAGGTGGAGCAGGTGGTCAGCCTCGTTCAGCGCGATGATGTTCGCGTTCGTGTCCTGGATGAACCAGCCGATGACACCCAGCACCAGGTAGGTGGCGCCGATGGCGAGGTTGGCGCCCCGCGCGGTGTCGAGCCGGCGTGAGGCCGCGATCAGCGCCACGCCGATGAGCAGGTGGACGATGTTGTGCAGGTTGTTCACCTGGAAGATGCCGAGCAGGTTGTTGTCGGTCTGCTCGGCAAAGGTCTCGCTGACGAAGAAGCCGGCCAGGCCCACCAGGGTGTAGATGGCGCCGAAGACGAGCGCCACGGTCTGGTTGACCGTCCGGGTGCTGGCCGTGTCTCGACCTGTGTCGTGCGATCCGTGCGTCATGCGGGTGCCTCCTGCTCGATGTGGACGTGCCTGACGCCGTGTACCCGGTTCGAAGCGGATCACCCCGATGTGATCACCGGCACTCGCCGGGTAGTGCGAGCGCATGCCCGTCCTCGTCGGCACGTCCGGCTGGCAGTACCTCGACTGGCGTGGCCGCTTCTACCCGTCCGGCATGCCGCAGCGGCTGTGGCTCGAGCACCACGCCGCCCGCTGGCAGACCGTCGAGCTGAACAACTCCTTCTACCGGCTGCCGCAGCGCGAGACGTTCGAGGCCTGGCGCCAGCGCACACCGGCCGACTACCTCGTCACCGTCAAGGCCTCGCGGTTCCTCAGCCACATCAAGCGCCTGCGCGAGCCGCAGGAGCCGGTCGCCCGCCTGATGGACCGCGCCGACGGGCTCGGCGACAAGCTCGGGCCGGTGCTGCTGCAGCTGCCGCCGGACCTGCAGCTCGAGGTCGAGCGGCTCGACGAGACCCTCGCCTGCTTTCCGGCCGGCACGCGAGTCGTGGTCGAGCCGAGGCACCCGTCGTGGTGGGCGCCCGAGCTGCGTGACGTCCTCACCCGGCACGGGGCCGCGCTGTGCTGGGCCGACCGCGGCAGCGCGCCGGTCGCGCCGCTGTGGCGCACGGCGTCGTGGGGCTACCTGCGCCTGCACGCCGGCGGCGGTGAGCCGGACGTCTGGCCGTATTCCGAGGCCGTGCTCGCCCGGTGGGCCGACCTGCTGTGCGAGACGTGGACCGAGGACGAGGACGTGCTGGTCTACACCAACAACGACCCGGGAGGGGCGGCGCTGCGCGACGGCGTCGTGCTGGCCCGGCTGCTCCGCGAGCGCGGCCGCACCGTCGGGCGCGTGCCCGGGTGGGACGACGTCACCGGCGATCCCGCGTGACCGGAGCCCCTGCGGCGGTTTCGAGCCGGCGGAAACCCGTCGGGAGGGCTCCTGACGGGTTCGTGGGGGTGCGGAACCGCTGCAGGGACTACACCTGGTCGGACAGCTCGAGCCAGGCGTCCTCGACCTCGGCCTTGCGGGCCTGCAGCGTGCGCAGCTCGGCGTCGAGCGCGAGCACGGCGTCGGCATCCGTGGCCTGAGCGACCATCTCGGCGTGCAGCCGCTGCTCGTCCTTGTCGAGCCGCACCAGCTCGCGCTCCAGCTTCGTCAGCTCCTTCTTCGCTGCGCGCGAGTCGCCGCCGCCCTTCGGCCGGCTCGGCTGCGGGGCGGCCGGCGCCGAGCGCCGCACCCGTTCGGCGAGGTACTGGTCGACGCCGCCCGGCAGCGCCTTCACCGTGCCGTCGCCCATCAGCGAGGCGGTGACCGTGGTGACGCGCTCGAGGAAGTAGCGGTCGTGGCTGACGACGACGAGCGTGCCCGGCCAGCCGTCGAGCAGGTCCTCCAGCGCGGTGAGCGTGTCGATGTCGAGGTCGTTGGTGGGCTCGTCGAGCAGGATGACGTTCGGCTCGCCCATGAGCAGCCGGAGCAGCTGCAGCCGCCGCCGCTCGCCGCCGGACAGGTCACCGACGCGCGTCCACTGCGCGTTGCCGGTGAAGCCTAAGCGGTCGGCCAGCGACGAGGCGCCGATCGTCTTGCCGCCGCCGAGGTCGACCACCTTGCCGACCTGCTCGACCGCCTCCAGCACGCGCAGCGACGGGTCGAGCTCGGCGACCTCCTGCGACAGGTACGCCGGCTTCACGGTCTGGCCGACGACGACGCGGCCGGAGTCCGGTGACTGCTGGCCGACCAGCAGCTTGAGCACCGTCGACTTGCCCGCGCCGTTGACGCCGACGACGCCGACCCGGTCGCCCGGGCCGATCAGCCAGTCGACGCCGTCGAGGATCGTGCGGTCGCCGAAGGCCAGCGAGACGCCGTGCAGCTCGTACACCGTCTTGCCGAGGCGGGCGGCGCTGAAGCGCTGCAGGGCGACGTCGTCGCGCGCCGGCGGTTCGTCGGCGATGAGGGCGTTGGCGGCGTCGATGCGGAACTGCGGCTTGCTGGTGCGGGCGGGCGGTCCGCGGCGCAGCCAGGCGAGCTCCTTCTTCACCAGCTGCAGGCGCTTCTGCTCGGCGGTGGCCGCCATCCGGTCGCGCTCGGCGCGGGCGAGGACGTAGGCGGAGTAGCCGCCCTCGTAGGCGTCGACGACACCGTCGTGCACCTCCCAGGTGCGGGTGTTGACCTCGTCGAGGAACCAGCGGTCGTGGGTGACGACCAGGTGCGCCTGCGACGACGTGCGCTGCTTGAGGTGCGCGGCGAGCCACGCCACGCCCTCGACGTCGAGGTGGTTGGTGGGCTCGTCGAGGACGAGCAGGTCCCACTCCTGCACCAGCAGCGACGCCAGCGCCACGCGCCGGCGCTCGCCACCTGACATCGTGCCGATGACGCTGTCGAGGCCGATGTCGTGCAGCCCGAGGCCGTCGAGCACCTCGCGCACCCGGGCATCACCCGCCCACGTGTGCTCCGCGGTCTCGCCGAGCACCGCCTGGTGCGCGGTGAGCGTGACGTCGACGCGCACGTCCTGGGTGAGGACGCCGACGCGCAGGCCGCCGGTGTGCGTGACCCGACCCGAGTGCGGCTCCTCGGTCTTGATCAGGGTCTTGAGCAGCGTGGTCTTGCCGCCGCCGTTGCGTCCGACGACGCCGATCCGGTCGCCCTCGCTGACGCCGAGCGAGACGCCGTCGAGCAGCAGCCGGGTGCCGTGCGCGACGGTGACGTTCTCCAGGTTGACCAGGTTGACGGCCATCAGGCGGCCTCCACCACGCGGGCGCCGTGCACCGGGCCGTCGGCCCGCCGCACCGCCCGGCACAGTCCGCCCCCGGCGAGACGGGCGGCGAGGTCGTCGGCGGCGGACGGGCTCTCGGCGAGCAGCGCCACGGTCGGGCCGGAGCCGGAGACCAGGCAGCCCAGCGCACCGAGGCCGCGACCGGCCTCGAGCAGGGCGGACAGGCCCGGGGCCAGGGCGAGGGCGGCCGGCTGCAGGTCGTTGTGCAGGGCGCGGCCGAGGCCCGTGGCGTCGCCGGACCGCAGCGCCGCGAGCACCCCGGACGGCTGGGCCGCCACCGCGACACGGCCGCCGGCGCGCAGCCGGTCGAGCTCGCCGTAGACGGCCGGCGTCGACAGCCCGCCGTCGGCCAGGGCGAGCACCCAGGCGTAGCTGCCGCGCGCGAGCACCGGGGTGAGCCGCTCGCCGCGGCCGGTGCCCATCGCCGTCCCGCCGTGCAGGGAGAACGGGACGTCGCTGCCGAGCCGCGCCGCGAGCGAGGCGAGGCCCTCCCGGGTCATCCCGGTTCCCCACAGGGCGTCGCAGGCGACGAGCGCTGCCGCGGCGTCGGCGGAGCCACCCGCGCAGCCCCCCGCGACCGGGATCGACTTGCGGATGCGCAGGGCGACGCCGGGCGCGCGGCCGGTGTGGTCGGCCAGCAGCGCCGCCGCCCGCCACGCCAGGTTCGTCGCGTCGGCGGGCACCGACGCCGCGTCGTCGCCGTCCACCACGATCGAGAGCCGGTCGGACGGCGTCGCCGTCACCTCGTCGGTGAGCGAGACGGCGTGGAAGACGGTGATGAGGTCGTGGAAGCCGTCGCGGCGCAGGCGGCCGACCGACAGGTGGAGGTTGATCTTCGCGGGCGCACGGGCGACGACACGAGAGCGGGTCCGTGGCAGTGCGGGTCTCCAGAGGTGTGTGGGCGGAGCGTCCATCCTCCCACCCGGGGGCGGCGGGCGGGTCAG
>DATLGD010000200.1:0-13709 GCA_035540755.1 Mycobacteriales bacterium | reverse complement strand
CCTCGGCAGCGTCGCGGGCGCGGCCCTCGCCGGTGCGGCCGCCGGTGCACCGGCCGCCGGCCTGCGCGCGCTGCGGTCGGGCTGGACCGACGTGCTCGCGACCGCACCGCCGGTCCCCGCCGACGAGGCGCGGCTGCCCGTGGTCGTCGTGACGGTGGCGGTCGGCGCGGTCGCGGCCGTGGCGCTCGCGCGCGGACGCCGGCCGGCGCTGGCCCTGCTTCCCGCGGTCGCGGTGCTGCTCGTCGGGCTGGCGCTCGGCGCCGGCGCGCCCGGGGGTGCCACCGCCGCGGTGCCGCCCGCCGCCGTCGCCGCGGTGCACCTCGTCGTCGTCGCCCCCGCCGCCCGACGGCTGCCGGCCCTGGCGGTCGGCGCCGTCGCCGTGCTGGCCGGCGCCCTGCTCGGGCCGCTGCTGACCAGCGGGCCCGAGGCCGACCCCCGGGCGCTGGTCGACCCGCCGGTCGAGACGGTCGCGGCCCCGGCGCCGCTGGCCGTGCTCCCCGCCCGGCTCAGCGCGTCCGACACCCGCCTGTTCACCGCCACGGTCGACGCCGCCTGGCTGGCCTCCCCGCGCAACTGGCGGCAGGTGGTGCTCGAGGACTTCGACGGCGTGACCTGGTCCGCTCGCGCCGAGCCCGTGCGCATCGGCACGCGCGTGCCGGGCGACCACCCGCCCGGGCCGCTCAGCCGGAGCACCGTGGTCGTCGAGCGGCTGGACGGGCCGTGGGTCCCGACGACGGGCGACCCGGTGTCGGTCGAGCGCGGCGACCTCGCAGCCGTCCCCGGGACGTCGGTGCTGCTCGACCCGGAGGGCGTGCACGACCGCTACACCGTCGACAGCGTCCTGCCGCAGCCCGACGCCGCCGCGCTCGACCGCGCGGCGCTGCCCGCCCTGCAGGGCGGCGACCCGTCGCTCGCCGTGCCGCCGTGCCTGCCCGAGGAGCTGCGCACGTTCGCCTCCGACGCCGTCGCCGGCGTCAGCGGGCCCGGGCGGCAGGCGGTCGCGCTCGAGCAGGCCTTCGCCGCGATGACCGCCTCCAGCGACGTCGACCCCGGCCACTCCTGCGGGCGCTTCCCGGCGCTGCTGGAGGACCGGCGCGGCACCTCCGAGCAGTTCGCTCCCGCCTACGTGCTGGCCGCGCGCTCGATCGGGCTGCCGGCCCGGCTCGCGGTCGGCTTCCGGCCGGGCCGGATCGTCGGCGGCAGCACCACGGTCCTGTCGGGGGACGCCCTCGCCTGGCCGGAGGTGCGCTTCGCCGGCCTCGGATGGGTGCCGTTCGACCCGACCCCGCGCGAGCTCACCGAGGAGGGCGTGCGGCAGGAGCTGCCCGCGCTCACCGAGATCCGGCGCCAGGTCGCCGGGGAGCCCGCTCCCGTCGAGGGGGTGCCGCCACCCCCGGCGCGGGTGGCGCCGCCGGTCGAGGAGCCGTCGACGCCGTGGCTGCTGCTCGCGGTCACGGCGGCCGGGCTGGTCGCGGCCGGGCTCGCCGTGCGGCCGCTGCACCGCGCCCTGCGTCGTCGCCGGCGCCGGCGGGCCGAGCCGCGGGCGGCCGTGCTCGGCGCCTGGCTCGAGACGCTGGACGCGCTCGGAGCCGACCGTGCGCGCACCCCGGCGCAGGTCCTGGCCCGGACCGACGTCCCCGCGCCGGCCTCCCGGCCGCTGGCGGTGGTGGGCGGGCTGGCCGACCTCGCCGCCTACGGTCCCGACGCGCCGGGGCCTGAGCAGGTCGAGGCGGCCTGGGCGGCGCACGCGCGGGTCCGACGTGAGGTCCGCCGCGGGCGGCGCAGGCGGAGAGGGCCTCAGCCGGGGGCGCCGCCGCGCACGCACACCGGCTCCACGTAGAGCGGAGCGGCGCCGGCGCGGAACACCGTGCCGACCGAGAAGCAGTACGGCGCCGCCGGGTCGAGGCCGGTGACGGTCGCGCCGTCCGGGCGCGACGCCGGCTGCACCGGGCCGTCGCCGGGGTCGACGACGTAGGGCAGCGCCCCGCCGTTGGTGTCGGTCCAGGCGAGCTCCACCTGCTCGCCGTCGTCGGCGACGACCCGCACCTCCTGCGGCGGCTGCGCGGCGTCGGCCGGCGCGACGGTGGTCGGCGAGGGCTCCGGGCCGGCCGTCGGGGACGGCGCCGGGTCGTCGGTGACCGCGCCGAGCACCGTCAGGGCCACCAGGACCGCGGTGATCCCGCCGGCGAGGTACCACGGCCAGCGGCGGCGGCGCGCCACCGGCGCCGGGGCGGGCAGCGGTCGGTCCGGCCGGATCCGGGTCGCCGCCTCCTCGACGACCGGCGCGGCCGGGCGGCCGCTCACCGGGCCGGGCAGGGCCGACGTCGTCGTCGTCGGGGCGAGCGAGAGCCGCCGCTCGACGTCGTGCAGCAGCTCGGGGACCTCGGCCGCCGGTGGCCGCGCCGCAGGGTCCTTGTCGAGCAGCCGCTGCAGCGCGGCGGCCAGCGGGGGCGCCGTGCCCGGCGGGAGCGCCGGCAACGGCTCCTCGAGCACGCGCACCATCGCGGCCAGCACGCCCTCGCCCGGCCGGGGGGCGAACGGCGGCGCGCCGGCCAGCAGCGTCCACAGCGTCGAACCGAGCCCCCAGACGTCCGCGGCCGGTGTCGCCGTCGCGCCCTGCAGCACCTCCGGCGCGGCGTGCACCGGGGTCAGCGCGTCGGTGGCGGCTGTCCCCTCGGCCACGACCACGGCGATGCCGAAGTCGGCCAGAGCCGGCTCCCCGTAGGCGGTCACGAGCACGTTCTGCGGCTTGACGTCGCGGTGCACGACACCCGCGGCGTGCGCGGCGGCGAGCGCCGTCGCGAGGCGCGCGCCGGTGCGCAGCACCTCCTCGGCCGGTCTGGTGCCCTGCTCGGCCAGGCGCGCGGCGAGCGAGCCGCCGGGGCACCACTCGCTGGTGACGTACGGGCGCCCGTCCGCGGTGAAGCCCGAGGCGTAGGTGGTCACCACGTGCGGGTGGTCGCTGAGTCGCCCGGCGACGGCGAGCTCGCGCTCGAACCGGCGGCGCAGCCGGTCGTCGAGCACCGGCAGGGCGAGCACCTTCACCGCGACGAGCCGGTCGAGGGCGGTCTCGCGGGCTCGCCACACGGTGCTCGAGCCGCCGACGGCGACGACCTCCGCGTCGGCGTAGCCGGCCAGGCCGAGCAGGTCGGTGGAGCGTCCCGCTCCGTCGCCCCTGCCCCGCCATCGCACGGGGAGCGACACTACGGGCGGGCCGGTCAGAACACCGACAGCTCCAGGCGCTCGGCGAGCAGGTGCAGCGCCGCGCGGCCGGCCCGCGAGTTCCCGGACGCGTCCAGCGGTGGCGACCAGACCGCGGTCCCGAGGCGCCCCGGCGCGTCGCCGACGATCGCGCCGGCGACCCCGCTCTTGCACGGGATGCCGACCTCGTAGGCGAACTGCCCGGCGGAGTCGTAGGTGCCGGTCGTCAGCATGACGGCGTTGATGCGGCGGGCCAGCGCCTCCTCCACCACCCGCCGGCCGGTGCGCGGGTCGACGCCGTCGTTCGCGAGGAAGCGGATCGCCCGGGCCAGCTCGCGGGTGGACAGCTGCACCGCGCACTGGTGCAGGTAGACCGACATGACGTCCTCGACGCCGGAGTGCAGGTTGCCGAACGCGCTCATCAGGTAGGCCATGGCCTGGTTGCGGTGCCCGGTGGTCCCCTCGGCGTCGAGCACCTCCTGGTCGTGACCGACCTCGTCGCCGGTGAGGTCCGACAGGAGCTCGACCATCGACGCCTTCGGGTCGTCGCAGGTCTCGAGCAGCACGTCGCACACCACCAGCGCGCCCGCGTTGATCATCGGGTTGCGCGGGATCCCCTTCTCGTGCTCGAGCTGCACGAGGGAGTTGAACGGGTCGCCCGAGGGCTCCTTGCCGACCCGGTCGAACAGGTCCTCGCCGACGCGCTGCAGCGCCAGCGTCAGGGCGAACACCTTGCTGATGCTCTGGATCGGGAAGGGCACGTCGGCGTCGCCGGTGGCGTGCTCGGCGCCGTCCAGGTCGCACGTGACGAGCGCGAACCGGTCGGGGTCCTCGGCGGCCAGCGCCGGGATGTAGTCGGCGACGTCGCCCTCGCGGGCGAGCGGCCGGACCTCCTCGGCGATGTCGTCCAGAAGGGCGTGCACGTCCGGGCTCAAGGGCTCTCCTCCGGCAGGATGCGGTCGAGCAGGTCGGCCGGGACGAGCCCGGCGGGTCCGAAGCGCCGGGCGGCCTCGAGGAAGGCCGGCGCGCAGCTCTGCAGGTCGCGCAGCATGGCCCGGGCGGCGTCCTCCCGGCCGGCGAGCGCGGCCACCACGGCGCGCCACAGCAGCTGGTCGGGCTCGACCTCCGGGTCCTGCGGGCGCAGCAGCTCGAGCTCGCGGTCGGCGATCACGGCGTCGCCGTCGAGCGCGCGGCCGAAGGCGCGGACGACGTCCTGGTACCGGCGGCGCTTGACCACCAGCCGGTCGAGGTCGCCCACCGGGTCGGGGGAGTCGTCGACGCGCAGGTCGACCACGGTGTCGTGCCAGGGCCGGCCGGTCGTCGTCGAGCGCACGACCATGACCGCGGCGGACCGGCGTCCGCGGAAGTCGCCGCCCGCGCCCTCCGCGGCGTGCAGCGCGGTGAGGAGGCGCTGGGCGAGCGGCCCGGACGAGGTCTCGAACGTGTCGACCATCGCCTCCCACACCGCGGGCCCGACCACCATGTTGGCGAGCGCCAGGCAGTCCTGCCCGACCAGGTGCCCGGCCGCAGCCACACATCCCTCGCCGGTGTGCACGGCGAGAGCGCCTGTGCGGCAGACGATCCCGACCTGCCTGCGGTCGGGATGCGGGTCGACGCTGATCAGCGCCGTGAGCGACTCCTCGGCGGTGAAGCCGCCGCGAAGCAGGTCGAGGCCGATCTCGCCGTACATCGGCTCGCCCATCGACTGGCTGGCGATGACGCCGTGCCCCGGCAGGGCGAACGGCACGCTGCTCCCGACGGCGAAGGCCTGCGACTGGGTGGCGACGCCGAGCTCACCGGTCTCGGCGTCCCGCGCCAGGATCGAGTAGGTCACCCCGTCGCCCTACCCGTCCGGAGGCGGACACGCATGACGATCGTGCGACGAGGTCCGGCGCAGCAGGAGCCCGGGGGTGGGGCGTCGAACTGCTCGTCGGAGGCGCGAGGGCGCACCGCTTTCCAGGAGGAGCAGAACACGATGGTCGACAGCGCACAGGGCATCTCCCGGCGAGGTCTCGTCAAGGGCGCGACCGCGGGGACGCTGGTCGCCGCCCTTGCCGGGCCGGCAGGGGCGAGCACGCTGCTGGGCGGTGCCCCCGTGCCGCGCACCGCCGGTGCCGGTGACGTGCTGAGCCTGGCCCGCGTGTGGCTGCGCGACCGCGCCGAGGGCGCGCTGCTGAGCTCCTTCGACGACACCCACCACGTCTTCGCCGACGGGTCGTACGAGGTCCTGCTGTGGCCCGGCGACCTCGCCCGGCTGGAGGCCGCGAACCTCCGCTACGAGATCACCGTGTCCGACGTCGTCGCCCGGGACGCGGCGGCCCTGCAGCGCGCCGACCAGCGGACGTCGGTGCGCAGCGGCGTCCCCGGCGACAACGGCGGCTACCGCACGCTGGACGAGTTCAACGCCGATCTGCTGGCGCTGGTGGCCCAGCACCCGCAGGACGCCCGGATCCTCCAGCTCCCGCACCGCTCGAGGGAGGGCCGCAGCGTCCTCGGGATCGAGATCGCCCAGAACGTCAACGCCGTCGACGGCCGGCCGGTCTGGTACATGGACGGGCTGCACCACGCCCGGGAGTGGCCCTCGGGCGAGAACACCATCATGTTCGGCTTCGAGCTGCTCGAGAACCCTGGCAACGACGAGCGCATCGCGGGGCTCTTCCGGGAGACCCGCACGATCCTGGTGCCCGTCGTCAACCCGGACGGCTTCAGCTGGTCGCGGCAGACGCCGACCACGAGCAACTACTACGGCAGCCTGGCGCTGGCCGTGTCGGGTCAGGCCGACTACTGGCGCAAGAACCGGCAGGGCGTCACGGAGGCGCTCCAGGTTCCGGTCGCGCAGCGCAACCCGACCGCGGTCGGCGTCGACGTCAACCGCAACTACTCGGCCCGGTGGGGCGGTGGCGGCGCCTCGAGCAGCAACGCCGACCAGACCTACCGCGGCGCGGCGCCGCTCAGCGAGCCGGAGCCGCGCAACGTCGCCGAGCTGCTGCGCGCGCGGCAGCCGGTCGCCGTCAACTCGAACCACACCTACACCGGTCTCGTCCTGCGGCCGTGGGGGTACTCGGGCGGCGCGGCGCGGTACAGCCCGGACGAGGACCTCATGCGCGACCTCGGGCGCAAGATGTGCGACGCCAACGGCTACCGCAACATCCACTCCTTCGACCTGTACGTCACCACCGGCACCACGACGGACTGGGCCTACGCCGCCCTCGGCTCGCTGTCGTACTGCTTCGAGATCGGCCTCTCGAACTTCCACCCCGACTACGCCGGCGGCGACGGCCCGCTGCACCACTACCGCCTCAACCGGGAGGGCTTTCTCCTGCTGGGAGAGACGGCGCGCTTCCAGCGGGTGCGCTACGCCGGTGTGCCGGAGATCGACAAGACCGACCCGTCGCGGCACCGCGAGCTCTCCCGCAAGCACGACGTCGAGTACGCCACGCACTCGGTCCTCGCCGGGCGGCTGCTCGACGCTCAGGGCAACCCCGTCGCGGCGCAGCTGGTGGTCGAGCGCACCACCTCGATCCCGCTGGGCGCCGGTGGCGGGAACGCGCCGTACCCGGAGGTGTCCCGGGCGACCTCCGCCAGCGCGGCGGACGGGACCTTCGCCTGGCACCTGCCGCCGTCCACGACGCCGATCGCCAAGGAGCGCGGCGAGACCGAGCAGTGGCGCCTGTCGGCGGTGCTCGGCGACCGCTCCACGCCGGTCGGCGCGGTCGTCGTCGACCGCGGGGAGACCGCCGACCTCGGCGACGTCGTCCTCGGCTGAGGGCCGGCCGCGGCGCCCGGCCGGCAGAAACCGCCGACCCACCGGACCGGGCGCTGTCCATTTCCGGCCCGACGCGCAAGAGTCCTCCCGGACGCGGTCGCGGACGAGGCGAGGAACCTTCTTGACGCTGGCGGAGCACTCGACGGGTACGACGGAGCTGCTGGATGCGGCGGCGCGACACGCGCCGCCGCAGCTGCACGGCTTCGACGTGCACGCCCTCCTGCGGTCGTACTACCGGCACGCGGACGAGGTCGAGCTCGAGGGCAGGGACGCCGCCGCCGTGCTCGGCGCGGCGCGGTCGCACCTGGAGCTCGCGCGGTCGCGCCGGCCGGGCACCGCCGCCGTGCGCGTGCACAACCCGACCAGGGGTGACGACGGCTGGACGGTCCGGGGCACCGTCGTCGAGGTGGTCAGCGAGGACATGCCGTTCCTCGTCGACTCGATCACCGCCGAGCTGGCGCGGCAGGGCTGCGCCATCACCCTCGTCCTGCACCCGGTCGTGACCGTCCGGCGCGGCGCGGACGGCTCGCTCACGGGCGCCGAGCCGGACGACGGGGACCCGGAGTCGTGGGTGCACGTCGAGGTCGAGCGGGAGACCTCTCCGGAGCGGCTGGCAGCGGTGGAGGCCGGCCTGCGGGCCGTGCTCGCCGATGTGCGCGCCGCGGTGCAGGACTGGGGGGCGATGTCCGCGACCGCCTCGCAGCTGGCCGACTCGCTGCTCGCCGAGCCCCCTGCAGGGGTCCCGCGGCCCGAGGCCGAGGAGGCCGCCGAGCTGCTGCGCTGGCTGGCCGAGGACCACGCCACCCTGCTCGGCTACGCCGAGTACGCGCTGGTCGAGCGCGACGGAAGCCGCCGGGTCGAGGTGGTGGAGGGGTCGACGCTGGGCCTGCTGCGCCTGCACGGGGCCGGACCCGACGGGCCGGTCGGCTCCGCTCCCCAGCGGCTGCTCGGCGACGGGCGGGCCCGGCTGCTCGTGGTGAGCAAGGCACCGACGACGTCGACCGTGCACCGGCCGGCCTACCTGGACAGCATCGCGCTGCGCCGGTTCGACGCCTCCGGCGCCGTCGTGGGCGAGCACCGGCTCGTCGGGCTGTTCGCCGCCGCGGCCTACACCGAGAGCATCCACCGCGTGCCCGTCGTCCGGCAGAAGGCCCGGGCGGTCCTGCGCCGCTCCGGGTTCTCGTCGGTGAGCCACTCCGGGCGGGAGCTGCTCGACATCCTCGAGACCTATCCCCGGGACGAGCTGTTCCAGGCGGGTGTCGACGACCTGCACCGGGTGGCGCAGGCGGTCATGCACCTCAAGGAGCGACGGCGGCTCCGGCTGTTCCTGCGCCGTGACGAGGACGCCTCCTACATGTCGTGCCTGGTCTACCTCCCGCGCGACCGCTACTCGAGCCAGGTGCGCCTGCGCATGCAGCGGGTCCTCACCGAGGCTCTCTCGGCCGTCGACGTCGAGTACTCGGTCCGGCTGACCGAGTCGGTGCTCGCCCGAGTGCACTTCGTGGCACGCGCCGGGTCGGGACGCACGCTGTCCGACGTCGACCCGCAGGAGCTCGAGCAGCGCCTGGCGGCGGTCGCCCGGTCGTGGGACGACGAGTTCGCGGAGCTCCTGCGCGACGCCCTCGGTGACGACGAGGCCGCCCGGCTCGCGAAGGAGCTGCCCGACCCGTTCCCCGAGGCGTACAAGGCCGACTACCCGGCCTCGACCGGGGTGGCCGACCTCCGGCGCGTCGTCGGCCTGGGCGACGACGGCCTGGGGATGCACCTTTACGAGGACGCCCCGGGAGAGCTCCGCTTCAAGGTGTACAGCCGGCAGTCGCTGCCGCTGACGGCCGTGCTGCCCGTCCTGCAGGACATGGCGGTCGAGGTGGTCGACTCCCGTCCCTACCGCCTGGCGGGCGCGCACGCGCACGTCTACGACTTCGGCCTGCACGCGGCGGGGGAGCTGCACCGGGACGGGCAGGGCCTCGCCGAGCTCTTCCAGGAGACCTTCGCCGCGGTGTGGGCCGGGCGGGTCGAGAGCGACGGCCTGAACGCGCTGGTCCTGCGCGGCGGCCTGACCAGCCGTCAGGTCGCTGTCCTGCGGGCCTACGCGAAGTACCTGCGGCAGGGCGGGTGGAGCTTCACGCCGTCGTACGTCGAGGAGTGCCTGAGCACGCACGCCGGCGTGGCGCGGCTGCTCGTCGGGCTGTTCGAGTCGCAGTTCGCCCCGGACCAGGACACCGACCGCTCCCGGCGCTGCGAGGCCCTCGTGGCCGAGCTCGAGGAGGCCCTGGAGGAGATCCCCAGCCTCGACGAGGACCGCATCCTGCGGTCGTTCCTGTCGGCCGTCCTCGCCACCACGCGCACCAACCACTACCGCCCGGGTGAGAACGGCGGCGCCGCCTGCCTGTCGCTCAAGCTGCGACCGGCGAGCATCCCCGGCCTGCCCTTCCCGCGGCCGGAGCGGGAGGTCTGGGTGTACTCGCCCCGGGTCGAGGGGGTGCACCTGCGGTTCGGTGCGGTGGCCCGCGGCGGCCTGCGCTGGTCGGACCGCCGCGAGGACTTCCGCACCGAGGTCCTCGGGCTGGTCAAGGCGCAGGCGGTGAAGAACGCCGTCATCGTGCCGGTGGGCGCCAAGGGAGGCTTCCTCGCCAAGCGGCTGCCGGACCCGGCCGAGGGTCGCGAGCAGTGGATGGCGGAGGGCGTCGAGTGCTACCGCACGTTCATCCGCGGGCTGCTCGACGTCACCGACAACCTGGTCGACGGGCAGGTCGTGCCGCCGCCCGGTGTCGTGCGCCGCGACGACGACGACACCTACCTGGTGGTGGCCGCCGACAAGGGCACCGCCACGTTCTCGGACATCGCCAACGAGGTCGCCGCCGAGTACGGGTTCTGGCTGGGAGACGCCTTCGCCTCCGGTGGGTCCGTCGGCTACGACCACAAGGCGATGGGCATCACCGCGCGCGGCGCCTGGGTCTCGGTGCAGCGGCACTTCCACGAGCTCGGCGTCGACCCGCAGGTCGACGAGATCACCGTCGTGGGCATCGGCGACATGTCGGGCGACGTCTTCGGCAACGGCATGCTGCTGTCGCGCAGCCTCAAGCTGGTGGCTGCCTTCGACCACCGGCACATCTTCCTCGACCCGGACCCCGACCCCGCGACGTCGTTCGCCGAGCGCGAGCGGCTGTTCGCCCTGGAGCGCTCGTCGTGGCTGGACTACGACACCGCGCTGCTGTCCGAGGGCGGCGGGGTGCACTCGCGCAGCGCCAAGTCGGTGCCCGTCACACCGCAGGTGCGCGCGCGGCTCGGGCTGCCCGAGAGCTGCACGCGGCTGACCCCGGCCGAGCTGCTGACGGCGTGCCTGCGCGCACCTGTCGACCTGCTGTGGAACGGCGGCATCGGCACGTGGGTGAAGGCGAGCGGCGAGAGCTCGGCCGACGTCGGCGACAAGGCGAACGACGCCGTGCGCGTCGACGCGGTCCAGTTGCGCTGCAGGGTGATCGGCGAGGGCGGCAACCTCGGGCTGACGCAGCTGGGGCGCATCGAGGCGGCGCAGTCCGGCGTGCGGGTCAACACCGACGCGATCGACAACTCCGCCGGCGTCGACTGCTCCGACCACGAGGTCAACATCAAGGTGCTGCTCGACCAGCTGGTGAGGGCCGGTGAGCTGAGCCGCAGCGGACGGGACGAGCTGCTCGTCGAGATGACCGACGAGGTGGCACGGCTGGTCCTGCGGGACAACGCGGGCCAGAACGTCCTGCTCGGCAACGCCCGCGCCAACGCCCGCTCCATGCTGCCCGTGCACCGGCGCTACCTGCGCCAGCTGGAGGCAGAGGGAGCCCTGGACCGCGACCTCGAGTTCCTGCCGTCGGACTCCGAGCTCGACGCCAGGGCGGCGGCCGGCGCGGGGCTGACCACCCCGGAGTTCGCGGTGCTGACCGCCTACGCGAAGAACACCGTCAAGGCGCACCTGCTCGGGACCGACCTGCCGGGCGAGCCCTGGTTCGAGCGGCACCTGCTGGCCTACTTCCCGACGCAGCTGCGCGAGCGCTTCCCGGACGCGGTGCAGCAGCACCCGCTGCGCCGCCAGATCATCGCGACGTCGGTCGTGAACGAGATGGTGAACCTGGCCGGCACGAGCTTCGTGTTCCGGGCGGTGGAGGAGACCGAGGCTCCGGTGGAGCAGGTGGTGCGCGCGTACAGCGTCGCCACCGAGGTGTTCGGGATGCGCGCGCACTGGCGGGCGGTCGACCAGCTCTCCCGGCCGGTGCCGGTCACGGTGCAGACGGGGCTCCACCTGGAGGCGCGGCGGCTGGTGGACCGCGTGGTGCGCAGGCTCCTGCCCGGTCGGCAGGCGCTCGACGTGGCGGCCCAGGTACGGCGCTACCGGCCGACCGTGGCGGCGCTGCTGCCGCTGGTCCCGGAGCTGGTGCGCGACGCGCAGCACACGGCGCTGCACGAGCGGGTGGCCCGGCGCGAGGAGCAGGGTGCCCCGCACGAGCTGGCGCTGCGCTCGGTCAGCCTGCTGCACGCGTTCCCGCTGCTGGACGTCGTCGACCTCGCCGAGGACGCCGACGAGTCGCCGGAGGACGTGGCGCCGCTGTACTACGCGCTGGCGGCGCTGTTCGACGTCGACACCCACCTCGAGCGCATCACCGACCTGCCGCGCACCGACCGGTGGCAGGCGCTGGCCAGGTCGGCGCTGCGCGACGAGCTGTACGCCGCGACGGCAGGCCTGACCGCCGACGCGCTGCGCACGACCTCGGCGGGCCCGGCCGACCAGCGGCTCGAGAGCTGGGTCTCGCAGCGCGAGCGCCCGGTCGCCGCGGCGAAGGCGCGGCTCCAGGAGGTCACCGCCGGCGAGGTCTTCGACCTGGCCGCCATGTCCGTCGTCGTGCGCACGGTGCGCGGCGTGCTCCGCAGCTGACCCTGCTCCACCCTGCGTCCCCGCGGCGCCGACACTTGGAGGGACCCGTGCCAGAAGTCGTCATCGTCGGTGTCGACGGGAGCGAGGCAGGAACGCGCGCCGCGCACTTCGCCGTCGACCACATCGGCGAGCCGGACGCCTCGATCGTCGTCGCCTACGTGGTGCCGTGGTCGGCGTACAGCATCCAGACCGCGGAGGAGAACGAGCGCCGCCACGTGGCCAAGGAGCAGGAGGCGAGGTCCGCGCAGGAGCACATCGTCGACCCGCTGGTCGCGGCGCTGAAGGAGAGGGGCTGCGACGCCGTCGAAGGCGTGGTGCGCCACGGCCACCCGGCCGAGACGCTCTGCCAGCTCGCCGGTGAGCGCGGGGCGCTGCACGTCGTCGTCGGCCGACGCGGGCAGAGCAAGGTCAAGTCGATGCTGTTCGGCTCGACGCCGGGCAACCTCATCCAGATCTCGTCCGTCCCGGTGACGGTGGTCCCGTGACGCGCGACCTGCTGGCCCAGGAGGGCGGGCTCGACCAGAGGGTCAACGACGCCTTCACCACCGTGTCCGACGCCGTGCAGGCGGTCATCTTCTACGAGGTGACCATCGCCGGTGCGACGTTCCCGCTGGTCGTCGCCTGGCTCGCGATCGCGGCCATCTTCTTCACCGTCTACTTCGGGTTCATCAACGTGCGCGGCGTCAAGCACTCCGTGCAGCTGGTCAAGGGCGAGTACACCGCGCCCGACGAGGTCGGCGAGGTGTCGCACTTCCAGGCGCTCGCCACAGCCGTCTCCGGCACGGTCGGGCTGGGCAACATCGCCGGCGTCGCCGTCGCCATCACGATCGGCGGTCCGGGCGCGACGTTCTGGATGATCCTGGCCGGCCTGCTGTCGATGTCGACGAAGTTCGCCGAGTGCACCCTCGGCGTGAAGTACCGCCGCGAGAACGCCGACGGCACGGTCTCCGGCGGCCCGATGTTCTACCTGTCCCGCGGGCTGGCCGAGCAGGGCATGGCCGCCCTCGGCAAGGTGCTCGCGGTCGCCTTCGCCGTCTTCTGCATCATCGGCTCGCTCGGCGGGGGCAACGCCTTCCAGGCCAACCAGGCGTTCTCGCAGATGCGGAACGTCACCGGTGGCGAGGAGGGGTTCCTGGGCGGTGGTGCCGCCGGCGTCGTGTTCGGGATCGTGCTCGCGACCGCCGTCGGCCTCGTCATCATCGGCGGCATCAAGCGCATCGCCCGGGTCACCGGCAAGCTGGTGCCGTTCATGGCGGTCTTCTACGTCCTGTGCTGCTTCATCGTGCTCGGCGCGAACTTCGGCGCCATCCCCGAGGCCTTCCGCATGATCGTCGAGGGCGCGTTCTCGCCCGACGGCGTCGCCGGCGGCATCGTCGGCGTGCTCATCACCGGCATCCAGCGAGCGGCGTTCTCGAACGAGGCGGGGCTGGGCTCCGCGGCCATCGCGCACTCCGCCGTGCGCACCAACCGCCCGGTCACCGAGGGCTACGTCGCGCTGCTCGAGCCGTTCATCGACACGGTCGTCATCTGCACGATGACGGCGCTGACCATCATCGTCACCGGCGCGTTCACCCAGGCGGGCACGGAGGGCGTGCAGCTGACCTCGGACGCCTTCGAGACGGTGCTGCCGTGGTTCCCGAACGCGCTCGCGGTCGCCGTGGTGCTGTTCGCCTTCTCGACCCAGCTCGCCTGGAGCTACTACGGGGCGAAGGCCACCGCGTACCTGTTCAACGAGAGCAAGGTCGCCGACACCGTCTACAAGGTCGTCTTCCTGCTGTTCATCGTCATCGGTGCGGCCTCGTCGCTCGAGGTCATCATCGGCTTCTCCGACGC
>DATLGD010000199.1:0-7146 GCA_035540755.1 Mycobacteriales bacterium | reverse complement strand
ACAGGACCAGCAGGCGCTCTGGGACGGCTACTTCAAGGACCACTACGCCGACGCCCGCCTGGCCCGCAAGGTGTGGGAGCACTCGGCCATCTCGACCCGGCGCGGCGTCGTCGACCCCACCAGCGAGGACATCTCGAGCTGGGGCACGGGGGCCCGCATGCAGCGCTTCGTCTCCGAGGCGCTGCCGCTGGGCAAGGAGGCGGTCGCCGGCGCGCTCGACGACGCCGGTCTCGCAGCGTCCGACGTCGGGCTGTTCACCGTCGTCTCCTGCACCGGGTACGCGACGCCCGGCCTCGACATCCTGCTCGCCCGCGACCTCGGCATGACCGACTCCGTGCAGCGGCTGCACGTCGGGCACATGGGCTGCTACGCCGCCCTGCCGGGCCTGGGCGCCACCGCCGACTTCGTCGCCGCCCGCGGCCGCCCCGCCGTCATGCTCTGCCTCGAGCTGACCAGCCTGCACGTGCAGCCCAGCACCGAGACCGGCCGCAGCGCCGAGCCCACCTCCGAGGACCTGCAGCAGATGGTGGCGCACGCGCTGTTCAGCGACGCCGCCGCCGCCGTCGTCCTCGAGCCGGGGCAGGAGCAGTCGGTCGCCGGCCTGGAGCTCGTCGACGTCGTCGCCCGCACCGACGTCTCCACCACCTCGCACATGACCTGGGACGTCACCGACCTGGGCTTCAAGATGGGTCTGTCACCGGCCGTCCCGGACGTGCTCGCCCAGCACGCCCGGCCCGTGGTCGAGGAGCTGCTCGGCCGCAACGGCCTGGCCGTCGAGGAGGTCGGCGGGTGGGCGATCCACCCCGGCGGCCGCAAGATCGTCGAGGTGGTCGGCGAGGTCCTGGACCTCGAGGAGCAGCACCTGACGGCGTCGTACGACGTCCTGCGCGACGTCGGCAACTGCTCGAGCGCGACCGTGCTGCTGGTGCTCGAGCGGCTGCAGCAGACCCGCGACCTGCCACCCGGCAGCGCGGTCGTGGCGATGGCGTTCGGGCCCGGTCTGACCCTCTACGCCGCCCTCCTCCGGGCCCGCTGACCGGGGCGCCGCGAGGGGGTGCATGCATCCCGACAGTGGATCTGTCAAGACCCCTGTCGGCGGCCCAATGCCCTCTGACCTGCGGTGATGTTCCCGCGAGCCGCGGCTGCGGCCGCCGAGCGGTGGTACTCTGGCTCCTGGCGAGAGGGGCTACAACCACATGACGTTCGCAGTCGGCGAGACCGTCGTCTACCCGCACCACGGGGCCGCGCTCATCGAGGCCATCGAGACCCGCACCATCAAGGGCGAGGAGCGCATCTACCTGGTCCTCAAGGTCGCCCAGGGCGACCTGACCGTCCGGGTCCCGGCGGACAACGCCGAGATCGTCGGCGTCCGTGACGTCGTCGGCCAGGCCGGCCTCGACAAGGTCTTCGAGGTCCTGCGCGCTCCGGCGGTCGAGGAGCCGACCAACTGGTCGCGGCGCTACAAGGCCAACCTCGAGAAGCTGGCCTCCGGCGACATCAACAAGGTCGGCGAGGTCGTGCGCGACCTCTGGCGCCGCGACAAGGAGCGGGGGCTGTCGGCCGGGGAGAAGCGGATGCTCTCCAAGGCACGCCAGATCCTCGTCAGCGAGCTCGCGCTGGCCGAGGGCACCAACGAGGACAAGGCCGAGGCCATCCTCGACGAGGTCCTCGCCTCCTGACCCGGTTCCAGCCAGTCCGGTCCGACCGCTCGCGGCCGCCGCCCTCTCCGGGGACGGCGGCCGCGGCCGTTGCGGGAGAGTCGGCGATCCGGGTGATCACGGTGCACCCCGAGACCCCCGCGCGCGGCCTGCACCCTGATCCCGCGGCGTCGCGTGGCCGGCTCGTGTTGCGCCTGCGACCTGCCGATGCACTGCCCATGACCTCGGACCAGGCCGCCACCGGCGCGTCGACGGCCCCGAGCGCCGCGTCCCGCCGCCCGCGCACGCCGCCGGCGGTGCTCGAGGTGCTGCGCCTGCTCGTCGTCGTCTTCTTCGCCGGGGCCGGTTACCAGGTCGGCGCCGCCGTCGATCCCTCGCGGCCGGTGCTCGGGGCCCTCAACGGCACCGCGGTGGGGCTCGTGCTCGGGTCGGGGTTCGGCTACGTGCTCGGCGGCGTCCTCGGCCGGCGGGCCGGGCAGACGGCCGAGGTCGCCCGCACCTCGCTGCGCGACGTGTCGGCCGAGCAGCTGGTCGCGGGCGCCCTCGGCCTGGTCGGCGGCGTGCTGCTCGGCGCCGGCGTGGCCTGGCCGGTGTTCTTCCTGCCGCAGGCCTACCTCGCCTTCCCGCTGTTCGGCTTCGCCGTCGTGGCCTGCGGCTACGTCGGCTTCCACGTCGGGGCCAGCAAGCGCGACGGCGTGCTCGCCCTGTTCGGCGACCGGGCCGGGCTGTCCCGGCGGCCGGCCCCCGCCGCCTCGCTGCCGCGCGTCGTCGACTCGTCCGTGGCGATCGACGGCCGGGTGCTCGACGTCGTGCGCGCCGGCTTCCTGCACGGGCGGATGCTCGTCCCCACCCCGGTGCTCGCCGAGCTGCAGGGCCTGGCCGACGCCGGCGACGACCTGCGCCGCGCGAAGGGCCGCCGCGGGCTGGAGGTCCTGGAGGCGCTTCAGCGCGAGCCCGGCGTCGATCTCGAGGTGCTCGACCTCGAGGTCCCGGGTGTGCCCGAGGTGGACGCCAAGCTGGTGCGGATCTGCCTGGACGGCGCCGCGGCGCTGCTGACCCTCGACACCAACCTGGCCCGGGCCGCCGCGCTCGCCGGCGTGCGGGTGCTCAACCTGCACGCGCTGGCCCTCGCGCTGCGGCCGCCGGTGGCCGCCGGCGACGACGTGCCCGTGCTGCTGCTCAAGGCCGGCAGGGAGCCCGGCCAGGCGGTCGGCTACCTCGACGACGGCTCGATGGTCGTCGTCGAGCGGGCCCGGGCGCTGGTCGGCGGCGAGGTGCCCGTCCGCGTCACGAGCGTGCTCACGACCGCGAACGGCCGGCTGGTGTTCGGGCGCCCCGCGGTGGAGACGTCGCCGCCCCCGCCCGCCGGTGCTGCGGCACCGGTCCGCCCCCGTCGTGCGGCCCGGCCCGTGCCCGGGCCGGTGGCCCCACCGGCCTGACACCGCCGGCCCTGGCGCCGCCGGCACGGAGCGGCTCGGCCACACTGGCCCGGTGAGCGTCGCCGTCCTCGTCCCGGCCGCCGGGCGCGGGGAGCGGCTCGGGTCGGGTTCCCCCAAGGCCCTCCGCCTGCTGGCCGGCGAGCCGCTGCTGCTGCACGCCGTGCGCGGGCTGCGCGCCGCGCCGTCGGTGGGACCGGTGGTCGTCGCTGCGCCCGCCGACGACCTCGACGCCGTCCGCGCGATGCTGGCCGACCTGGACGTCGTCGTCGTGGCCGGGGGCGCGGAGCGATCGGACTCGGTGGCTGCCGCACTGGCCGCGCTGCCGCCGGACGCCGAGCTCGTGCTCGTGCACGACGCCGCGCGCTGCCTGGTACCGGTCGAGGTGGTCGAGCGGGTGGTCGCCGCGTTGCGCGGCGGAGCCGAGGCGGTCGTGCCGGTGCTGCCGGTGGCCGACACGGTGAAGCAGGTCGACGACACCGGCGACGTCGTCGCCACCGTGCCCCGCGCCGACCTGCGGGCGGTGCAGACTCCGCAGGGCTTCGTCCGCGCGGTGCTCGAGCGCGCCCACGGTGCCGGTCTCGCGGGCGCCACCGACGACGCCTCGATGGTGGAGGCGCTGGGCGTGCCGGTCCGCACGGTCCCCGGCAGCGAGGAGGGCTTCAAGGTGACGCGTCCGCTGGACCTCGTGCTGGCCGAGGCGGTGCTGCATGTCCGCGGCTGAGGCGGTGCGGGTCGGCGTCGGCGTCGACGTGCACCCGGTCGAGGCCGGCCGGCCGTGCTGGGTGGCCGGCCTGCTGTTCGAGGACGACGACGGCTGCGCCGGGCACTCCGACGGCGACGTCGCGGCGCATGCCGCCTGCGACGCCCTGCTCTCGGCGGCCGGGCTCGGCGACCTCGGCGCGGTGTTCGGCACCGACCGCCCCGAGTGGTCCGGCGCGTCGGGGGCGCAGCTGCTCGCCGAGGTGGCCCGGCTGCTGGCCGACGCCGGCTGGGCGATCGGCAACGTGGCCGTGCAGGTCGTCGGCAACCGCCCCAAGGTCGGTCCCCGCCGGGCCGAGGCGGAGGCGGCGCTGTCCGCAGCCCTCGGCGGCGCGCCCGTGTCGGTGGGCGCCACCACCACCGACGGGCTCGGGCTGACCGGCCGCGGGGAGGGCAGGGCGGCGATGGCCACCGCGCTGGTCGCGCGCCGGTAGCCTCGCAGAGATGACCCTGCGGCTGTACGACACCCGGACCCGGGCCGTACGAGCGCTCACCCCGCTGCACGAGGGACGGGTCGGCGTCTACGTCTGCGGGCCGACCGTGCAGGCCGCGCCGCACGTCGGGCACCTGCGCAGCGCGGTCGCGCTCGACGTCCTGCACCGGTGGCTCCGCGAGAAGGGGCTCGCGGTCACCTGGGTCCGCAACGTCACCGACGTCGACGACAAGATCATTCACGACGCCGCGCACGCCGACGAGCCGTGGTGGGCGCTCGCCACGCGGCAGGAGCGGGCCTTCGAGCGCGCCTACGACGCCGTGCAGGTGCTGCCGCCCACCGCCACACCGCGCGTCACCGGCTCGGTGCCGAGCATCGTCGCCCTCATCGAGACGATCATCAGCAAGGGGGCGGCCTACGAGAGCGACGGCGACGTCTACCTGTCGGTGCGCACCGTGCCGGAGTACGGCGCGCTGTCCGGGCAGGACCCCGACGCGCTGCGGGCCACCGAGAAGGCGGTCGGTCACGGGCACAGCGGAGCCAAGCGCGACCCGCTCGACTTCGCGCTGTGGAAGGCCGGCAAGCCCGGCGAGCCGTCCTGGCCCTCGCCCTGGGGCCCGGGCCGCCCGGGCTGGCACATCGAGTGCTCGGCGATGGCGGTCGACCACCTCGGGGAGGAGTTCGACCTGCACGCCGGCGGGCTCGACCTCGTCTTCCCGCACCACGAGAACGAGGTGGCGCAGTCGGTCTCGGCCGGGCACCCGTTCGCCCGGCACTGGCTGCACCACGGCCTGGTGACGGTCGCCGGCGGCTCCGGCGAGAAGATGAGCAAGAGCCTCGGCAACAGCACCACGGTGGAGGACGTGCTGCGCACCGTGCGCCCGCAGGTGCTGCGCTACGTCCTCGGCGCCGCGCACTACCGGTCGGCCCTCGAGTGGTCGCCGCAGGCGGTCGCCGACGGAGCGGCCGCGTACGAGCGGGTCGAGACGTTCGTCCGCAACGCCGGTGCCGCCGTCGGCGATCTGGCGGACACCGACGCCGGCAGCCACGACGACGCGCCCAGCCCGGTCTGGGACGACTTCGCTGCTGCGCTCGACGACGACCTCGCCGTGCCGCAGGCGCTCGCCGTGCTGCACGCCACCGTGCGCCTGGGCAACGGGCTGCTCGCCGAGGGTGACCGCCCGGCCCTGGCCGCGGCGCTCGCCGACGTCCGGCGGATGCTCCGCGTGCTCGGTCTGGACCCTGTCGCGCAGTGGCCGCCCGCCGCCGCCGACCTGACGCCGGTCGTCGACGCGCTGGTCGGCATCGCCGTCGAGGCCCGGGCGGAGGCCCGCGCCCGCAAGGACTGGGCGGCGGCCGACGCCGTGCGCGACCGGCTCGCCGCCGTCGGCGTCGTGCTGGAGGACATCCCGACCGGCGTCCGCTGGCGGCTCGATCCCGGAGGAACCGCATGAGCGGCGCACCGCGCAAGAAGGCCGGCGGCGCTCGTGGCGGCGCCGGCGTGGCCAAGGGCGGACAGGGCGGCCGGGCGGCCAAGCCCGGCTCGCACCGCAAGGGCGCGCCGATCGGCTCGGGCGGCCAGCGCAAGCAGGGGCTCGAGGGCCGCAAGCCCACCCCGCCGGCCGAGGCCCGCAAGGGGCATCCCGCCGCGCGCCGGGCCGCGGCCGCCGCCAAGCGCGCCGCGACGTCGCCGGGCCGCTCCGACAGCAGGGGCGGCAGCCGCTCCGGCGGCGGCCCGCGCGGGGCGCGGCGCCCGAGCCCGGACGCGCCCGAGCTGGTGCTCGGCCGCAACCCTGTCGTCGAGGCGCTGCGCGCGAGGGTCCCCGCCTCCGCGCTCTACGTGGCGATGGGCGTCGACGTCGACGAGCGCGTGAGCGAGGCCGTCGCGCTGGCCGGCAAGGCGCGGGTGTCGCTGCTCGAGGTGAGCCGCGCCGAGCTCGACCGGCTCACCGACCGCGGGATGCACCAGGGGCTGGCCCTGCAGGTCCCCCCTTACGAGCACGCCCACCCCGATGACCTGCTGAAGACCGCGCTCGCCGCGCCGGTGCCGCTGCTCGTCGCGCTCGACGGCGTCACCGATCCCCGCAACCTGGGCGCCGTGGTCCGCTCGGCGGCGGCCTTCGGAGCGCAGGGCGTGCTGCTGCCCGAGCGCCGCTCCGCCGGCATGACCGCGGCCGCCTGGCGCACCTCGGCGGGTGCCGCGGCCCGGCTGCCCGTGGCCCGCTGCACCAACCTCGTGCGCACGCTCAAGGACTACCGGGCCGCCGGGCTGTTCGTCGCCGGCCTCGCCGCCGAGGGCTCGATTCGCCTCGACGAGCTGGAGCTGGCCACGGAGCCGCTCGTGCTCGTGGTCGGCTCGGAGGGGGGCGGGCTCGGTCGCCTCGTGGAGCAGACCTGCGACGTCACCGTCTCGATCCCGATGGCCGGCGGCACCGAATCGCTGAACGCCGGCATCGCCGCGGCCGTCGCCCTGGCCGAGGTGGCCCGTCGCCGGCGGGCCGCCGGCTAGCTGGACCCGGCGCGCCCGCGCTCGGCGCGGCGGCGTGAACCGGGCGTGCACCGCCGGACAGCCCTGCGCCGAGGCGGACACCGTTGCGCCGGTCAGCGCAAGGGGGCGTCACGAACTGGTGACGAACGGTGACGACTCGTCCGGATTCGCGGGCCGAAGGGGTCCTATGCCCGCTTCTTCCGTGCGTCACCCCCATATCGTCGGCTCGTTCTTGTGACCACAGCCGATGACCTGCCCCGGCACCGGCCCTTACAGTTCACGAACACGACTGCACGAGCCTGTCATCTCGGGCCTGTCACCCCAGGCCCGGGGAACACGGACACGAAGGGTTGCCCCCCAGTGCGTCTC
>DATLGD010000198.1:0-29713 GCA_035540755.1 Mycobacteriales bacterium | reverse complement strand
GACCGGGCCTGACGGCGCAGCGTCATGAGCCGCCGCGGGCGGGCGAGGCACGTCCTGCGGCGCGTCCTGCCCTCCGGCGTCGGCCGAGCCCGACGGCGCAGCGTCATGAGCCGCCGCGGGCCGGCCGGGCACGTCCTGCGGCGCGTCCTGCCCTCCGGCATCGGCCGGGTCCGACGGCGGCCCGGAGGCAGCGGCAGTCCGCGCCGCCCGCGGCACGACCGGCGGCGCAGTCCGGGGCCGACGACGGGGTGGCTCGACCGGCTCGTCCTGACCGGGCGAGGAGCCGGGCACGGGTCGATCCGCGGCTGCGGGCCGCCCCCACCACCGCCGCGACGGCTTGCGCGCCGCACGGGGCGCCGGGTCGCCGGACTCCTCGGACACGGCGTCCCACCAGGACGGCTCGCTGCCGGCGGGCTCGGGCGTTCCCCGGTCGGTGGCCATGCCCGGCGTCAGCGTCCGCTGGCGACCAGCGCCACGTAGGCGAGCAGCAGGACGCCCAGCGTCAGCACCACGAGGCCGATGTCCTGCGCGCGACGGAGCTTGCGCTGTCGGCGCTCCCACTCGGCGCGCCGACGCTCGAGGTCGTTCTGCTCGGCGTCCACGCGGCGGAGTGTGCCAGAGCCGGTGCCGAAGTGGCCGGAAGACGGCCCGTCAGTCGGTGGGGTAGGTCCAGTCGCGCCCGAAGCGGCGCTCGCCGCGGGGCGCAGGCAGGACCGTCCGGCTCGCCGACCGCGGGCCGGCCGCCGCGCAGCGGCGGTCCTCCGGCAGCCCGTCGGGCTCGACCGATGAGGGGGCCTCGACCGGCGAGGTGGACACGACCGGAGTCGCGGACACCACCGGCGCGGCGGACACCACCGGCTCGCCGGACCCGGCCCGCGCGTCCGGCGGGACCGACGTCTCGCGCCGACGGCGGCGGACGCCCTCGACGCCCAGGTCGTGGGCACGCACCGACCAGCGCCAGCCGCAGCCGCCGCACACCACGAAGCGCGCCGGCGGGGAGCACGGCTCCCGGCGCACCCGCTCGAGCACGCTCAGCCGGGAGCGGGCCTCACCGAGCCTCAGCCGCCCGGACGTGCCGCAGACGGTGCAGGAGCCCCCAGCGGGTCCGAGCTCGTGCCACACGGCCGTCGACATGCTCCTGCTGTCGGCAGGACGGCCGCCGGGCTGAAGCGGCCTACTTCTGGCCCTCGTACAGCTTGTAGACGACGTAGACGGCGAACCACGTCACGAACAGGAAGACCGCGACCAGCAGCCCGGTGTAGAAGACCTCGAGCACGTGCGGTCCCTTCCTTCGTGGCGGCTGATCCCTGACGAGCCTACCCAGGACACACTGGACTGCATGCCCACCCGACTCGTCGTGAAGGTCACTGCCGGCAGCGACGCCCCCGAGCGCTGCGCGCAGGCCTTCACGGTCAGTGCCGTCGCCGCGGCGTCCGGCGTCCCGGTCTCGCTCTGGCTGACCGGCGAGGCCGCCTGGTTCGCCGTCCCGGGCCGCGCCGAGGCCTTCGAGCTCCCGCACAGCGCGCCGCTGCACGAGCTGCGCGACGCCGTCCTCGCCGGCGGCACGCTGACGCTGTGCACGCAGTGCGCCGCGCGGCGCGGCATCGCCGAGGCCGACGTCCTGCCCGGCGTGCGGCTGGCCGGCGCCGCCGTCTTCGTCGCCGAGGCGCTCGAGGACGGCGCGCAGGCGCTCGTCTACTGAGCGCCGGGCGGTCGCCCCCTGCCGGGACGGTAGACATTCCCGCGTGAGCACCCTGGACCGAGCACGGGAGGCCGTCACCGCCGAGCTGCGGGACGCCTTCCGGGAACGCGACCGCAGCCGGGTCGAGGCCGCCGCCGTCTGGCTGCGGTCCACCGGCACCTCGCTGGTCGAGGTCTACGAGGTGCTGCTCGAGACGGCGACCGCCGACCTCCCGCAGTACGCGAGCACCCCCGAGGAGCACCTGCGCTCGTTCGAGGTCCAGGAGTCCGTGCGCGACCTGGTCGCCAGGCTCGCCCCGCGGACGCCGTCCGGAGCGCGCGGTCAGGTGCTGCTCGTGGTCTCCGGCGGCAAGCGCTGGGTGCTCGGCGTCGCGGCCCTCACGCACGTGCTCGAGGACGCCGGGTTCTCGGTCGTGGCCTCGCCCCGGATCGGCCTGGAGGACGTCGCGGACGTCGTCGCGGGGCTCGACGACCCGGTGGCGGTGTGCGTCGGGCTGCACGACCTGTCGTCGGTGCCCCTGGCGCGCCAGGTGCTGCGCGGGCTGCGGTCCGCCCACCCGCAGGTCCGGATCCTCGTCGGCGGCAAGGCCGACGAGAGCGTTCGCGACCTCGCCGGGCTCGTCGGCGCGCACTCGGTCACCCGGTCCATGCGCGAGACCCTGGCCATCCTCGGCGAGACCGCCAACCCGCTCAGCCCCCGCGAGCTCGCGGTCCTGGGCTGCGTCGCGAGCGGCATGAGCAACCCTGACGCCGCCTCGCACCTCGGCGTCGCGCCGGCGACCGTCAAGACGCACCTCGACCGCGTGTACGCCAAGCTGGGGACACGCGACCGGACGGCGACCGTCGCGCTGGCGATGCGCCGCGGCTGGATCGAGTAGCGCCGCACGGCGCAGCAGCGCTCGCCCGGACGGGTGTGTCCACTCCCAACTGACTACGGCACATCATCCGGTCCGGCTATGCGCGCGGCCGGTGGCCGGCCCGAGAACAGCGGGGTGACCTCCGTCCCGCACCCGCCGCTCGTGCACGCTCCCGACCGTCCGGTCGAGGGCGCGGCAACCGCGTCCTCGACCCCGGTCGCCGACGCCGTCACCGGCAGCGCGGCCGGCAGCTCCGGGGCTCAGGTCACCGCTGTCGTGCCGCCCGCCGGGCAGCCGGCGGTACCGGTCGGGACGCCCGTCACGACCACAGCAACCGGAACGCCGGGCAGTCCGCCCGGCGGGCTGGCGCACACCGGTGCAGAGCTCGGCGTGCTCCTGGCCGTCGCCCTGCTGGTCCTGCTCGTCGGGGCCCACCTCGTCCACCTGACCCGAGTCCGCCCCGTCTGACGCACGTCCCCCTTCCAAGGAGATCCTCATGTCCCACAACCGTCGGCTCCTCGTCGGCACGGCCGCGGCCGGCGCAGTGCTCATCGCCGCCACCGGCGCCGCAGCACAGGACAGCTCGTCCATCGACGTGTCCGCCCGGTCCGAGCTCGGCAGCCGCCAGTTCTACGTCGAGGACCTGGCCGGTGCCACCCTGACCGGGCTCGACCTCGGCTCGGGCACCTCCGGTGCGCCGTTCCAGACCCGTGTGCAGGACAGCTCCTGGCTGTCGCCGGAGGCCGGGTTCAGCGTCAGCGCCGAGATGACCAACCTCTACCGGTACACCGGCAGCGGCAGCGCCAAGGCGATCGACCACGGCGTCAAGGTCGACAGCAAGAAGGTCAGCGTCGGGTTCGTCGGTGTGCCCACCGACGTCAGCGGCGTCTCGCTCGGCGCCGTGCCGCGCGTCCAGGTCGCCGGCGCGATGCCCGCGTGCGGCAGCCTCAAGACGCTGCTGCCCGCCGACTCCCCCCTGCTCGGCAGCGGCTCGCTGCTCGGCGGCACGCTGGCCCTGCTCGGCCTGAGCGACGCCGCCGCGCCGCTGTGCACCGCCCTCGGCGGCGCGACCGCCACGACCGGGACGCTCGTCGAGCCGGTCGACGCGGTCGTCGTGCCGCTGCAGGAGCAGCTGCTCAACGCCGACCGGCTGGGCGCGGCAGCGCTGCCGGTGTCCCTCGGCGTCGGCAACGGCGGCGCGTTCGACAAGCCCTCCTTCAAGGGCGACGGCGCCGGCGACGGCGCGAAGCCGTCCGGGGAGTACGTGCCGACCTCGCACACCCTGATCTCCGGCTCGAAGAACAGCGCCCTCGACGTCAAGAGCCTGGTCAGCTCGCTGCTGGACACCATGCCGCTGTTCCCGGCCGTCCCGGGCGGCACCGGCGCGCTGACGACGACGTCGTCGGTCGTCGACGCGATGCTGACGTCTCCCGACCCGGCGGTCGTCGCGGTCGGCAAGGCGCTCGCCGGCCTCAGCGCGAAGGACCAGACCGCCGTCCTGAGCGGGATGGTCCCTGGGGCCACGCCGGTCGCCTCGCTGCTCGACGCCTCGCTGCAGCGCATCAGCGGCAACTACCGCTCGTTCCCCCGGCTGCAGGCCGACCTGACGGGCGCTCCGGCCGGCACGTACACCGGCACCATGACGGTCACGTTCGTCCAGAAGTGATGCGACGTCGACGGTGCGGCGCGGTCGCCGCCGCGGTGCTGGGAGCCGCGCTCTGCGGTCTCGCGACGCCGGCGGCGGCCGCCGGCACCGGCGACATCGAGCTCGTCCCGGCCCCGCGCGACGGGAAGGCGCAGACCTCCTTCGCCGTCCGCCCGGGCGAGGACTCGATCCGCTTCGAGCTGGTCAACCTGTCGGACCAGCCGCGTGCCGGCCGGCTCTACGCCGCCGCCGCCGACGAGGGCGACGACGGCGGAGTGGCCGTGGGAGGGGTCGGCTCGGCAGCCTGGCTGGACCTGCCCGACACCGCGGTGGAGCTCGGCCCGCGGGAGGTCCGCTCGTTCACCGTCGAGCTCGACGAGCGGGCGGTGGAGGACGGCGGGCTCGGCGCCGTCGTCCTCGAGGCCCAGCAGGGCGCCGTCACGGTCCGCGTCGCGACGCTGGTGACGGTGGAGGCCCGGCAGGTCCTGCCGCTGCCGCTCTGGGCGGTGCTGGCCGCCGTCGCCCTGATCGGCCTGGTCGCCACCGGGCTGTGGTGGTGCCGCCGCCGGCAGGACGACGACGACCGGCCGGAGCCCGGGTCCGAGCCCGCGGCCCGGGAGCCGGCGCTCGTCGGCTGACCCGCACGATCGACCAGGCCCGGTCCCGCGCTGCGGGGCCGGGCCGATCGGCGTTGCCCGGCCGGTCGGTCGCCGGCGTCAGCCGGACCCGCAGCCGGGGATGACCCGGTCGGCGCACGGGAGGTCGCCGGCGTCAGCCCGCCGGCGCCGGCTCCTCGCCGTCCTCGTCGTCGCGGCGACGGCGCCACACCACGAACAGGAACAGCGCGAGCAGCGCGAGCAGCACGGCCGCGACGACGGCCGGCCACAGCAGGCTGCTGTCCTCGGACACCCGCGCCGGGACGGTGAGCGCCTCGTCGGTGAAGGTCACCGAGGCCTCGGCGGTGCGCTCGAGCTCGCCGCTGCGCAGCGTGACGCGGGCGTTCCAGGGCCCGTCGGGCAGAGCCGGGTCGAGGACCGTCTCGACCGGCGCCGACTCCCCGATGCCGAGCGTCGTGCCGAGCGTCGCGTCGAACGGCCCGGCGCTGAGACCGCCGGGGCCGTCGAGGAGCTGCAGCTGGCCGCTCATGTCCAGGGCGCGCTGGCCGGTGTTCGTCACCGTCGCGAGGATCACCGGGCGACCGTCGCGGCGCACCGCCGTCAGGTCGGTGACGGTGAAGTCCGACTCCGGCTCGGCGCCCTGGCCGACCGAGACGTACATCCTCACGCCGACCCGGCTGACCTGGGCGATGCTGCCCTCCCCCGTCGAGGACGCCTCGGCCCAGACGACGGCGTAGCGCTCGCCGTCCGCGGCGTCGTCGGGCACCGCGACGCGGACCACCGCGGTGCCGGTGCCGCCCGGCGGGACGGTGACCGCGTCGGGCGTCACGGTGGTCCAGCTGGTCAGGTCGTTCTGCGCCCGCCCCTCACCGAAGGTGAAGGAGCCCTGGACCACGGAGGCCGCGGCGGCGTACAGCGACAGGGCGGCCGGCCGGCCGGTGGTGTTGGAGACCTCGATGCGGCGCTCGATGACGTCGCCCTGGTTGAGGTGGTCGACGACGTAGAGGCGGGCCCGCGGGTCGTCCCGCCGGTCCTCGGGAGCGTCGAGCAGGCGGATGCCGATCTGCCCCTCCGGGGCCTGGGTGCCGACAGCACTCACGGCGCCGACCGGGACCAGCCCGATCAGCGCCGTGAGGAGGAGTGCGAGTCTGCGCAAGCGCTACGCCACCGAGTGCGTCACGGTGCCGGAGTAGGTGCCGGCGACGGCGGTGGCCGGCACGTTGACGATCAGGGTCGGGTTCCACGTGACCGAGTTGTTGCCGATGCCCGTCAGGAGCCGGAAGGCCGTCGCGGGGCTGGCCAGGCTGGCGGCGTCCAGGGCGCTGACCTGCCCGGGAACCGGCACCGGGGTGCCGGTCGTCGAGACCGCCAGGCCGGACCAGTAGGAGGTGGCGGCCTTGCCGACCGTCTCGGCGGCCGTGCCGCCGCCGGTCGTGAAGTCGCTCGAGGAGACCGTGGCGTCCCACTGCGCCGTCAGGCTGCCGCGGGCGTCGGTGACGGTGACGCTGCCGAGCTGCCCCGTGGCGGGCGCCCCGATCGCGCCGTTGCCGAGGTTCGCGCTGCCGGGCGCGGTGAGGTTCAGCGCACCGGCGGTCAGGGTGAAGGTGGTGGTGGTGTCCGCGGCGGTCGCCGGCAGCGCGGCGGCAGCGACGATCCCCAGGGCGGTGGCCACGAGCAGAGCCTTGCGCATGTCGTCTCCAAAGTCAGGTTCCTCGGCCGGAGTCGGGGTGGCGCCGGCGCTTCCTGACACAGGACTTCGGAACCAGGTCGAGCCGGCTGCATGGCCTTCCGGAACTAGTTCTCACGACAGAGCGTGACTACCGGCATGCTCCGTCCGGGTGCCGCCCCGACGGGATCTGCCGCCGGCGATCTGAGGGCGGATGTCCGGGTTCGTCCACGTGCGGCTGCTCCGATGGGCGCAGCCGAGGTGGTCGTGACGGTGTCAGGCGACGCTGTGGACGATGGTCCCGGAGTAGCCGCCGACGACGTTCTGGTCACTGATCGTGACGGTGATGCGGGGGTTCCACGTGACCGAGGTGCTGCTGAGCAGCGAGAAGCCGCTGCACGAGAACGCCGTCCGCGGCGTGGACAGGTCCACCGCCGCGACCAGCTGACCCGCGGTGCAGGCGCTCAACGACAGCCCGCTGGACGCCGTCGCGGCCCCGGACCGGTACGCCACCGCGGACGCCGGCACCCGCTCGGCAGGCGTGCCGCCGCCGGTCCTGAAGCCGGTCGTGCTGACCGTCGCCGTCCACGCGCCGCTGCCGAGCAGGGCCGCACTGGTCGTCACGCGGACGGAACCGAGGTCGGCGGCGAGGGTGCGCTGGCCGACCAGCGCGCTGCCCAGCGAGACCGCCGAGGGCGCGGAGATGGCCAGCCCCGGGGCGGAGGACTGCGCCGCGGCCGGTGCGCACAGCAGGGAACCGCTCAGGAGCCCGACAAGCCCCGCAGCCGCGAGCCGCCCTGCGCGCACCGTCCACCTCCCGCCGTCTCGCACCTGCGGTCCTGCACCTGCCGACGTGCATCGGCCGGGTAGTCCGGTGCCTGCAGCGAGACTGCCCGACGTTCCCGGACCCGTGCACGCGACAGGCCCGGCCCGTGGGGGCCGAGCCTGTCGGGTGCAGCCGCCGGAGCGGTGCGCAGTGCCTAGGCCGGGATCTCGACCGTCGCCTCGACCGCCTCGCCCTGCGCCGCCGTCACGGCGACGTCGACGGACGTCCCCGGCGCGAGCGCCCGCAGCGTCCAGTCGCCGGCGGCGGCGTAGAAGCGGAAGTAGCCGGTCGCCGACGTCTGCACCTCGGCGGTGAACTCGCCGGTGCCGTCGAGCAGCCGGACGTAGGCGCCCGGCACGCCCTCGCCGCCGCGGCGGACGGTGCCGTGCACGACGGCCTCGCCCTTGCCGACCTCGAGCGCGGGCAGCGTGTCCTGGTCAGGCGCGGCACACATCAGACGTCCTTCTCGACCGGCACGCCGACCAGCGAGCCGTACTCGGTCCAGGAGCCGTCGTAGTTCTTGACGTCCTGCTCGCCGAGCAGCTCGCGCAGCGCGAACCAGCTGTGCGAGGAGCGCTCGCCGATGCGGCAGTAGGCGATGGTCGGCTTCGAGGTGTCGAGCCCGGCGTCGGCGTAGATCTTGCGGATCTCGTCGTCGGACTTGAACGTGCCGTCGTCGTTGGCCAGCTTGCTCCACGGGATGTTGATGGCCGTGGGGATGTGGCCGTTGACCTGCGCCTGCTCCTGCGGCAGGTGCGCCGGCGCGGACAGCTTGCCGCTGAACTCGTCCGGGCTGCGGACGTCGACGAGGTTCTTGCTGCCGATCGCGTCGACGACCTCGTCGCGGAAGGCGCGGATGGTCTTGTCCTGCTCCTGCGCCGTGTACTGCGTCTTCTCGCGGCTGGGCACCTCGTCGGAGAGCTCGCGCCCGTCGAGCTCCCACTTCTTGCGACCGCCGTCCATGAGCTTGACGTCCGCGTGGCCGTAGAGCGTGAAGTACCAGTAGGCGTAGGCGGCGAACCAGTTGTTGTTGCCGCCGTAGAGCACGACGGTGTCGTCGTTGCCGATGCCCTTCTGGCTGAGCAGCTGCTCGAACTGGTCCTTGTCCACGAAGTCGCGGCGGACCTGGTCCTGCAGCTCGGTCTTCCAGTCCAGGCGCACGGCGCCCTGGATGTGCCCGCGGTCGTAGGCCGACACGTCCTCGTCGACCTCCACCAGGACCACCTTCGGGTCGTCCAGGTGGGCCTCGACCCAGTCGGCGTCGACGAGCACGTCGGTGCGGCTCATGCGGTAGCTCCTTCTCGTGTGGTGGCGCGGCGGCCGATGACTCGCCGGTAGGTCAGGTACATCTCGCAGCCCAGGCAGAAGCCGAAGGCGGCGTTGAGGAAGGCCGCGGCGAGGGCTGCGGCGGTGGCGACGTAGAAGACGGCGGTCAGGCCGGCGACGGCGGCGAGGACGCCGACCAGCGCGAAGGCCAGCCCCACCGTCTGGGCGAAGCGGGGCGGTGCGGCGTCCTCGAGCTCGGCCGGCGGGGCGAGCCGCGGCCGGACGACGCGCCGGTAGAGCACCGCGTACGGGCTCCGGTCGAGGGCGCCGAGCGCGAACACGACGGCCTGCAGCGCCAGCAGCTGCCAGGCGCCGGTGACCAGGACGAGCGCGAGGACGATCGTGGTGACAGCCGCGCCGAGGCGCGGCCCTCTCGGGTCGATCATGTGTGGGTCCTTGCCTGACTGGACGGAAGGAGCAGGGCTCTTCAGACGCTCAGCAGGACGGACACAGGCAGCTGCCCACGCGGCAGAAGTCCACCGCGCGGCGCTTGACGAGCAAGGGCTGCATGCCGGTCACGGTACAGCGTTCCCGAGCGCGGCGAGCACCTCAGCCCTGCGCGGCTGCCCCGCCGCCCGGGCGGTGACCCGTGCGTCGGCGTCGAGGACGAGCGTCGTCGGCGTCGTGCGGATGCCGAGCCGGCGGACGACGTCGAGGTGCTTCTCGGCGTCGACCTCCACGTGCCGCACGCCGGGGACGAGCTCGGCGACGTCGGTGAGGATCCGCCGGGTGGCCCGGCAGGGGGCGCAGAACGCGGAGGAGAACTGCAGCAGCGTCGCCCGGTCGCCCGGCATCTCGCCGAGGGAGGCGAGCACGTCGTGCAGGCCGGGCCCCTCCTCGACCGCGTGCGGCTGCGTGGCCTCGGCCTGCGCCAGCGTCTGCAGGCCCCGTGCCTGCGGGGCCCGCCTGCTGGTCGGTGGCTCCGCGCGCAGCCGGCCGCTCCTGCTCCGGTGCACCAGCCCGAAGGCCGTGCACAGCACGAGCACCCCGAGGAGCACCCACACACCGGTCATGCTCGTCCGAACGCTGGACCGCCCGGCGCGCTTCCCGGCTCGCCACACCGAGGGGGATGCCGGCGCGGAGCGGGCGCTACCCCCGCGCTGTGGCGACTCGGAGGCTGGCAGAGCCGCCGCGCGTCGCCACACGCGCGGGGGAGCCAGGCGTGAGCGGGGCGCTACCCCCTCGCTGTGGCGCCCGCGGCGTCCAGCGGCCAGGTCAGCGGGCCCCGGCGTCTGACCGGGGCCTGCACGAAGCGGACTCCCGGCACGGGCGGGAAGCGCGCCGCGAAGCCGAACTGCTGACGCACCCGGGCGGCCAGGTCCTGCGGCCGCCGGAACGCCTCGTCCCAGTCGTTGCGCACCACCTCCAGTCCACACCTCCGCAGGCCGGATTCCCGCTGCTTCTCCCTCACCAGCGCGTCCTCGGCCCAGGCCGGCAGCGGCTGCCCGCGCACCAGGCGGTACTTCGCCATGCCGTCGGGCTCGACGGCGGTCCGCTCCGCCTCGAAGAGGAAGTCGGTGCGCGCCAGCCAGTCGCCGGACGGTGCGTAGACGTCCACCTGCGTCAGCGGCACCGGCAGCCCGTGCTCGGCGAAGGCGACGCGGTCCAGTGACTCGAGCGGCGACTCGGCCCGCTCGTCCGCGAAGGCGACCACGCGGAGCATCCGCCGGGCGCCCGGCCAGGCCGCACAGCGCTTCGCCATGGCCTCCAGCTCCTGCCGCGGGAGCCCGGCGTGCAGCACGGCGTCGGCGGCGATGACTCCCTCGCGGAACGGCGAGGTGCGGGCGAGGTCGCAGACGGTGCGTGCCGGGGACGTCACCACGACACCGCGGCAGGTCACGACCTCGTCGGCCTCGAGCCTCGCCACGTGCAGCCCGCCGGCCTTGGCGACGTCGCGCGCGCGACCCGGCTCGGGTGCACGCACCAGCTGCGGCTGCCGTGGGGGCGGGCCCAGCAGCGGGATGCCGAGCACGAGCGCCGCGGAGCGGTGGCTCGCAGCATGCCGCCCGGTGCGGGACCGCTGCCGGGCCGCGACCTCCACCGCGTGCGCCGCGCCGCGGTCGGGGGCCGCTGCAGCGGCGTCGGCGTAGATCCCGCGGCGGACGACCTGCCACTCGCCGCGACGCAGGAGGGTCCGCAGCTCGGCCGGCCGCAGACCGGTCGACAGGGCCTGACGGCGGGTCAGCACGCCGCCCCGACTCCGCATCAAGGCACGGGCGGCGTCGATCGGGGCCGGCTGGGCGGCGTCGTCGTGCACGACCGCATGCTGCGGCCGCCGACCGTGGGCGGGCCTCGCTCGTCCACATGTCCACGGACGGCGGAGCCGGGCTTGCGCGGACGGCGTCCGCATGCCGCACCCCCTACCCCGCCGGTGTGGCGACAGACGGGGCCGATCCGGGGCCACCGCACGACACGAGCGAGGGGAAGCGCGTCCGGGCCGGTCAGGGTGCGAGGACGGCGCCGTCGGAGCGGGCCTGCAGGACGACGCCGTCGCCACCGGGCCGCAGGCTGGTGAGCTCGAGGCCGAACGGCAGCGGGGCGAGCTCGACGCGGAGGTCGAGCCGGTCGCCGAGCGCGGCCGACAGCACGGAGTCGGCCAGCGAGCTGCCCACCTCGAACCGCTCGGCCGTGACGACGACGGTCCGCCCCTCCAGCTCGGCCCGCGAGACCGCCGTGGCCTCCAGCGTCTGGCCGAGCACCTGCACGCTGCCGGTGACCCGGACCCGTCCGTCGCCGGCCGGCGAGACGCGCAGACCGCGGTCGGCGACGACGGCGCTGAGGTCGGCGTAGGTCAGCACGGCCCGGGCGGTCAGCGCGTCGACCGGCACCTCCACGACCTCGCCGGCGACGGCGTCGCGCAGCGGGACCTGCACCCCCTGCAGCTGCGCGACGAAGCCGCGCAGCTGCAGGCTGCCGACCTGCACGGCGTCGACCCGCACGACGACGTCCTCGTAGCGCCCGCGCACGGCCTGGGGAAGGAACGGCGTGCCGCGCACGTCCACCTCCGGCGGCGCGGTCAGCTCCCCGGCCTCGGCCAGGCGGGTCGCCACCGCCTGCTCGACCTGCCGGGCGGCGAACCGGTCGGCGACGACCAGCCCGAGGGCGAGCAGCAGCAGGACGACGACCAGCCTGGTCAGAGCGCGCACCAGATCAGCCGAGGACCAGCTGTCCGGCCACCAGCGAGATCGGCCCCAGCAGGGCGAACGGCAGCAGCAGGTTCGACGGCTTGAGCGCCTCGACCCGGCGGGCGTCGCGGCGGCCGGCGCGCAGCTCGGCCGCGCCCAGGTCGACGGCGAGGTCGGCGGCGGCCACGGTCGCCGCGCAGACCAGGCCGAGCAGGGCCGCCTGGCTGCCGACGACGACCCCGTCGTCGCCGGCGACGAGGACGGCGGCGGCCACACCGGCGCCCAGGCCGAGCAGCAGGCCGGGCCAGCCGCGGGTGGAGCCGATGGCCAGCATCGGCCGGGAGGCGAGGCGGTCGCCGATGCGCGCGGCCAGCAGGCTGGCGCCGGCGGCGAGCAGCGCCACCCGCACCGTCTGCTCACCTCCCTCGAGCTCGCGCAGCGACACCAGGCAGGCGGCGGACACGCCGACGGTGACGGCGACCAGGGTGTCGGCCATCGACTCGGTGACCCGGCTGCGCGTGCGGCGGGTCAGCTGGTGCAGCAGCGAGGCGACCAGCGCGAGCGCCACCACGCCGGCCAGGCCGCGGATGTCGCCGTCGAAGACCACGACGGCGACGTCGGCCGCCACCACGGCGCCGGCCGCGACGAGGAACGCGCCGCCGGCGGCGGGCGCGTCCATGAGCGCCAGGACGGCGAGGATCAGGAACAGCTGGAGGACGAGCACGGCGAGCGCCAGCCAGACGGTGCCGAGCAGCGCCGCGCCGGTGAGGGCCAGCGCCACCGCGGCCGGCCCGACGCCCTGCAGCAGCATGTTCTGCCGGCGGGCCGGTCGCGGCACCCGCGGCGCGTCCCACGGCGCCGGCGCCGGGTCCCCGACGATCGCCAGCTCGGCGGTCGTCGGCTCGGCGGCCGCGGCCTCGGCGAGCGCCGACTCGAGCCTCGACCGCTTCGACCCGGGGCGCGACGCCGTCTCGCCCCGGCGGGTCTCGGGCCGGTCGGCCACGCGCGGGCCGTGGGCCGCCCAGCCGACGGCGGGCGCGCTGCCCGGCGGGAGGCTGCCGGCGGGCGCACCGCCCTTGGGCGGCGCGGGGACCGCCACGGGCACGTGCGGCACGCGCGGCGAGCCAGACGTCCCCGAGGTCATCGGTCTAGCGTGCCAGAGCCTGCGCCGTGCGGCCTGCGCACGGGCTGCGCGCGCCCGCTCGGCCGCCGACGCGCGCGCCGCGCACGGGCGCCGGGCGCCCGCTCAGCCGCCGGCGAACGGCGGCAGCACGTCGACCAGCTCGACGCCGTCGAGCGGGACGTCGGCGGGGTCCCGGCTCCCCAGCGGCGCGCCGTCGACGAGCAGCGCGCACACCGCGAGGACGTCGCCGAAGCGCTGGTCGCGCGAGGCGCGGGCCTGGTCCAGGGCCTCGGCGAGGGTGGTCGCCGAGGTCTGCTCGGTGGACGTCCCGGCCGCCGCCCGGGCCCCGGCGAAGTAGCGCAGCGTCGTCACGCCGACCTCCGGGCGGCCGCCGAGCCGGCGAGCTCGACGGCGCGGCGCCCCAGCCGGTCGAGCAGGTCCGGGGAGGCGGCGGTCTCGGCGTGGCCGAAGCCCGGCTCGATCCACAGCTCGACCGGATCCTCTGCGGCGGCGGCGAGCGCCCGCGGGTGCTCGAGCGGGAAGTAGGCGTCGCGGTCGCCGTGCACGACCAGCAGCGGCAGCGGCGCCACCCGGCCGACGACGTCGAGCGGTGACAGCGGGAGCGGGTCCCAGCCGCTCGTCGCGACCCGGGTGCGCAGCACGGTGCGGGCCCAGGCGCGGCCGGGCCGGGTCTCGACGACGGCGTGCAGCCGCCGCAGCGGGCCGGCCGCGGTGGCGCGCTGCGACCAGCCGGCGGTGCCGCTGACGGTGACCACGGCGTCCGGCGGGTGACCGAGGAGGTGACCGCCGACCCGCTCGCCGCGCAGCCCCGCATGCCGGACGACGCCGGCGCCACCCATCGACCAGCCGCACGTGACGACCCGCCCGTGGCCGAGCGCCCGGGCCGCGGCGACGGCGGCGTCGACGTCGAGCACCTCGAGGTCGCCGAGCGTCGTGACGCCGGTGGACAGGCCGTGGCCGCGGGCGTCGTAGGCGAGCACCGTGGCGTGCCGCGCCAGCCCCCGCGCGACCGCGCGCACCGAGGCGCGCGAGGTCGAGACGCCGAACCCGTGCGCGAGCACGATGCAGACGTCCCCGCCGGCCGCGCCCGGTCCGGGCAGGACGCGGGCGGACAGGCGCACGCCGTCGGCCGTCGTCAGGTGCATCCGTCCATCCTGCCCGCCGCGCGGCCTGCCCGCCGCCCGCCGGTTACCCTCGTGGCACGTCCCGGGGCAACGGCGCCCCTCCGACGCGTTCCCCGGAGCGCGAGACGCGGAGGAACCGATGGCACGCCTGCTCCTGCTGACCAACGCCCTCTCGCCCTCGTCCGAGGTGCTGCCGGCGCTCGCCCTGCTCGGCCACGGCATCCGGGTGGCCCCCGCCGAGGCGAGCGCCCTGCTCGACCCGCCCCCGACCGACGCCGTGCTCGTCGACGCCCGCCGCGACCTCGTCGCCGCGCGCTCGCTGTGCCGCCTGCTGCGCACGACCGGCCTGACCGTGCCGCTGCTGGCGGTCCTCACCGAGGGCGGCCTGGTCGCGCTCACCAGCGAGTGGGGCGTCGACGACGTCCTGCTCGACAACGCCGGGCCGGCCGAGGTGGACGCGCGGCTGCGGCTCGCGACCGGCCGGGCCGAGCAGGTGGGCGCGCCCGCCGCCGGCGAGCCGGGGGTGGTGCGGGCCGGTGAGCTCACCATCGACGAGGGCACCTACACCTGCCGCCTGCGCGGCCGCGCGCTCGACCTGACCTTCAAGGAGTTCGAGCTCCTCAAGCACCTCGCCCAGCACCCGGGCCGCGTGTTCACCCGGGCGCAGCTGCTGCAGGAGGTCTGGGGCTACGACTACTACGGGGGCACCCGGACCGTCGACGTCCACGTCCGGCGGCTGCGGGCCAAGCTCGGCGCCGAGCACGAGCAGCTGATCGGCACGGTGCGGCACGTCGGCTACAAGCTCGTGACGCCGCCGCTGGCCCGCCTGGCCGACGGCTCGCAGGACGCCGCCCGGGCCGCCGCGCCGTCGGGCGTCCCCGCCCCGCGCGCCTGACGAGCCGTTCCCGCGGGGCGGCTACGCCGTGTCGCGGCTCTTGCCGGCGAGGACCGCCCGCACGACCGCCGCGACCACCAGGATGGCCGCGAGGTAGAGCAGCCAGCGGACGACGCGGGCGACGAGGCCGATCACGCCCAGGACCAGGGCGATGACGACGAGCGTGACGACGAGTCCCACGGGGGGTGTCCTTCCGGAAGGGGATGCGTGCCGGTCTGCTCGGTGCGCGCCGGCCTATGCCTCCGACAGGTCGAAGACCCGCCGCAGGCCGGTCAGCGACAGCAGCCGCAGCACCCGGGGGGAGCACCCGCGCAGGGTGAGCACGCCGCCGGCTCGCCAGGCCCTGCGGTGCACGTCGAGCAGCATCGTCAGGGCGCAGGCGTCGACGAAGGGGCAGTCGGTCAGGTCGACGACGAGCCGCGCGGGCCGGATCGACAGCGCGTCGTGCAGCGTCTCGCGCACCCGGCCGACGCTGGACACGTCCAGCTCGCCCTCGACGACCACCTCGACCACGGCCGGGCGCGGCAGCGTGTCGCCGTCCGCCGTCACGCTGGACATCTCGTCGCTCGTGAGTGTCACCCAGTGCCCCTTGCCGTCCGCTCGCACGTCCCGCCGCTGCCGTTCACGGCGTCTGCACCACGGTCGACGGGCGCTGTGGCGGTCGGGTGACGGTTGTGGTGACGGTCCGGTGACGGTTGAACCTCGTCAGGGCCCGGCGTCACCGGACCGACACCCCACGACCACGCGCCTGTCGCGGGACGCCCCTCCGGCAAGGCATCATGAGCGGGTGCCACGCCTACTCGTCGTCGAGGACGACGACCGCATCCGCCTGTCCCTGCGCATGGCGCTGGAGGACGAGGGCTACACCGTCCGCGACGTCTCGACCGCCGAGGAGGGCCTGGCCGAGCACGCCGCGACCCCGGCCGACCTCGTGCTCGTCGACCTCATGCTGCCCGGCATGGACGGCTTCGACTGCATCCGCTCGCTGCGCAAGCTCGGCGACGTGCCGATCGTCGTCGTCAGCGCCCGTGACGACACCCACGACGTCGTCGCCGCGCTGGAGGCCGGTGCCGACGACTACGTGGTCAAGCCGGTCGCGGTCAAGGAGCTGTCGGCGCGGCTGCGGGCGCTGCGCCGGCGGGCCCGCGGCGACAGCGCCGACGCGCCCAAGACGCTCAGGTTCGGCGAGATCGAGCTGCGCCCCGAAGCGGGCGAGGTGGCGCTCGGCGACGACCCGGTGCACCTGACCCGCACCGAGTTCCGGCTGCTCTGCGAGCTCGCCGACCAGCAGGGGCGGGTGCTGTCGAGGCAGCAGCTGCTCGACCGGGTCTGGGGCTACGAGGTGTTCGGCGACGACCGGCTGGTCGACGTCCACGTCGGACGCCTGCGCCGCAAGATCGAGCGCGACCCGGCCAACCCCAAGCACCTGCTCACCGTCCGTGGGCTCGGCTACAAGCTGCAGGTCTGACGCGACGATCGCCGTGGCACCACGAGCCCCCACCGACGACCCGCCAAGCCGGCCGTGAGGCGTCTCGGCCTGCGCGCCCGGGTGACCGCCGTGTTCACCCTGGGCGCCTTCGGGCTGTCGCTGGCGCTGTCGGGCGTCGCCTACCAGCTGACCAGGCAGAACCTGCTGGCCGAGCGCGAGCGCAACCTGGTGCGGTCGGCCTACTTCGACGCCGTCCTCGTCCGCGACGGGCTGCGCACCGACAACCCCGTGATCGCCGACGTGCTGCGCAACCTCGACACCGGCGAGACGCGCAGACCGGTGCTGCGCCGCGACGGCCAGTGGTTCTCCCGCACCGCCGACGTCGGCATCACCGACGCCATCCCGACCGGGCTGCAGCAGCTGGTCAGCGAGGGCACGCCCGGGGTGCAGCTGGTCAGCCTGCGTGGCGAGCCGGCCTTCGTCGTCGGCGTGCCGCTCGACGAGGAGCGCACCGGCTACTACGAGGTGACCGAGCTCGCCGAGCTGCGCCGCACCCTGAACGTGCTGGCCACCGTGCTCGGGGTGGCCGCGCTCGGCACGACGCTGGCCGGCGCGGCGCTCGGGTCCTACGCCAGCCGCCGCGCGCTCGGGCCGCTCGCGAGCGTCGCCGGCGCCGCGGACGAGATCGCCTCGGGCGACATCGGCGCCCGCGTGACCCGCGACACCGACCCCGACCTCGACCGGCTGGCGGTGGCCTTCAACCACATGGTCGACGAGGTGCAGGCCAGGTCCGAGGCCGACCGGCGGTTCGCCGCCGACGTCAGCCACGAGCTGCGCTCGCCGCTGCAGACGCTGTCGGCGGCCACCTCGGTGCTCGTGCGGCGCAAGGACGAGCTGTCCGGCCGCACCAGCGCGGCGGTCGACCTGCTCGCCGAGGAGGTCACCCGGTTCGAGCAGCTGGTCGCCGACCTGCTGGAGCTGGCCCGGTCGGACCGGCCGGCCGACCGGCGGCCGACCGACGTCGTCGACCTCGCGCGCAGCGTCGTCGTCCACCGCGGGATGGACGACGCCGTCGTCGACGTCACCGGCACCGGCGACACCGCCGACGTCGACCCGAGGCGGTTCGAGCAGGTGCTCACCAACCTGCTCGACAACGCCGACCGGCACGGCGGAGGGGCCGTGCGCGTCGGTCTGTGTGTGGACGAGGCGACGGTGCGGCTCGAGGTGGACGACGAGGGACCCGGCGTGCCCCCCGACGAGCGGGAGCTGGTCTTCGACCGGTTCGCCCGCGGGCGGGCCGCCAGCGCCCGCGGCGGCACCGACGGCACCGGGCTCGGGCTGGCGCTGGTGTCGCAGCACGTCGCCGCGCACCGCGGGCGGGTCCAGGTCGCCGACCGCCCCGGCGGCGGCGCGCGCTTCGTCGTCGAGCTCCCGGCGAGGTCGTCGTGAAGCGGCTCCTGCTCCTGCTGGCCGGCCTGCTGCTGCTCGCCGCCTGCGGCGTCCCCCAGGAGGAGGAGCCGCGCGCGCTCGACCGGGACGCCGCCCCCTTCCGCGTCTTCGAGCGCGACGTCGCGCCCCAGGTGCAGGGGGACCTGGACGTCCGCCTCTACTTCGTGCGGGGCGAGCGGCTCGAGCCGGTCGTGCGCTCGGTCGACGCGCCGGGCTCGCCCCGCCAGGTGCTCGACGCCCTGTTCACCGGACTCACGGAGGAGGAGCGGTCCACCGGCCTGTCCTCGTCGATCCCGAGCACGGTGTCCATCGTCCAGGTCGAGCTGCGCGAGCGGATCGCGGTCGTCACGCTCGACGGGCTGAACGAGCAGGCGCAGGTGCTGCTCTTCGCCCAGATCGTCGCGACTCTCGACGACCGCCCGGAGATCGACGGCGTCCGGTTCCGCACCACCGACCGCGATCTCGCCGTTCCGCGCGGCGACAGCTCGCTCACCGACGCGCCGGTCGACCGGAGCAGCTACGCCGAGCAGCTCGGGGAGGCCGCGGGGGCCAGCGGGGTGCCGCCGCCACCGGTCAACCCCGCGCCGACGGTCGAGGGAGCCCCGGAGGAGGCCCCGGCCGGGTAGGCCCCGGGGGCCCGTAGCGTGCTCCGTCGTGCCCCCCCTCGACGTCCGCGACCGGCTGTCACCCGACGAGGTGGAGGCGGTCCGCGAGCTGGTCGACCGGGTCACCGTCGCCGACGGCGTCGGGCCGCTGTCGGAGCACGTGCTGCTCCACCTGCCGGGCGGCGGCGACGTCGGCATCACCCACCTGCTGGTGCGCGACGACGAGCGGCTGCTCGGCTACGCCCACCTCGACGTCACCGACCGGGTGGCCGGGTCCAGCGCCGAGCTGGCGGTCGACCCGTCTGCGCGCCGGGCCGGGCACGGCCGGACGCTCGTCGAGGCGCTGCTCGCCGGGACGCCGGACGGCCGGCTGCGGCTGTGGGCGCACGGCGACTCGGCGGCGGCCGCCGCGCTCGCCGCCCGGCACGACTTCGCCCGCACCCGGGTGCTGCTGCAGATGACCCGGCCGCTGCTGGACCCGCTGCCCGAGGTGGTGCTGCCCGACGGCGTCCGGGTGCGCACGTTCGAGCCGGGCCGGGACGAGCCGGCGTGGCTCGAGGTGAACGCTCGCGCCTTCGCCGACCACCCCGAGCAGGGCCGGTGGACCCGCGCCGACCTCGACCTGCGCCTGGCCGAGTCATGGTTCGACCCGAAGGGGTTCTTCCTCGCCGAGCGCGACGGCCGGCTGGCCGGCTTCCACTGGACGAAGGTGCACGGCGGATCGCCCGGCAACGGCGGGAGCCGCGACGGCGGCCACGGTCACGAGCCGGTCGGCGAGGTGTACGTCGTCGGCGTCGACCCGGCCGAGCAGGGCCGTGGCCTGGGGCCGGCGCTGACCCTGCTCGGGCTGCACTCGCTGCGCGACCGGGGCCTGCGCTCGGTGCTGCTGTACGTCGACGACGACAACCGGGCCGCCGTCACCACCTACGAGCGGCTGGGCTTCACGACGTCGGCGGTCGACGTCTGCTACGCCCGCACCTGACGGCCCCACCGGCACTTCCCCTGCGTCCGGTCACGTTTCGCGGGCTGATGGATGACAGGAGGCAGGGGAAGTCGGCAGGGCGGGGCCGCCCGCGCGTCAGGGGCGGCGGGTGGCGACGACGGCGGCGGCCAGCGCCAGCCCCGCGAGCGGGAGCAGCAGCGGCGGGCCGGTGGCCGGCAGCCGGGAGCCGGACGTGCCGGGCGCCGCCGCTGCCGATCCGGGCCTGCCCGCGCCGGCGTCCGACCCGCTGTCCGACCCGCTGCCGTCCGACCCGGGCCTCGGGTCCTCGGCCCCGGTGGCCGCGACGCACGTCGGCTCGGGCCGCGACCCGAACGCCTCCTCGAGCGCCCGCCCGTCGAAGCCGCCCTCGGGCGGGTCGACGCCGAGCAGCCAGGCCGCCGTCGGCGCGACGTCGACGTTCTCGGCCGACTGCACCTCGCGGACGAACGGGTCCGGCGAGGCGTCGACCCGCTGCTGGACGACGCCGAGCCCGGCGCCGCCGGCGACGACCATCGGGATGCGCAGCGTCGAGGGCATGCCGTGGTTGCCGGGGATCGGGTTCGAGGTCCGCGACGGCTCGGAGACCCGCCGGCCGTCGACGACGGTGACCAGCAGGTCGCCGGAGCGGGGGTGCGTCTGGTGCCAGTCCGGGTGGACGGCGCCGACCCAGTGCGCCTGGCCGCCGTCGAGCGGGTTGGGCTGCCGGTACAGCGCCTCGTCGACGCCGGCCGTCGCGAGAGCGATCTCGCGCATCCGCGCGAGCCGCTCGGCCGCCCGGGGAGAGCTCCGGTCCCGCAGCGAGTACAGCCCCGCCCCGCCGTTCTGCGCGGCGATGACCTCACCGGCCAGCAGCGGGTCGGCCTCGAAGGACGAGCTCAGCGAGACGGTGTCGAGCGGCAGGGACCAGTCCATCGAGTGGTCGGCCGTCACGATCAGCGCCGTGGAGTCCCAGGTGCCGGCCGCCTTCAGCTCCTCGACGAACAGCCGCAGGTTCGTGTCGGTGATGGTGCGCACCGTGTCGCGGAACACCGGGCGCTCCCCGGTGGGCAGCGGCAGGCTGCCCGTCGGGTCGGCGTGGCCGGACCGGTCGACGGCGCCGAGGTTGACGAACAGGAAGTCCGGATCGTGCTCGCGGACGACCCGGCGCGCCTCCGTCATCGTCGTCTCGTCCGGGGTCAGCCCCGCCGGAGGCGGGAGGAAGGTGGGGTGCTCGAGGTTCGCGAAGTTGGAGTCGGCGTCGACCTCGCCGTCGCCGGTGCGGTCGTGGTCCATCACCGTGAACAGGTAGTCCTTGCTCGTGACCGCCGCCGTGAACAGCTCCGGGCACTGCTGCTCCACGAGCGTGAACAGCGAGTCGGCCTCGAGCTGCCCGGGGTCGCCGTTGCCGGTCCGCTCCCCGGTCTCGACGTCCGGGAAGTCGTTGGCGACGATGCCGCTGCTGTCCGGGTAGACGCCGGTGACCATCGCGACGTGGTTCGGCGTCGTCTCCGCGATCATCACCGACCGCGCCTCGGGGTAGTGCGTGCCCTGCGCGGCGAGGGAGGACAGGAACGGCATGAGCCGCACCTCCTCGGTGTTCAGCCCGTCGACGACGACGACGTAGACCCGGAGCGTGTCGGCGTCCTGCGCGCCGGCCGGCAGCGGGGCGAGCGAGAGCCCGAGCAGTCCGGCGGCGAGGGGCAGCGGCCAGAGCCGTCGAGCGTTCACGCGATCCTCCTTGCGCACGGCACGCAGGTCGAGCCCGGCGGGGGCGGTGCGGCGGCGTCCCGCCGGTGGCAGGAGCGTACGGACCGTCCGGCCCTCCGGGTACCGGTCCGGACGACGCGCGCGAGGTTCACCCTGCGTTCACCTTCGCTTCCCCGGCCGGACGGAACGGCTCCCTAGCGTCGTCCGCGACCGCTCCTCCCAGGACTTCGAGAGGTTCTCCCCGTGCTTCGAGTGACCAAGAGTGGCCGCGCCGCGGCCGTCGCCACCGGGCTCGCGCTCGCGCTCACCGCCTGCGGCGGCGCCGACGCCGGCAGCGGCAGCAGCGCCGACGGCGGCCTGTCCGGCACCATCCAGATCGACGGCTCCAGCACCGTGGCCCCCCTGTCCGAGGCGGCCGCCGAGCAGTTCCAGGAGGAGAACGGCGGCGTGCGCGTCGTCGTCGGCACCTCCGGCACCGGTGGCGGCTTCCAGAAGTTCTGCGCCGGCGAGACCGACATCTCCGACGCCTCCCGCCCGATCAAGGAGGAGGAGGCGGCCCTGTGCGAGCAGAACGGGATCGCCTTCGAGCAGGTGACGGTCGCCAACGACGGCCTGGCCGTCGTCGTCAACCCCGAGAACGACTGGGCGCAGTGCCTCACCACCGAGCAGCTGGCCGCGATCTGGGAGCCGGGCAGCACGGTGAGCAACTGGAACCAGGTCGACCCGTCCTTCCCGGACGAGCCGCTGTCGCTGTTCGGGCCGGGCACGGACTCGGGCACGTTCGACTACTTCACCGAGGAGATCAACGGTGAGGGCGGAGCCAGCCGCACCGACTTCCAGCCGGCCGAGGACGACAACGTGATCGTCCAGGGCGTGCAGGGCAGCAGGGGTGCCCTCGGGTACTTCGGGCTCAGCTACGTCGAGGAGAACGAGGGCGCGATCAGGGCGCTCGAGGTCGACGGCGGCGACGGCTGCGTCGCGCCGTCGGCCGAGACGGTGCTGGACGGCTCCTACACCCCGCTGGGCCGGCCGCTGTTCATCTACGTCTCCGACCAGGCGCTCGCCCGCCCGGAGGTCGCCGCGTTCATCGACTTCTACATCGAGAACGACGAGACCATCGCCGAGCAGGCCCTGTTCATCCCGCTGTCGGACGAGCAGCAGGAGGAGGCCCGGGCCAAGGTCGAGAGCCTCACCGGCGCCTGACCGGTCCTCCCGTCGCTGCCCCGCCCGGCACCCGGGCGGGGCAGCGGCACGCCGGTCGCGTCCTGCACACTGACGCCGACCGGATGCGATCCACCCCCTTCGACCCCGGGAGCCAGACCGCGTGACCACCGCGCCCCTGACCGGCGGCCGACCAGGACCCAGCACCGCGGAGCTGGCCAGGTCGATCCGCCGCGGCAAGCCCCGCTACGGCGAGCGCGCCGTCGAGACCGTGCTGGCCCTCGCCGCGTTCCTGTCGGTGCTGACCACGATCGGCATCGTGCTGTCGCTGTTCAACGGCACCTGGGACTTCTTCCAGCAGGTCCGCGTGCGCGAGTTCCTGTTCGGCACGGTGTGGACGCCGCTGTTCGCCGACCCCTCGTACGGCGTGCTGCCGATCGTCGGGGCGACGCTGCTGGTCACCGGCATCGCCATCCTGGTGGCCATGCCGCTCGGCCTCGGCGCAGCGCTCTACCTGTCCGAGTACGCCTCGCCGCGGGCGCGCAAGGTGCTCAAGCCGGTGCTGGAGGTCCTCGCCGGCATCCCGACCGTCGTCTTCGGCTTCTTCGCCCTGTCGTTCGTGACGCCGAACGTCCTGCGCTTGTTCTTCGACGGCATCGGGGTCTTCAACGCCCTGTCGGCCGGCCTGGTGATCGGGATCCTCATCATCCCGATCATCGCCTCGCTGTCGGAGGACGCGCTGTCGTCGGTGCCGCAGTCGATGCGCGACGGCGCGCTCGCGCTCGGCGCGACCCGCACCAACGTGGCCCGCAAGGTGGTGCTGCCGGCGGCGCTGTCCGGCGTCATCGCCTCGTTCGTGCTGGGCCTGTCCCGGGCGATCGGAGAGACGATGGTCGTGGTCATCGCCGCCGGGTCGCTGGCCCAGCTGTCCATCGACCCGACCCAGCCGATGCAGACGATGACGGCGTTCATCGCCCAGGCCGCCGCCGGCGACCGGCCGGCCGGCTCGGTCGGCTACAACGCGCTGTTCGCCGTGGGCGCGCTGCTGTTCGTCATCACCCTGGTCGTCAACGTCATCAGCATCCGGCTCGTCCGGCGCTACCGGGAGGTCTACGAGTGACCGTCCGCACCGGCCTGGACGCCGGCGTCGAGTCCGCGCGCGGTCACCGTGGCGCCGGCACGCTGGGCCGCGCCCGCGGCAGCGAGCGCGCGTCCGGCAAGGCCTTCGAGTACCTGCTGTTCGCCTGCCTGGCGTTCGGCGTGCTCGTGCTCGGCGTCCTGCTCTACGACGTCATCAGCACCGGCTACCCGCGCTTCGGCCTCGAGCTCGTGCAGAACATGCCGTCCGGCCGACCGGCCCGCGCCGGCATCCAGTCGGCGATGATGGGCACGATCTGGGTGATCGTGCTGGTGGCGCTGATGACCGTGCCGCTGGGCGTCGCGACGGCGGTCTACCTGGAGGAGTACGCCGACCGCGACCGCTGGTACAACCGGCTGATCGAGGTCAACATCCAGAACCTGGCCGCGGTCCCGAGCATCGTCTACGGCATCCTCGGCCTGGCGTTCTTCAACCGGGGGCTCGGGTTCGGCGGCTCGGTGCTCGCCGTCGCGCTGACGCTGTCGCTGCTGGTGCTGCCGATCGTCATCATCTCCTGCCGCGAGGCGATCCGGGCGATCCCCACCGGCATCCGCGAGGGCGCCCTCGCGCTCGGCGCCACGCGGCTGCAGACCGTGCTGCGGCAGATCCTGCCGAACGCCATCCCCGGCACCGCGACCGGCTCGATCCTCGCCCTGTCTCGCGCGATCGGCGAGGCCGCGCCGGTGCTGCTGGTGGCCGGCGGGCTGGTGTTCATCACCTTCAACCCCGAGGGCGTGCTGAGCCAGACCACGGTGCTGCCGGTGCAGATCTTCAACTACGTGAGCCGGCCGCAGGAGGAGTTCCGGGTGGTCGCGGCCGCCGCGATCATGGTCCTGCTGATCATCCTGCTGATCATGAACTCGGCGGCGATCCTCATCCGCAACAAGTTCCAGCGCACGTGGTGACCGTCACTGCCGGGACGGCCGTGGCGCCCGCCCGCGTTGTGCTGCAAGAGTCCACTCCATGACCGACAGCCCCGATCGAGGTCACGACGTGCCCGAGTCCCCCGCTCCCGCCGACACCCGGCCCGCCGTGAGCGTCGGCGGGTCGCACCAGAGCGACCTTCCCGCGCCGACGGCCGACGGCCGCTGGCACGGCAGCGCCACCGTGCCCGACCCGGTGCTCGAGGTGAAGGACCTCGACGTCTTCTACGGCGAGCACAAGGCCGTCCGCGACGTGTCGCTGCAGATGGCCCGGTTCGAGATCACCGCGCTGATCGGCCCCTCGGGCTGCGGCAAGAGCACGGTCCTGCGCTGCCTGAACCGCATGAACGACCTCATCCCGAGCGCGCGCGTCGAGGGCTCGGTGCTGTACCACGACCAGGACATCTACGCCGATGACGTGGACGCCATCGAGGTGCGCCGGCGGATCGGCATGGTGTTCCAGAAGCCGAACCCGTTCCCGAAGTCGATCTACGACAACATCGCGTTCGGCCCGAAGGTCAACGGGGCCAGGAAGAGCACGCTCGACGACGTCGTCGAGGAGAGCCTCACCCGCGCCGCGCTGTGGGACGAGGTCAAGAACAAGCTCAAGACCAACGCCTACGGCCTGTCCGGCGGCCAGCAGCAGCGGCTGTGCATCGCGCGCGCCATCGCGACCAAGCCCGAGGTCATCCTCATGGACGAGCCGTGCTCGGCCCTCGACCCGATCGCCACGGCGAAGATCGAGGACCTCATGGAGGAGCTCAAGCGCGACTACACGATCGTCATCGTCACGCACAACATGCAGCAGGCCGCCCGCGTCTCGGACCGCACGGCGTTCTTCACCGCCGAGGCCGACCCCGAGACCGGCCAGCGCACGGGCCTGCTGGTCGAGTACAACCCGACCCAGAAGATCTTCACGGTCCCCGACGACGCGCGCACCGAGGGGTACATCACCGGCCGCTTCGGCTGACCCGTCCGGTTCGTCCCGGTCCGTCGCGCAGGGTGTTGCCTGCCGTTCACCGCTCGTTCACCTGCATCCAGCAGAGTCCCGTCGTCCGCACACTTCGGGCTCACACGGGGGATGCCATGTCCACGCACCGCACCGACGACGAGCAGCGCCAGCTCGACGCCGCCCGCCGCGACCTCGTCGCCGAGTTCGCCGACCGGGTGCCCGAGGCGGAGATCACCGCGCGCTTCGAGGAGATCGCGGCGTCCTACCAGGGCGCGACGGTGCGCAGCTTCGTGCCGGTGCTGGTCGGCCGCGCCGTCCGCGAGCGCCTGCGCACCACCTGACCCTTGCGTCAGACGTCCTGAGCCTGGCGCTGCTCCGAGGTTCTGACGCTACGGGCAGGGGACGTCCCTTGCGTCAGACGTCCTGCGCCTGGCGCTGCTCCGAGGTTCTGACGCTACGGGGCGCGGGTGGGCTAACGTATCGACCCATGCTGATGACATCGACCATCTCTGATGCGTGGGCGGTGCTCGGCGACCCGCTCCGGCGGCGCCTCGTGGAGCTGCTCGCCGCCGAGCAGCTGTGCACCTGCCACCTGGTCGAGGAGACCGGCGCCAAGCAGCCGACCGTCTCCCACCACCTCAAGGTGCTCCGGGAGGCCGGAGTGGTCGACGCCGAGCCGCGCGGCCGCTTCACCTGGTACCGGCTGCGCCCGGAGGTGCTCGAGCAGCTCGCCGCCGACCTCGCCGGTCTCGCGGACGCCGCGCGCACCGCCACGGTGCGGGGGGCGTGCTGATGAGCGACCTGGTCACCGAGCGGGCCCAGCCCGGCGACGCCGTCCTCGACCGGCTCCCGGCGCTCGACCGGTTCCTGCCGCTGTGGATCGGCCTGGCGATGGGCGCCGGCCTGCTGCTCGGCCGTGTCGTCGACGGCCTGGACGAGGCGCTGGAGGCCGTGCAGGTCAGCGGCGTCTCGCTGCCGATCGCCCTCGGGCTGCTCGTGATGATGTACCCGGTGCTCGCCAAGGTCCGCTACGGCGAGCTCGGCGCGGTCACCGCCGACCGCCGGCTGCTCGGGGCCTCGATCGTCCTGAACTGGGTGCTCGGGCCGGCGCTGATGTTCGCCCTCGCCTGGCTGATGCTGCCGGACCTGCCCGAGTACCGGACCGGCCTGATCCTCGTCGGCCTGGCCCGCTGCATCGCGATGGTGCTTCTCTGGAACGACCTCGCCTGCGGCGACCGCGAGGCGGCGGCGGTGCTCGTCGCCGTCAACTCGGTGTTCCAGATCGTCGCCTTCGCCGCGCTCGGCTGGTTCTACCTCGAGGTGCTGCCCGGCTGGCTCGGGCTCGGCGACGGCGAGGCCCTCGGTGTCTCGCCGCTGGAGATCGCCGGCTCGGTGCTGGTGTTCCTCGGCATCCCGCTGGCGGCCGGCTACCTCACCCGCCGCGTCGGCGAGCAGCGGCGCGGGCGCGAGTGGTACGAGACCCGGCTGCTGCCGCGGCTGGGCCCGTGGGCGCTCTACGGCCTGCTGTTCACGATCGTGGTGCTGTTCGCGCTGCAGGGCGACGCGATCGCGAGCGCACCCGGCGACGTCGCACGCATCGCCCTGCCGCTGCTCGCCTACTTCGCGCTGATGTGGGCCGGCAGCTTCGCGCTGGGGCGCGCGCTGGGCTTCGGCTACCCGCGCACGGCCACCCTCGCGTTCACCGCCGCGGGCAACAACTTCGAGCTCGCCATCGCCGTCGCCATCGGGGTCTTCGGGGTGACCTCGGGGCAGGCGCTCGCCGGCGTCGTCGGACCGCTCATCGAGGTGCCGGTGCTCGTGGGCCTGGTCTACGTCTCGCTGTGGGCGCGCCGGTTCTGGAGAGGGCCGGCGTGACCCGGCCGTCGGTGCTGTTCGTCTGCGTGCACAACGCCGGCCGCTCGCAGATGGCCGCCGCCCTGCTCACGCACCACGCCGGCGACCGGGTCGAGGTCCGGTCGGCCGGCAGCGCCCCGAAGGACGCCGTGAATCCCGCCGCCGTCGCGGTGATGGCCGAGGTGGGCCTCGACCTGTCCGGCGCGACGCCGAAGGTGCTCACCAGCGAGGCGGTCGAGGCCAGCGACGTCGTCGTCACCATGGGCTGCGGCGACGCCTGCCCGGTCTTCCCGGGCAAGCGCTACCTTGACTGGCAGCTCGACGACCCGGCCGGCCAGCCGGTCGACGTCGTCCGGCGGATCCGGGACGACATCGACGGCAGGGTGCGGGCGCTCGTCGCCGAGCTCACCGGCTGAACCGCCCGCTCTGCCCCGGTTCATCCAGGGTTCACCCGGGCGAGCCGGCCAGTCCACCTGCCCTCCCTAGCGTCCGTGCCGACCGGTGGATGGGCCGCCGCGACCGCTGGGGGACCGCATGACCGAGCTGACCGACCGCCTCGCCACCGACGAGATCGACGCCGACGACGTCCCGTCGAGCCCGTCGACGACCCCGCACTTCGACGACGTCGTGCGCACCCGGCTGTCGCGCCGCACCGTGCTGCAGGGCGGGATGCTCGGCGCGGCCGGCTTCCTCACCACCCGGCTGGCTGCCACGCCACCGGCCGCCGCCGCCGACCCGAAGCGGCGCCGCCCCGCATCGACGCGGGGCGGGCTGCTCGGCTACGCCCCCGTGCCGCTCGGGTACGGCGACGACGTCGTCGTGCCGGCCGGCTACTCGACCAGCGTGCTGATCCCGTGGGGCACCCCGCTGCACCCGAGCGGCCCGCGGTTCGTTCCCGGCAGCCCCGACGTCGTCGGCCGCGGCAACACCGCGGCCGAGCAGGAGCAGCAGGTCGGCATGCACCACGACGGCATGCACTTCTTCCCGCTCGGCAACCGCAAGCGGGAGATCCGGCACGGGCTGCTCGTCGTGAACCACGAGTACACCGACGAGGGCTACCTGCACACCGGCACGCCCGCGGCACCGGCGCGCGAGGCCTACACCGCCGAGATGGTGCGCAAGTCGCAGGCCGCGCACGGCGTCAGCGTCGTGGAGGTGCGGGCGGAGGCCCGCGGCCGGTGGAAGGTGATGCCCTCGACGCGCAACCGGCGGATCACCGCGTACACGCCCATCACGTTCTCCGGCCCCGCGGCGTCGAGCCCGCTGCTCGACACCGGGCGTCCGGCTGACGGCCGCAACGAGGTCGGGACGATCAACAACTGCTCGCACGGCGTCACCCCGTGGGGCACCTACCTGACCTGCGAGGAGAACTTCAACGGCTACTTCGCCGTGCAGCCCGGGCAGTCGGCCGACGCCGCGCGGCTGCAGGCGCGCTACGGCGTCGGCGGCGACCGGAACAGCTGGGGCGCGCACGACGCCCGCTTCGTCGTCACGCCCGAGCAGCCGAACGAGCCGAACCGGTTCGGCTGGGTCGTGGAGATCGACCCGTTCGCACCCGGCTCGACGCCGGTGAAGCGCACCGCGCTCGGCCGCATCAAGCACGAGGGCGCGTTCGTGCACGAGGCGCGGGACGGGCGCGTCGTCGTCTACATGGGTGACGACCAGGTCAACGAGTACATGTACAAGTTCGTCAGCGCGCGGCCGTGGCAGCAGATGCGCGCCGCCGGTCAGAGCCCGCTGGACGAGGGCACGCTCTACGTCGCGCGCTTCGACTCCGCCGGCTCGGGCACCTGGCTGCCGCTGGTCGCCGGTACGCCCGGTCTGGAGGCCTTCGGCGACCAGGGCGACGTGCTGGTGCGCACCCGGCAGGCGGCCGACGCCGTCGGCGCCACCCGGATGGACCGGCCGGAGTGGACGACCGTCGACCCGCGGACCGGGATGGTGTACCTGACGCTCACCAACAACACGAGCAGCCAGAAGGTCGAGAACGAGGCCAACCCGCGCAAGCCCAACCGCTGGGGCCACATCGTGCGCTGGGAGGAGACCAGCGGCGACCACACCGCCACGACGTTCCGCTGGGACCTGTTCCTGCTCGCCGGGCCGGGCGACGGCGTCGACGGCTCGACGGTCGACGCCGCCGACGCGTTCGGCTCGCCCGACGGGCTGTGGGCCGACCGCGACGGCCGGCTCTGGATCCAGACCGACGGCACGCAGCCGGCCGGGGCCAACGACCAGATGCTCGCGGCCGACCCGCTGGTCACCGACGACTCCGGCCGGCCCGAGCTGCGGCGCTTCCTCACCGGCGTCGTGGGGTGCGAGGTGACCGGGGTGGTCACCACTCCGGACTCGCGGACGATGTTCGTCGGCATCCAGCACCCGGGCGAGGGCGGGGGCAGCACCTGGCCGCGGCTCGACGGGCTGAGCGTGCCGCGCTCGGCGACCGTCGTCGTCGTCAAGGACGACGGCGGCGTGATCGGCACCTGACCCCGCCGCCCCGCCCCGCCCGCAGGAGCCCTCCCGACGGTTCCAGCACGCTGCGGAACCGTCGGGAGGGCTCCCCACGGGTGGGGAGCCGAGGCCGCAGGAGCCCTCCCGACGGTTCCAGCAC
>DATLGD010000197.1:0-6355 GCA_035540755.1 Mycobacteriales bacterium | reverse complement strand
GAGCATGGCGATGCGGCTCTGCACGAAGTGCAGGCCGTCGAAGCACAGCAGCAGCCCGGCGAAGCAGCCGAGCACCGTCGAGCCGGTCATCCGCCGGGTCAGCCGCACCAGCACCACCACGGTGACGACGCCCGCGGCCGTTCCGTCCTCCACCTGGGCGGTTCCGCGACCGGTTCCTCCCGCGGTGACCGGTTCGGGCGGTGAGGTGGAGGATCGTCCGGCCGGGCCAGGCAGGATGGTGGCATGCCTCTCGTCCTGGCCGGTGCGCCGATCGGCCGGGCTGCCGACGCGAGCACGCGCCTGGCCCAGGAGCTGTCGACGGCCGAGGTCGTCGCGGCGGAGGACACCCGGCGGCTGCGCCGGCTGTGCGCCGACCTCGGTGCCACGCCGTCCGGCCGCGTCGTCTCCTACTTCGAGGGCAACGAGGCGCAGCGCACGCCCGAGCTGCTCGAGGCGCTGCGCGGCGGCGTACGCGTGCTGCTCGTCACCGACGCCGGCATGCCGACGGTGTCCGACCCCGGCTTCCGGCTGGTGGCCGCCGCCGCGGCGGAGGACCTGCCCGTCACCTGCGTCCCCGGGCCCTCCGCCGTGACCACGGCCCTCGCCGTCAGCGGCCTGCCCAGCGACCGGTTCTGCTTCGAGGGCTTCCTGCCCCGCAAGGCAGGCGAGCGGCGGGCCCGGCTGGCCGAGCTGCAGGCCGAGCGGCGCACCGCGGTGCTGTTCGAGGCGCCGCACCGGCTCGCCGCGTGCCTGACGGACATGGTCGAGGTGCTCGGCGCCGGCCGGCGCGCCGTCGTCTGCCGCGAGCTGACCAAGACGCACGAGGAGGTGCGCCGTGGCACCGTCGCCGAGCTCGCGGCGTGGGCAGCTGGCGGGGTGCTGGGCGAGGTGACGGTGGTGCTCGCCGGCGCCGAGCCGGCAGCCGAGCTCGACGACGGCGACCTGGTCGGCGCGGTCGCCCTGCGCGAGGACGCCGGGCTGTCCCGCAAGGAGGCCATCGCCGCCGTGGCGTCGGAGACCGGCCGGCCGCGCCGCGAGGTCTACGACGCCGTCGTCGCCGCCAAGCACGCCCGCTGACCCTCGCGTCAGAAGTCCTGAGCCTGGCGCTGCTCCGGGGGGCTGACGCAGGGCGCTCACTAGGCTCGCGTCATGCCCCGCCACACCCTGACCGCGGTCGCCTGGCCCTACGCCAACGGCCCCCGGCACATCGGACACGTCGCCGGCTTCGGCGTTCCGTCCGACGTGTTCAGCCGGTACCGCCGGATGCGGGGTGACGCCGTCCTCATGGTCAGCGGCACCGACGAGCACGGCACCCCGATCCAGGTGCAGGCCGACCGCGAGGGTGTGACGGCGCGCGAGCTGGCCGACCGCTACAACCGGGTCATCGCCGAGGACCTGCAGGGCCTCGGCCTGTCCTACGACCTGTTCACCCGGACGACGACGCGCAACCACTACGCCGTCGTGCAGCAGCTGTTCACGGCTCTGCACGCCAACGGCTACGTCGTCGAGCGCTCGCAGCTGTCGGCCATCGACCCGACCACCGGCCGGGGGCTCCCCGACCGCTACGTCGAGGGCACCTGTCCGCACTGCGGCTACGACGGGGCGCGGGGCGACCAGTGCGACAGCTGCGGCAGGCAGCTCGACCCCCAGGACCTGATCGACCCGCGCTCGAAGATCGACGGGAAGCCGCCGCAGTTCGTCGAGTCGGCGCAGTTCTACCTCGAGCTGCCGGCCTTCGCCGAGGCGCTGGGGGAGTGGCTGCAGTCGCGCGAGGGCTGGCGCCCGAACGTGCTGAAGTTCAGCGAGAACCTCGTCGGCGACCTCAAGCCGCGGCCCATCACCCGCGACCTCGACTGGGGCGTGCCCATCCCGCTGCCCGGCTGGAGCGACCGCACCGACAAGCGCATCTACGTCTGGTTCGACGCCGTCATCGGCTACCTGTCGGCGTCGGTGGAGTGGGCCCGCCGCAGCGGCGACCCTGACGCGTGGCGCCCGTTCTGGAGCCCGGGGGTCGACGGCCGCTACTTCATGGGCAAGGACAACGTCGTCTTCCACTCGGTGATCTGGCCGGCGATCCTGCTCGGCGCGAGCGGCCGGCCGGCCGGTGAGCCCGGCCCGCTCGGCGAGCTCGAGCTGCCGAGCGAGGTGGTGAGCAGCGAGTTCCTGACCATGGAGGGACGCAAGTTCTCCAGCTCCCGCTCCGTCGTCATCTACGTCCGCGACGTGCTGGACCGGTACGGGCCCGACGCGCTGCGCTACTACCTGTCGATCGCCGGGCCCGAGAGCAGCGACACCGACTTCACCTGGGAGCAGTTCGTCACCCGCAACAACACCGAGCTGGTGGCGGGCTGGGGGAACCTGGTCAACCGCACCCTGTCGCTGGTCGCGAAGAACCTCGGCAGCATCCCACCGGCCGGGCCGATGGAGAAGGTCGACGTCGACGTGCTCGCCGCCAGCCGAGCGGCGTTCGACACCGTCGGCGACCTGCTCGACCGCTCGCAGCAGAAGGCCGCCATCACCGAGGTGATGCGCGTCGTCGGCGAGGCGAACAAGTACCTGTCGGACCAGGCGCCGTGGAAGCTCAAGGACGATCCCGCGCGGCGCGACGCCGTCCTGCACGTGGCCCTGCAGCTGGTCGACGACGCCAAGGCGCTGCTGACGCCGTTCCTGCCGCACAGCTCGGACGCCGTGCACCGGATGCTCGGCCACGACGAGCCGTGGAGCGGCCTGCCCGTGCTGCAGGAGGTCGCCGACCTCGACGGCGGTCCCTCCTACCCGGTGCTCACCGGCGACTACGCCGCTGCGGCGGCGGTGTGGGAGTCCCGGCCGCTGCGGGTCGGCACGCCGATCGCCGCGCCGACCCCGCTGTTCCGCAAGCTGGACCCCTCGGTGGCCGAGGAGGAGCTCGCCCGCCTCGAGGCCGACCAGTGACGGCTGCGTCCGACCACGCCCGCACCGCGGCTGTGCCAGGACGCGGACGCAGCGGACGGACCGCCCGCGCGCGTCCGCGTCCTGACACACCGGCTCCGCCGCAGCGCGCGGACGTCCGGTGACCCGCGGGCACGGGCGGGTCGGCGACGCGCCGCCGGCGCCCGAGCCGCTGCCGGCGCCGGCCTTCGACAGCCACTGCCACCTGGACCTGATGGACGTCCCGGTCGAGCAGGCGCTGGAGCAGGCGCGCGCCGTCGGCATCGAGGCGGTGGTGCAGGTCGGCGTCGACCTGCCGTCGAGCCGCTGGTCGGCCGAGGCGGCGGCGCAGCACGACGACGTCTGGGCGGCCGTCGCGCTGCACCCGAACGAGGCGGGCGGCGGCGCGGCCACCGACGAGGCGCTGCGCGAGATCGAGGCGCTCGCCGCGCTGCCACAGGTGCGCGCCGTCGGCGAGACCGGGCTCGACCACTACCGCACCGGGCCGGAGGGGCACCGGGCGCAGGAGGAGTCCTTCCGCGCGCACATCGCCATCGCCAAGCGGACCGGGACGGCGCTGGTCATCCACGACCGAGACGCCCATGACGACGTGCTGCGGGTGCTCGAGGACGAGGGCGCTCCCGAGCACGTGGTCTTCCACTGCTTCTCCGGCGACGCCGTGATGGCGCGGCACTGCGCCGATCGGGGCTGGGTGATGAGCTTCGCCGGTCCGGTCACCTTCAAGACCAACGACCCCTTGCGGGAGGCCGCCGCCCTCGCTCCTCGCGAGCTGCTGCTCGTCGAGACCGACGCGCCGTTCCTCACGCCGGTGCCCTACCGCGGGCGGCCGAACGCGCCCTACCTCGTCCCGCTCACCCTGCGGGCGCTCGCCGAGGTCCGCGGCGACGACCTCGCCGAGCTGTGCGACGCCGTTCGCGCGACCGGGCGGCGCGTCTTCGGGATGTGACGATCGCGTGACGACCCGGTCGGTGGGGCTGGACGCGCCTTCGTGAGCGGTTTCACAGGGTGGTCGTGATCTCTGGCCTGACCTGGCCTTCTCCCTCCACTCGAGGTCTCCGCCGGGCCTCAGGAAGGGCCCCGTCCCCCACCCAGGTGTTGTGCGCCGCGTTTGCTGCCGTTAGCGTCTTGTCACAGTCCGCCGGTGTCGGGGTGCTCTGACCTCTTCCTGCGGTGCGCGCGGTCGTCCTCCCCGAGGTCGGACCGGCACCGCCCTGCCCCTAGACCGGGAAGCACGTCGTTCGGAGTCTCGTGCCCATCCGCTCCACCGTCCGCTCCGCCGTCGCCTCCACGGGCCACGCCGGCTCGACCGCCGCCGCAGCCCTCCGCCGGCCCACCGCCCTCGTCCTGCAGGCCGTTCTGCTGGTGGCCCTCGTCGCCGCCACCGCCGCCTGGACCCTCACCGGCAAGACCGTCGCACTGGCCGTCGACGAGGAGCTGACCGAGGTCAGCTTCCGTGGCGCCACCGTTGCCGACGTCCTCGAGGCCGCCGAGATCGAGGTCGGCGAGCACGACTCGCTGGTGCCCTCGGCCGACACCGAGGTCGAGGACGGCGACCGCGTCGTGCTGCGCCGCGGCCGTCCGCTGGAGCTCACGGTCGACGGCGAGCAGCGCACCGTGTGGGTCACCGCCCTGTCCGTCGACGAGGCGCTGGCCCAGCTGGACCTGCGGCAGGAGGGCCTGGCCCTGTCGGCGTCCCGCTCGCGCAGCATCCCGCTGGGCGGCCTCGCCCTCGAGGTGCGCACCCCGAAGAACGTCGTGGTCGCCGTCGACGGCGAGGAGCGGCCGCTGGTGTCGGCCGCCGCCACCGTCGGCGACCTGCTGACCGAGGCCGGCGTCGAGGTCGGCGAGCTCGACCGCGTGGCCCCCGCCGTCGAGGAACCCGTCACCGAAGGCCTCGCCGTCGGTGTCCAGCGGGTGCGCACCGAGCAGAGCACCGCCGACGTCGCCGTCCCGTTCGGCACCGAGCGGCGCGACGACGCGAACCTCGAGAAGGGCAAGACCCGGACGCTGCAGGCCGGCAAGAACGGCCTGCTCCGGCGCACGACGGTCGTCACCCTCGTCGACGGTGCCGTCGAGAGCCGCGAGGTCGTGTCGGAGGAGACGGTCACCGAGCCGACCCCGCGCATCCTCGCCGTCGGCACCAAGGCCCCCGCTCCCCGCCCGGCCGCCGCGTCCGGCGGCTCCTCGGCGCCGCGACAGGGCACCGGCGGCGCCGACAGCCTCAACTGGCCGGCGCTGGCCCGCTGCGAGAGCGGCGGCAACCCGCGCGCGGTCAGCCCGAACGGGCGCTACCACGGGCTCTACCAGTTCGCCCAGGCCACCTGGAACAGCGTCGGCGGCAGCGGCGTCCCGTCGCAGGCCTCGCCCGACGAGCAGACCTACCGGGCCAAGGTCCTCTACAACCGCTCCGGCGCCGGGCAGTGGCCGACCTGCGGCAGGCACCTGTTCAGCTAGGACCCGCATGCTCCGACCGCCCGGTCCCCGACAAGGGGACCGGGCGGTCGTGCGTCCGGACGTGCGCGCCGGCTGCGTGCGTCTCCAGCCGGACGCACGGTAGACACGTGCCGTGGACGGCCTGCTGACAGCCCCGGACGTGCGCCGGCTGGCCGACCGCCTGGGGCTTCGCCCGACCAAGACCCTCGGCCAGAACTTCGTCATCGACCCCAACACGGTGCGCCGCATCGTCATCGCGGCCGGTGTGGGGGAGGACGACGTCGTCGTCGAGGTCGGGCCCGGCCTGGGGTCGCTGACCCTCGGCCTGCTCGCGGTGGCCGAGCGCGTCGTCGCGGTCGAGGTCGACCCCCTGCTCGCCGGCGAGCTGCCGACGACGGTGCGCGAGCGCCTGCCCGAGCGCGCCGACCGGCTCGAGGTCGTGCTGCAGGACGCGCTGACCCTCGACGGCGTCCCGGGCCCGCCGCCGACCGCGTTCGTCGCCAACCTGCCCTACAACGTGGCCGTCCCGGTGCTGCTCCGGCTGCTCGAGCACCTGCCCGCCCTGCGCACCGGCCTGGTCATGGTTCAGGCCGAGGTGGCGGACCGTCTCGCCGCGCCGCCCGGCTCGAAGACCTACGGCGTCCCGTCGGTGAAGGCCGCCTGGTACGCCGACGTGCGCCGGGCCGGCTCGATCGGCCGCACCGTGTTCTGGCCGGCGCCCCACGTCGACTCCAAGCTGGTCGCCTTCACCCGCCGCGACCCACCGCCGGGCGACCGGGCGGCGGTCTTCGCCGTGGTCGACGCCGCCTTCGCCCAGCGCCGCAAGACGCTGCGGGCAGCGCTCGCCGGCTGGGCCGGCTCGCCGGCGCGGGCGGAGGAGCGTCTGCGCGCCGCCGGCATCGACCCGAGCGCGCGTGGCGAGGTGCTCGGCGTCGAGGACTTCGCCCGCCTGGCCGCCACGCCGGCTTGACCCGCCCGCCGCCCCTGCCTGACC
>DATLGD010000196.1:0-2082 GCA_035540755.1 Mycobacteriales bacterium | reverse complement strand
GCCCCGACGCTGAGCGTGAAGCCCTCGGCGGCTCGGTGACGGCGTTCGTCCTCGCCGAGGGCTTCACGCTCAGCGTCGGGGCCTCGGGCGCGATCTTCGGCCTGTTCGGCGCCTACTACGTGGTGGTGCGCCGCATGGGCGGCAGCACGTCGTCGATCGTCGGCCTGCTCGCCGTCAACCTGGTCATCACGTTCGCGCTCCCCTTCATCGACTGGCGCGCGCACCTCGGCGGCCTGGTCACCGGCGCTCTGGTGTCCGCCGCCCTCGTGCACGCCCCTCGCAGCCGTCGCGACCTGGTGCAGGCGGCGAGCTGCGTCGCGGTGCTCGTCCTGCTCGTCGTGCTGGTCGTCGTCCGGCGACAGGCGCTGGCCGGCTGATCCCGGGGCGGGTCCGGATCCACGTGGAACAGCGGGCGTGCCCGGGCGGACGACCGCCGTACACTTCCCGCACGCCCACCCGCCGCTCCCCGGAGGTCCCACCCATGCGCGACGCCGTCATCGTCGAAGCGGTCCGCACACCGACCGGCAAGCGGGGCGGCGGCCTGTCCGGCGTCCACTCGGCGGACCTGTCCGCGCTGGTCCTGCAGGCCCTCGTCGAGCGCAGCGGCATCGACCCTGCTCTCGTCGACGACGTGGTGTGGGGCTGCGTCAGCCAGGTGGGCGAGCAGACCTTCGACATCGCCCGCACCGCCGTGCTCTCGGCCGGGTGGCCCGAGTCGGTGCCCGGGACGACCGTGGACCGGCAGTGCGGGTCCTCGCAGCAGGCGGTGCACTTCGCCGCGGCCGGCGTCGTCTCCGGGCAGTACGACCTCGCCGTGGCCGGCGGGGTCGAGGTCATGTCGCGCACCCCGATGGGCTCGACCTTCACCGCCAGCCCGCTGGGGGAGATGTACCAGGAGCGCTACGGCTCCGACTTCCCGAACCAGGGCGTCGGCGCGGAGATGATCGCCGACTCGTGGGGCCTGTCCCGCCAGCAGCTGGACGAGTTCGCCCTGGCGTCGCACGAGCGCGCGGCGGCCGCGCAGGACGAGGGCCGCTTCGACGGCCAGATCGTGCCGGTGACGACGGCCGACGGCGTGGTGAGCGCCGACGAGGGCGTGCGGCGAGGTGGCACACTGGACAAGCTCGCCGGGCTCGCGCCGGCCTTCAAGGAGGACGGCAAGATCACCGCTGCCAACTCCTCGCAGATCTCCGACGGCTCCGCGGCGCTGCTCCTCACGACCAGCGAGCGGGCCCGCGAGCTCGGGCTGACGCCGCTGGCCCGCGTCCACACCGCCGTGCTGGCCGGCGCACCGCCGATGCCGATGCTCACCGGTCCGATCCCGGCCACGCAGAAGGCGCTCGCGAAGAGCGGTCTGCGGGTCGACGAGATCGGCGCCTTCGAGTGCAACGAGGCGTTCGCGTCCGTCCCGCTGGCCTGGCTGGCCGAGATCGGTGCCGATGAGAAGGCGATGAACCCCCACGGCGGCGCCATCGCGCTGGGGCACCCGCTCGGCGGGTCCGGCGCGAGGATCATGACCACGCTGGTCCACCACATGCGTGACGCGGGCATCCGGTACGGGCTGCAGACCATGTGCGAGGGTGGCGGCCAGGCGAACGCGACCATCCTCGAGCTGCTCTAGCGGGCAACATGTCGGTCACGCCGCGGCGGTCCTGTGGCGTCCTGACCGTCCGGCGTGCCAGGATGCACCCGTGAGCCCTGCAGACGACAAGCCGGCCGGTCGCCCCACGGGCGGCAACCCCTCTGCTGCCTCCTCCGGCAAGGGGCCCGGCGGCAAGCCCGGCGCCGGCAAGCCCGGCGGCACGAAGCCGGGCGCCGCCAAGGCCGGCGGGACCAAGCCCGGCGCGACCAAGCCCGGCGCGACCAAGGCCGGGGCGGCCGGAGCGGGCAAGAGCACGCCCGGCGGAGCGAAGCGCATGAGCCGCGAGGCGGCGCTCGCGCTCGTCCTGCTGCCGGTGCTGCTCGTCGCCGGCTTCCTGCTCGGCGGTCAGCTGCTGACCGAGGGCGACCCCGTCATCGACACCGCGGCTCCGGCCGCCCCGACCGCCGCTCCCACCGAGGACCCGGCGGCCGAGCCGGCAG
>DATLGD010000195.1:0-6465 GCA_035540755.1 Mycobacteriales bacterium | reverse complement strand
GGCTGGCCCTGCTCCACCTGCGGCCAGAGCAATCCGGTCGAGCTCGACGCCTGCGCCGGCTGCGGCACCGGTTTCCTCGCCGCGATGAAGGCCGACGAGCCGCCGCTGCTGGTGCTGCCCGGCGTCGGCGACGTCAGCCGGCTCAGCCGCGCCCAGCGGCTGGCGATGGCGGCCGGCGTCGCCGTCCTCATCGCGGTGATGGTGCTCGTCCTCGGCGTGCTGCTCGGGTAGGCCCGCTCGCCGTCGTGGGCGTCCACGTGGTGAGCGACGTGCACGTCGGCCACTTCCGTGGCACGGGTCGGCCCTGCATCCTCGACGTCTGAGTCCGGTACTAGCCTCGCGTTCCGACCCGAGGAGGACGCGTGGCCGACCAGGCGAGCTCGACCATCACCATCCAGGCACCGCCCGACCAGGTGCTCGCGGTCATCGCGGACATCGAGCGCTACCCGGAGTGGACCGGCCAGATCAAGAGCGCCGAGGTCGTCGAGAGCGGCCCGGACGGCAGGCCCAAGCGGGCCCGCTTCGTCATGGACGCCGGCGTGCTCAAGGACGACTACACGCTCGAGTACGACTGGGACGACGCCGGCGTCTCCTGGCACCTGGTCGGCAAGAGCTCGGTGCAGAAGTCGCAGGTCGGCTCCTACGCCCTGGCCGACAGGGACGGCGGCACGGAGGTCACCTACAGGCTCGCCGTCGACACCGCGATCCCGATGCTCGGCATGTTCAAGCGCAAGGCCGAGAAGATGATCATGGACTCGGCGCTCAAGGAGCTCAAGAAGCACGTGGAGTCCACCTCCTGATCCCCGGAGCGCCGGGGCGCCGCCGGTAGCCTGCCCGTCCGGCCCGCGCCGGTCGCCCCGACCCTCGCCCGCTGCTCCTCTTCGCCCCCACCGCCCCGCCCAGGAGGCCTTGTGCGCGTCCTGCTCTTCACCGGCAAGGGCGGCGTCGGCAAGACGACGGCGTCGGCGGCCACCGCCGCCCTCGCTGCCGCCCGTGGCCGCAAGACGCTGGTCCTGTCCACCGACCCCGCGCACTCGCTCGCCGATGCGTTCGGCGTCGCGCTCGGCCCCGAGCCGACCGAGGTGCAGCCGGGTCTCTACGGCATGCAGGTCGACGCCCAGGCGGCCTTCGAGCGCACCTGGCGCGACATCCAGACCTACCTGGTGGGGGTGCTCGCCCGCGCCGGCGTCGACTCGCTGCAGGCCGAGGAGCTCACGGTCCTCCCCGGCGCCGAGGAGGTGCTCGCGCTGCTCGCGCTGCGCGAGCAGGTCGAGTCCGGGCTGTGGGACGTCGTGGTCGTCGACTGCGCCCCCACCGGCGAGACGCTCCGCCTGCTGGCGCTGCCGGACGCCCTCAGCTGGTACGTCGAGAAGGTCTTCCCGGCGCACCGGCGGGCCCTGCGCGCGGTCCGGCCGCTCCTGCACCGGACCACCGGCCCGGTCGTGCCGCAGGACGGCGTGTTCGACGCCGTCGAGCGCCTGCACCGGCAGCTCGCCGACGTCCGGGCGCTGCTCACCTCGGCCGACACGTCCGTGCGCCTGGTGCTCACCCCCGAGGCCGTCGTCGTCGCCGAGGCCCGCCGCACGCTCACCTCACTCGCTCTCTACGGCTACCGCGTCGACGGGCTGCTGGCCAACCGGGTGTTCCCCGACGGCCCCGACGCCGATCCCTGGCGGGCCGGCTGGGTGGCCGCGCAGGCCGCCCAGCTCGACGCCGTCCGGCGCGACGCCCCGCACCTGCCGCTGCGCCTGTCGCCGTACCTGCCGGGTGAGCCGGTCGGACCCCCGGCGCTCGTGGCCCTCGGCGAGGCGCTCTACGGCGACGACGACCCGCTCGAGGCCGGAGGTGGCCGCGACGAGCTGCTGTCGGTCGAGCGCACCACCGACGGCTTCGCGCTGTCGCTGGCGCTGCCGCTCGCCCGTCTGGAGGACGTCGCCCTCGCCCGCACCGGCGACGAGCTCGTGGTCACCGTGGGCGGGCACCGCCGGGTGCTGGCGCTGCCCAGTGCACTCCGCCGGTGCGTCGTCGCCGGCGCCACCCTGGCCGAGGGCCGGCTGCAGGTCCGGTTCGAGCCGGACCTCGACCTGTGGCCGGCCTCGCTCGCCGACCCGCTGCGGACCGGCCGGTGAGCCGGCGCCCGGGCGACGTCGGCAGCGCCGCCGAGGAGGCGGCCCGGCTGTTCGGCGCGGTCGAGGAGTGGGCGCGCACCCGAGCGGCCGGGCTTCTCGACGACGAGCACCTGGCCACCGGCTCGCCCGAGTGCCAGGTGTGCCCGCTCTGCCAGACCGTCGGCGCGCTGCGGCACGTGCGGCCGGAGGCGGTCGAGCACCTGCTCGATGCCGCGTCGTCGCTGGTCGCCGCGCTGCGCACCGCGGCTGCCGCCCCGCCGCCGGTCGACCCGTCGTCGTCGCCGTCGTCGTCGCGGGTGGAGCACATCGACGTCGCGGAGGGCTGACGGGTGCTCACGATCGGCGTCGACATCGGCGGCACCAAGGTGGCGGCGGGCGTGGTCGACGAGAACGGCACCGTGCTGGCCCGCACCCGCCGCCGCACGCCGTCGACCGATCCGGACGCGGTCGAGGACGTGATCGCCACGTGCGTCGAGGAGCTGCGCGTCGACCACGAGGTCGGCGCCGTCGGCGTCGGCGCGGCCGGGTTCATCGACCATGCCCGCGGCGTCGTGCTGGTGGCCCCCAACCTGGCCTGGCACGACGAGCCGCTGCAGGAGGCCGTCGCCCGGCGGGTCGGGCTGCCGGTGTGCGTCGACAACGACGCCAACACCGCGGCCTGGGCCGAGTACCGGTTCGGTGCCGGGCAGGGCGAGGACCACCTCGTCGTCGTCACGGTGGGCACCGGCATCGGTGGCGGCATCGTCCTCGGCGGCGAGCTGTTCCGCGGGCGGTGGGGGATCGCCGCGGAGTTCGGGCACATGCAGGTGAGCCAGTCCGGCCGGCGCTGCGGCTGCGGCCAGTACGGCTGCTGGGAGCAGTACTGCAGCGGGCGGGCGCTCCTGCACGAGGCGCGCGAGATCGCCGACGTGCAGCCCGGCTACGGCCGGCGACTGCTCGAGCTCGGCGGTGGACGGCCCGAGGGCATCGAGGCGCCCGAGGTCACGGCCGCGGCCCGCGAGGGCGACCCGGCGGCGCTCGACTGCTTCGAGGAGGTCGGCACCTGGCTGGGCCAGGGGCTCGCCGACCTCGCGGCGGCGCTCGACCCGGGCGCGTTCGTCATCGGCGGTGGGGTGGCCGACGCCGGCGAGCTGCTCCTCGCCCCCGCCCGGCGCGTCTTCGCCGAGCGGCTCACCGGGGGACCGGCCCGGCCGCACGCCGAGATCCGGCTGGCCGCCCTCGGCAACGAGGCCGGCCTGGTCGGTGCCGCCGACCTCGCCCGTCGCTGACGGCCGTCACTGTCACTGTCCGTAGTCGTTGCACCCGGTGACGCGCCCGCGACGAGGAGAAGCAGATGTCCGACCAGGAGCCAGCCTTCCGACCGGTCACCCTGACCCTGCCTGACTTCGACCCCCGCCTGCGTGCGGCGGTCGACGAGGACCCGCTGGTCGAGGAGATGGTCGAGCGCCTGCGCCGCGGCGTGGGTGGGCTGGTCGCTGTCGACCGGTGGGGGCGGCCGACCTCGTGGCGCGACGTCGTCCGGATCGCCCTCGGCGCCTCGCTGCTCGAGCTGCGCGACGCTCGCACCTCACGAGCCCTGCTCCAGGCCGTCGAGGAGCGGCCCCGCGCGGACGTCGGGGCCGCCGTCGAGGGCGGGGTTCCGGCAGACGGCGCCCCCGTCCCGTTGCAGCCGCGCCCCCGGCGGGCGACCGCGGAGAGCCTGGCCGCGCTCGAGCTCGGCGAGCCGCGCTAGAACCCCGCCATGCCCGGCGCGTTCTGCGCGCCGTCGACGACCACGTCGGTGCCGCTCACCCACCCGGCGCGAGGGCTGAGCAGGAACGCGGCGACGTCGGCCACCTCGTCGACCGTGCCCAGCCGGCCGAGCGGGAACTCGGCCTCGACGAAGGCGTCGAAGGCCTCCGGGTCGTCCTGGCGGCGCCGGTCCCAGCTGCCCCCGGCGAACAGGATCGAGCCGGGGGACAGGCTGTTCACCCGGATGCCGTCCGGCCCCAGCTCACGAGCCAGCGAGGCGGCCATGGAGATCTGGGCGGCCTTGGCCGCGGCGTACTGCGCCTTGGGCTGCGGGCGCGACCCGGACACCGAGGCGATCACGACGACCGACGCCGCCTCGGAGGCCCGCAGGTGCGGCATGGCGGCACGCACCAGCACCGCGGCGTGCCCCGCGTTCAGGGCGAACGTGCTGCGCCAGTCCTTGCCGGTGGCGCCCTCGAACGCCGGCGGACCGTCCGAACCGCCGGCGTTCGCGACGACGAGGTCGAGCCCGCCGAGCGCGTCGGCCGCGCCGGCGACGAACGCCTCGAGGGCCGCGTCGTCGCTGACGTCGGCAGCAGCCCCGTGCACGGTGGCGCCACGCCCGCGCAGGTCGGCCACCGCCTGCTCGACGACGTCGGCGCTGCGGGCGCACAACGCGACGGCGCAGCCCTCCTCGACGAGCCGCTCGACGACGCCGCGCCCGAGGCCGCGGGTGCCGCCGGTGACGAGGGCCCGCCGGCCGGCCAGCTGGAGGTCCATGCGGCCGAGCCTAAGACCGCTGCGTGGCCGGACGGGCCTCCACGTGGGCCTGCGGGCCGGGCCGCCGAGCGCAGCCGGCCCTCGAGAACCGGTCAGGTGGAGGCCGGAACGGCCAGGTCGAGCGGCTAGCCTCGGCGCCGTGGCCGGGCAGCGGGGGCAGGGCCGGCAGGTGCCGGGGTGGCTGCGCGCCGTCCAGGTCTTCGAGTACCTGGGCCTGGCCGTCGGTGCGATCCTCATCGTCACCGGCCTCGCACCGGGGCTCGGGCTGGCGGTCGCGCTGGTCAGCCTGGCCGTCGCGGTGGTCGTGCAGGTGCGGGTCTCGGCGATCGAGGGCGGGCCGGACTGACCGGGCTCAGCTGTCGAAGCCCTCGACCAGCTCGCGGGCCAGCTGCTCGAGGAACAGGCCGATGTCGGTGACGATGCCGACCGCCTGCGAGGAGCCGCGGTCGGCCAGCTTGGTCACCGTCGCCGGGTTGATGTCCACCGACACCAGCGGCACCGACGCCGGCAGCAGGTTCCCGGTGGCGATGGAGTGCAGCATCGTCGCCACCATGATCGCGAAGCCGACGCCGCCGAGCTGGGCGCGCATCGCCCGCTGACCGTCGATGACGTCGGTGATGACGTCGGGCAGCGGACCGTCGTCGCGCACCGAGCCGACGAGCACGAAGTCCTTCTCCGCCTTCACCAGGGCGTGCATGACCCCGGCGGTGAGCACTCCCTGCTCGACCGCCGCGGCGATGGACCCCGCCTTGCGGATGGTGTTGATGGCCCGGATGTGGTGCTCGTGCCCGTGCTCGACGCCCTTGCCGTGCGAGAGGTCGACGCCGAGCGAGGTGCCGTACAGGGCCGACTCGATGTCGTGCGTGGCGAGCGCGTTGCCGGCGAAGAGCACGTCGCAGAAGCCGGCCTCGACCAGGGCGACCATCGCCGGCGCGGCGCCGGTGTGCACCACGGCGGGGCCGCCGACCCACAGGATGCGCCCGCCCTCGGCCTTGACCTCGCGCATCCGCTGGGCGATCTGGCGCACGAGCAGCGCCTGCGGCTTCTCGCTGGAGACCGCTGACGACATGAACTCGAACGCGTCGGCGCTGTGCTCGCGCGTCGGCAGCACGACCTTGACCCCGGACGCGCCGCACACCACGGACTGCCCGGCCCTCACGTCCGACACCGGCACGGTGCGCACCCGGCCGTCCTCCACCGCGAGGCCGCAGTCCATCTCGGGCTGCTCGACCGGCACCCAGGCGCCGTCCAGGCGCACGACGGTCTCGAGGTTGGTGGTCGAGTAGAAGTCGTCGGGGAAGACGCCGTCCTTCTCGCACGGGCGCAGCACCGCCTCACCGGGGTCGACCTGGTTGACGCCGTGCGTCTGCACGCGCATGAGCAGCCGCTGCAGGCCGTCGTCGTCGTCGGCGGTGACCGTGATGCGGGCGTAGGACTCGTCGTCGTGCGCGCGGCCGACGTCGAGCCGGTCGATGCGGTAGTCGCCGCCGTAGTTGAGGACGTCGTCGAGGACCCGACCGAGCACGCCCGAGTCCATCAGGTGGCCGCTGACTTCCACGCTCTCGCTGACAGGCACGCTGCTCCTCTGGTCGGGAACGGCCAGCCTGTCAGACGACGGCGCCGTCGTCCGGACCGTCGTAGCGGGCGTCGCGCATCCAGTAGACGAGGGCTCCCGCGCCCCCGGTCGTGAGCAGGATGCCGAGCAGGGCGCTGCCGCCGCCGCGCGCCGCGCCGAACAGCGACGGCGCGAACATGAGCAGCACGCCGACGACGAGCGCGCAGACCGCAGCGAGCGTGCGGGGGGCCACGCGCGGCGGGGGAGGAG
>DATLGD010000194.1:0-6959 GCA_035540755.1 Mycobacteriales bacterium | reverse complement strand
GGGCTGCCCGGCAGCCGACCCCTCGGCGGTCGGCGCGCTCCTCGACGAGCTGGCGCACGCCCGACTGAGCCTGTCCAGCGACCTGGGCCTGCTCGCGGCCGCGGTGGAGCTCGGCGCCCACGACGTCGCCGTCGACGTGGTCGAGGGCACCCGCAACGACCTCGCCGCGTTCACGGCCCGCATCACCTCCCCGTCGCTGACCGGCACCGCTGCGCACAGCGGCGACCAGCCGTCGTCCTCCTCCCGGGCCGACCGGCCGGCGGCGGTGCCGGCCGCGGACACGGCACGGCTCGCCCCCCTCCACCCGCGCCGGCGAGCGCTGCGCGCGGCTCTGCCGGTGGCCCCCGCCCTCGCCGCGGCCGCGCTCATCGGCGTCCTCGCCGGGGTGCTGCCGGCCGGCCCGTCGACCGCGCCGCCCACCGGCACGCCCGACATGACGGCGGCGGCGTCCTCCTACGCGGAGCTGTTCCGGCTGCACGAGCGCGGGGCCACGTCCGAGACGCTCGTCCAGGCGGCACACGGGCTGCACGCCGAGGTCGCCCGCGTCATGGCCCTGGCCGCCACCGACCCGGCAGCGGCCGAGCAGGCGCTGCGCCTGCTCGCGCAGGAGGTCGCATCGGTGGGCGACGACGACCAGCGGGCAGAGCTGCGCAGCGTCCTCGCGCTGTCCCGGCGGCTGCTCGCCGAGCTCACCGAGCAGGTCGGCACCGGAGCGCTGCCGGCACCGGTGGACGCCGCCCTGCCCGAGCGCCTGCCCGCCCCGGAGCCACAGCCCGCGCCATCGGCCCCGAACGGGGCGACACCCGCTCCGGCGGGCGAGGTGCCCTCGAGCGCGCCCGACGCGCCCGGATCGCCGTCGACGCCGTTGCCGGCCGGGCCGCGGCCGACGCCGTCGGGCACGGGGGCGCCGCACCCGTCGGAACCGCCGTCACCGCTGCTGCTCCCGCCGGGCAGCACGAAGGGCGCCGGCCCGGTGCTGCCGGCCGGCGGCCCGGACCTGAGCGGCTGAGACAGGCCGTCCCGGTCAGCGGGCCAGGGCCGCCCAGACGGTCTTGCCCGGCGGCTCGGACCGCACGCCGTGCTCGAGGGCGAGCAGGTCGATGAGCAGCAGGCCGCGCCCGCCCTCGGCGTCGGCGTCGGCGTCCTTCGGCACGGGAGCCACCGGGTCGTCGTCGCGCACGGCGACCGTGATCGTCCGGTCCTCGACCGCCACCTCCACCCGTACGGGCGGGGCTCCGTACCGCACGGCGTTGGTCACCAGCTCGCTCACGATGAGCATCAGGTCGTCGCACAGCCGCTCGGCGCCGGCATCACGGGCCCAGCGCTGCACGGCCGCGCGCGCCTGACGCGGCCCGTGCGGCCCGGGGTCCACGACCTGCTGGTGCACGACCCTCAGGCACCGCTGTCCGTCGTCGGGCTCCCCCGACCGGCGCTGCGGCTGCGGGGCGGGCTGCTGCACGTGGGCACCTCGTCGCCTGGTCGTGGGTCGCCGTCCTGATGGGTCATGGCCGCGGGTGCGACACCGGGAGTGTGCCCGGGACCAGACCGGGGCGAACCGGACACGGCCAGTCGCAGAGGCCACAGGTTCGTCACCTCAGGAGCGGGATGCAGATAGCGGCGGGGCAACCCGGTCGAGCCGCCGGCGCGGCAGCCGCCCGACCGGGAAGGCGACCCACGGGACCGGCTCGCGCTCAGGCCTTGTCGCTCACACCGGCGCTGTCGAAGGTCGCCATGTCCCGCAGCGTGGCGGCCGCGGCCTGCACGAGCGGCAGCGCCAGCAGCGCCCCGGTGCCCTCGCCCAGGCGGAGCTGCAGGTCCACCAGCGGGCACAGGCCGAGCGCGTCGAGGGCGCGCGACGCACCCGGCTCGACCGAGCGGTGGCCGGCCGTGCAGGCGTCGACCGTGGACGGGGCGAGTGCCGCGGCCACCAGCGCGGCCGAGACCGCGATGACGCCGTCGAGCACCACCGGCACGCGCCGTGCGGCGGCGCCGAGCACGAAACCGGCGAGGGCGGCGTGCTCCAGACCGCCGACCGCGGCGACGACGCCGAGCGGGTCGGTCGGGTCGGGCCGGTGCAGGTCGAGGGCGGCCTGCACGACCGCTGTCTTGACGGCCAGGGTCCGGTCGTCGACGCCGGTGCCCCGCCCGGTCACCTCCTCGGCGGAGGCGCCGGTGAAGGCCGCCACCAGGACCGCCGAGGCGGTGGTGTTCGCGATGCCCATGTCGCCGGTGAGCAGGCACCGCGCGCCGCCGTCGACGAGGTCGTTCGCGACGTCGATCCCGACCTCGACCGCTCGCCGCGCGTCCTCGCGCGACATGGCAGGTCCGGCTGACAGGTCGTCGGTGCCCGGCCGCACCTTGCGGTCGAGCAGGCTCGGGTGCGGGTCGAGCCGCGCGGCCACGCCGACGTCGACGACGACCACCTCGGCTCCGGTGACGGCGGCGATCGCGTTCACGGCCGCGCCGCCGGCCAGGAAGTTGCCGACCATCTGGGCGGTGACCTCCTGCGGCCAGGGCGACACCCCCTGCGCGTGCACGCCGTGGTCGGCGGCGAACACCGCCACGACGGCCGGCGACGGCACCGGCGGCGGGCACGCGCCGGCGAGCCCGGCCAGCCGCTCCCCCAGCTCCTCGAGCACGCCGAGCGAGCCGCGGGGCTTGGTCAGCCGCGCCTGCCGCTCGCGCGCGGCGGCCAGTGCCTCGGCGTCGGCAGGCCGGATGCCGGCGACGGTGTCCTCGAGCAGTCCCACGTGCGTGCCTCTCCTCGTGCGGTCGGGTTCAGCCGGTCACGGGACCGGCCGGCGGGGCGGCCGCCGAGACGTCCTGCACCGGCAGGTAGACGCGGGCACCGGAGGCGGTGAACTCCGCGGACTTCTCGGCCATCCCGGCAGCGAGCGCTGCGTCGTCGGCCAGGCCCTTCTCGGCGGCGTACCGGCGCACGTCCTGGCTGATCCGCATGGAGCAGAAGTGCGGGCCGCACATCGAGCAGAAGTGCGCCGTCTTGGCCGGTGCCGCCGGGAGCGTCTCGTCGTGGAAGTCGCGCGCCGTCGTCGGGTCGAGCGAGAGGTGGAACTGGTCCTCCCACCGGAACTCGAACCGCGCGTCGGACAGCGCGTCGTCCCACGCCTGCGCGCCCGGGTGGCCCTTGGCGAGGTCGGCGGCGTGCGCGGCGATCTTGTAGGTGATGACGCCGTCCTTGACGTCGTCCCGGTTCGGCAGGCCGAGGTGCTCCTTGGGGGTGACGTAACAGAGCATCGCCGTGCCGAACCAGCCGATCATCGCCGCGCCGATGGCGCTGGTGATGTGGTCGTAGCCCGGCGCGATGTCGGTGGTGAGCGGCCCCAGCGTGTAGAACGGCGCCTCGGCGCAGACCTCCAGCTGGAGGTCCATGTTCTCCTGAATCTTGTTCATCGGGACGTGCCCGGGACCCTCGACCATGCACTGCACGTCGTACTCCCAGGCGATCTTCGTCAGCTCGCCGAGGGTGCGCAGCTCGCTGAACTGCGCCTCGTCGTTGGCGTCGGCGATGCAGCCGGGACGCAGCCCGTCGCCGAGGGAGAAGGTGACGTCGTACTGCGCCATCAGCTCGCAGAGATCGCGGAAGTGCGTGTAGAGGAAGTTCTCCTCGTGGTGCGCCAGGCACCACGCCGCCATGATCGAGCCGCCGCGGCTGACGATCCCGGTCTTGCGCGTCGCGGCCATCGGCACGTAGCGCAGCAGCACGCCGGCATGCACGGTGATGTAGTCGACGCCCTGCTCGAACTGCTCGACGAGGGTGTCGCGGTAGACCTCCCACGACAGGTCCTCGGCCTTGCCGTTGACCTTCTCCAGCGCCTGGTAGATCGGGACGGTGCCGATCGGCACAGCGCTGTTGCGAAGGATCCACTCGCGGGTGGTGTGGATGTTCCGGCCGGTCGACAGGTCCATCACCGTGTCGGCGCCCCAACGGGTCGCCCAGGTCATCTTCTCGACCTCCTCCTCGATGGAGGAGGCGACGGCGCTGTTGCCGATGTTGGCGTTGACCTTCACCAGGAAGTTGCGGCCGATCGCCATCGGCTCGCTCTCCGGGTGGTTCACGTTCAGCGGCAGGACGGCGCGGCCGCGGGCCACCTCCTCGCGCACGTGCTCGGGCGTGCAGCCCTCGCGCAGCGCGACGAACTCCATCTCCGGCGTGACGACGCCCTGCCGGGCGTACGCGAGCTGCGTCACGGTCGTGCCCGGCAGGGCACGGCGCGGCTTGGCGGTGCCGCCGAAGACGCTGTCGAGGTTGCGGGTGTCATGAGCCTTCAGCCCGTTGTCGACCGGCTGCACCGGGCGACCGGCGTAGCTCTCGGTGTCACCGCGCTCGGCGATCCACGCCTCGCGGGTGCGGGGCAGACCGAACCGGATGTCGGTGCGCAGCGTGCTGTCGGTGTACGGACCGCTGGTGTCGTACAGCACCACGCTGTCGCCGGTGCTCAGCGGCACCTCGCGCATCGGCACCCGCAGGTCGGGGCGGCTGCCCTGCAGGTAGGTCTTGCGGCTGCCGGGGAACGGCACGCCGCTGCCGTCCGTGGTCGCGGGGGCGGTGCTGGGTCGGTCCTGGGTCGCCGTCATGGCGAGTCCTCCCTACGCCGGTGCTAACCGGATCAGGTGCGAACGGTCGGCGGCCGGTCCTGCCGCCCTCTCGGCCTCGGCGCGAGGCTCCCGCGGGTCGTCGCGGACACTACGCGGCCGGCGCCGGATCCGACCCCCCGACACCGGCAGGAGCCCTCCTGCCGGATCGGCCGGCCCCCGGAACCGTCAGGAGCCCTCCTGCCGGGCGGTCAGCCCTCGCCCACGAGCGGCGGGACGAGGTCGCTGTAGCCGGTGAGGATGAGCGCGCCGAGCGTCAGCGACGCGACGCCGGTGACGACGCCCAGCCCCAGCTGCACCGACGGCGCGCGCCGGGTGCCGATGAGACCGGAGACCCAGGCCGCGGCGATGCCGAGGTCGGTGACGATCAGGCCGAGCACGAAGGCGGCCAGGACGACGGCGGCGTCGCCGGTGGAGCCGGCCGCAGCGGTCGTCGCGAACAGCACCACCTGCGTCGGCGTGGAGGCGCCGGTGCCGTGCAGCAGGCCCACGAGGAAGGCGCCGCGGCGGTCGACGTCCGCGAACGCGTCGTCGGCCACCTCCTGGCGGCGGGCCCGCGCCCAGCCGCGACGGATTGCCCCGACCACGAGGCTGATCCGGCCGCTGTAGCGGTAGTCACTGCGGTACCGGCCGAGCTGGAACAGCACCACGCCGCCGAGCACCACGAGGGTGAGCCCGACGAGGTACTCGAACACCGAGTCCAGCCCGGCCGGCAGGCCGATGCCCAGCAGGAGGATCAGGCCGGCGAACACGGCGAGCACCAGGCCGTGGCCGATGCAGTAGAAGAGCGCGAGACCGAGGCCGCGCCGGCCGTGCCGCTTCGGCGCGTCCTCGTCGCCCTTGCGCGGGCTGGTCAGGTCGGTGATCGCCGCGATGTGGTCCCAGTCGAGACCGTGCCGGGCGCCGAGCACGAAGCTCGTGGCAGCCAGGGCGAGGAGCGGGAAGGTGTCGAGCATGGAGAACCGGCTCTCCCTCGTAGGCGGAGGTGTGGAACGAGTCGGCCCGCTCTCCGCCGGCGATCTGGCTCGCCGTCTCCTCGGAGGGGACGGACGTCAGTAGCGCACCTGCACCGGGCTCTCACCGGACTTCCCCGGCGGAGGGGGTCGGCGGAACCGTACCGGACCGCCCAGCACCGCAGCGGTGGGACCGATGCGCGCGGAGCAGGAGTCGCGCCCCGGATGTCGAACTCGTGCTCACCCAGCACCCCTTCCGGAGGTCTTCCGTGCGCCGTCGCCTGCTCGTCCTGCCGCTGCTCGCCGTGTCCGCCCTCGTCGTCCCCTCGGCCGGCGCCGCTCCGGCGACGCCGACCGGCGCCCAGGTGCAGGACTACGCCGGCGCCTTCAAGCTCCCCACCCGCTTCACCGACGGCGAGGGCGGCTGGCCAGGCCTGGGCCGCAAGGTGTACCTGGCCGCAGAGGCCGCCGACGGCGTCGTCGCCGACGTCTTCCCGGTCGACCCGCGCGCCATCGGCGGCAGCTTCGAGATCACCGATGTGGCCGACGCGACCGGGGCCGGGCAGCTGGACGTGTTCTTCTACGGGCATCTCGCGAGCGCCGCCGACGGCACCCCCGAGACCACCGGCGAGTTCACCGGCCCGGCCAAGGGCGAGAAGGGCTTCGTGCCCGCCGGCACCCGCTACGCGGTCGTGTTCAGCCCGAACGCGGTGAACCCCACGTTCCGGTTCGTCGCGCAGAGCCGCCCGGTCGTCGACCTCACCGCGCTCGACGGCGTGCGGCTCGTCGAGGGGGCCACGCTTGGCGTCCGCAACGACACCGGCGACTACGCGGCCTTCAAGCACGTCGCCCCGAAGCCGATCGTCGACCGCTCCGCCGCCGGCAACGCCCTGCTCGTCGGCGAGGTCCTGGACGTCGCCTTCCCGCGTGCCGGCACCTACGTCTTCGAGAGCTCCGCGGGCACAGCCACCGTCACCGTCGTGCGCGCCTCGTAGCGAGGGCAGACTGTGCCGGTGCGCGAACCGGTGGTGGACGTGGAGGTCCGCGGCGACGGCATCCGGCTCGGCCAGCTGCTCAAGCTGGCCGGGCTGGTCGACACCGGCGCCGACGCCAAGGCGGTGCTCGAGGCGGGCGAGGTGACCGTCGGCGGACGGGTCGAGACCCGGCGCGGTCGCCAGCTCAGCAGCGGCGACGTCGTGGCCCTCGGTGGGCGGCGCGTGCGCCTGGTGGCCGCCGCCGGCTGAGCCACCGCCCGGCAGTCGCGCGTCAGCGGGAGATGCGCGCGGCGAGCGACCGGCGCAGCCGCTGCGGCCCGAGCCCGGCCGTGGCGGCGAGCAGCTGCGCCTGCCGGCCGACGGCTCGGTGCGGCCCGCGCAGCCGGCTGCGGTCGTC
>DATLGD010000193.1:0-2720 GCA_035540755.1 Mycobacteriales bacterium | reverse complement strand
GGCAGTACGCGACGTGGCTCGGCGGCCCGCGTGACGAGGAGGCCCTGGGCAACCTGGACCTGATGCTGACGGTCCGCCGCGACTACCTCGGCAGCGACCTGTGCACGTGGGGCGAGGGTGAGATACGCGAGCTGCTGCTCGGGGTCTTCCCGCGCAAGGTCCAGAGCGATCCGTCGTTGCTGCGCACCGGTCCGAGCGACCTGCTGTCCTTCCTGCGCTACCTGGAGCAGACCCGGCAGCTGCGGGGCTCGGGCCTGTACCAGCTGGAGGCCGAGCTCGCGGAGGTCGGTCCGGAGTTCGCCGCGGCGATGCAGGACTCCTCCCGCTTCGGGATGGCGAAGTCGCTGTTCGCCTCGATGAGCGACGACGGGGTGGAGCTCGAGGACCCCGACGCGATCCAGGCATGGATCGAGGACTTCAACGCCCGGCCGTACGACGAGCGAGCAGCCCTCACCGACGACGTCGTCCCGGCGCTGCCGCCCCCCGACCTGGTGCTGCCACCGGTGACGCTCGCGAGCGAGGAGGAGCTGCACCGGGCCGCCGAGGCGGCGCCGCTGGTCGAGCAGGTCAACGCGCTGCTTGCTTACGTCGGTCCGCAGGGGCGGGCGGTGACGCAGACCGGGGCGCTCCGGTTGCTGGACGCCAAGGCGCTGGCCGAGGACTGCGGCGACCAGGAGCGGCTGCACCGGCCGGAGCACTGGCAGCGCGAGGTTCGGCGGATGGCCGACCTGCCCGGCGTCCACGAGACGTACGAGCTGGCGGTGCTGGCCGGCCTGCTGCACGTGAGCGCGACCCGCGTGCGGCGGAACCTGAGCTGCCCGGCGGTCGCCGACCCGGCCGCGATGGCCGCAGCCCTGGCCACGGCAGCGGTCGAGGTGGGCGTGTTCGTCGGGGACGTACCTGACCACCTCGCCGACGTCGTCGAGGCGGTCGACGAGCAGCTGCCGGGCATGCTGTCCGCGCTCTACGCCGCGGGTGAGCCGGTGGGCACAGAGGACCTCGCCGGGAACCTCACGGACGAGATCGGCCTGCCCGCCGACAGCACCTGGCGCAGCACCGTCCGGGCCTACCTCGAGCGGGCGTTGGCGCGGTTCGAACGGCTGGGGATGCTGACCCGGCTGGGCCTGCACGTGCCGCCGCGGCTGGCCGAGATGGGGCTACTGGACCAGCACTCGACGAGCGTCACCCTCACGCCGCTCGGCGTGTGGTGGTGGCGCGCGCTGCTGATGGAGAACGGCTTGCGGGCTCCGCTGCTGGGCGAGCTGGCCGTCGCGTCGGCGGGCGGGCTGGCCGACGGGCTGCAGGGCTACTCGCAGGAGGACGGGCAGGCAGAGCTCGCCGCCTGGACCGCGGTGCGCGGCAGCGAGGAGGCCGCGCGGCGGATCGCCTCGCTGCTGACGGATCCTGACGTCGGCCGGCGCCAGTTCTCGTTGGCCGTCCTCGCGGACCTGCCGGACGCCGAGAGCGCCGTCCGACCTCTCCTCGACGACCCGGTCGCGCGGCCCTACGCGAGGATGTGGCTCGAGACGAACGGCCATGAGGTTCCGGACAGCTACCGGAACGATGCGGACGATGCGCTGCTGTTCGTCGAGACCGCCGGCCTGATCCTCGGTCGTGCCGGTCCCGACGAGCTGGTCGCACAGCTGCCGGGCGAGGCCCAGAACCTGCAGATCGACCTGGTGCGGCAGCTGTGGCGGGTCGACTCGCCCTTCACCGAGCCGGTGCTGCAGGCGCTGGCCGCGTCGGCTCCACCGGTGCTGAGCAAGGCGGCGCGCAAGGCGCTGTTCTCGTTCCGCTCGGCGGGCAAGGGCTGAGCCGGACGGCCCGGATCCGGTGGTCCCGGCCAGCCTCGCTCCGACGACACCATCCGACGACGACGTCCCGGCGCAGCACGGCCGCCTGTGGACGGAGCACCGGCCGTCCACAGATGCTTCTCAGCCGTCCCCGGCACACCTGCGGCACGGCACCGTTCGCCTCGTGTCCAAACGTCATCGCCGAACCCGTGCCGTGCATCAGCCAACACCGACCGCCGCCGACCTGATGCGCTACGGCTGGTCCCGTCGTGACGCCGAGCTGCTCGACGTCGTCGAGCTAGCCCTGTCGTCGGTCCTGGAGGTCGACGCTGCCGAGGGGGAGGAGCTCGCCGACCGCGTCGCCCGCGCGTTCCGCATCGAGCCTGTGCTGTGCGGGGTCAAGGCGCTCTACACCGAACCGCAGCACGCTCCGGGGTGGCGAGCGCTCGCCGGGTTCCACGAGCAGCCGATGCGCAAGCTGCTCCTCGACCTCGCCGCTGAGGCCGACGGCTGCCTGGTGACCACCGCCGACGAGCTCGGCTTCACCGCCGAGGACCTGCGCCTGACCGGCCTCGCCATCAGCGCGCAGAACCGGGGCGACTTCTCCGAAGCGCTACGTCTGCTGAAGCTGGGCACCCGGCCGCTCGACGACGCGTGGGTGCGCGACCTCGAGCGCCTCGTCGCAGCAGGCGACCGGCTTCCGCCGCACCAGTGGGCGCGGTGGCTCTGCACCGCGGCGCTCCGCTGGTGCCAGAGCACCGAGCGCGGGCTGCAGACCGGCATCCACTACGCCTCGGTGGCGCTTCGAGCGCTCGGCGCGACGGACGGGCTCGTGACCGACCACGCGCCGCGACGCGCCGGCTACGACCAGATCGTCCACGACGCCCTGCTCTGGGACGACGGCGGGCTGCGGCACTACATCGACAC
>DATLGD010000192.1:0-29562 GCA_035540755.1 Mycobacteriales bacterium | reverse complement strand
GGGCGAGGCCGCCCAGCCGCGGCACGGCACCACCCCGCCCCCGCCGCCCGCGGCCGCGCCGAGCCGCCGGACGCTGACCGAGGTCGTTCGCGCCCACGGCGCCGACGTCGGCCTGCTGCTGCTGGCGCTGGTCGTCGTCCTGCTCGTGGTGGCGGCCCTCCGCCGCTGACGGGGCCGGTACCGAGCTCCGCGACCGCCGGTCCCGGCGCGCCGTGAACGCGGGTTAACCTCCGCGCGTGGACTTCAGCATCACGCCCGAGCAGGAGCAGCTCTACGCCTCGATGCGCCGGCTGGCCGAGCAGGTGGTGCTGCCCGGAGCGGCCGACCGCGACAAGGAGGGTCGCTGGGACGCCGGCGTCTGGAAGCGCCTGGCCGAGGCGGGTGTGGCCGGGATGCCGATCCCCGAGGAGCACGGCGGGTCCGGCGGCACGATCCTCGACTGCTGCCTGGTCAACGAGGCGCTCGGCGAGGGCGGCCGCGACGGCGGGCTCGGGCTGAGCCTGGGCGCGCACTGGGTGATCGGCAGCGTCCCGATCTGGCTGCACGGCAGCGACGAGCTGAAGCGCCGCTGGCTGCCCGGGCTGTGCGACGGCAGCCTGATCGGCGCGTGGGCCAGCACCGAGCCCGAGGCCGGGTCCGACGCCGGCGCGATCCGGGCGACGGCGGTGCGCGACGGCGACGAGTTCGTGCTCAACGGCAGCAAGATCTTCATCACCAACGGCCCGATCGCCGACGTCTGCACCGTGCTGGCCAAGACCGACAAGGGGCCGACGGCGTTCGTCGTCGACACGGCGACGCCCGGCTTCGTCGTCGGCCGCGAGCTCGACAAGCTCGGCTGCCGCAGCAGCCCGACCTCCGAGATCCACCTGCAGGACTGCCGCGTGCCGGCCGGCAGCATCCTGTCCGTCGAGGGCGAGGCGCTCTGGCGGGTGGCGTTCGAGTGCTTCGACTGGGAGCGCACCGTCATGCTCGCCGGGATCCTCGGCGGGATGCGCGCCACGCTCGACGACTGCATCCGCTACGCCAAGGAGCGGCAGCAGTTCGGCAAGCCGATCGCGCACTTCCAGGTGATCGCACACAAGCTCGCCGACATGGAGATCAACTACCAGGTCTGCCGGAACGCGGTCTACAAGGCGGCCTGGCTCAAGCAGGAGGGCCGGCCGCACACGGTCGAGGCGAGCGTCGCCAAGGCGCTGGTCGGCAGGCTCGCCGTCGAGAACGCGCTGGAGGCCGTGCAGATCCACGGCGGCTACGGCTACCTGCGCGACTTCCCGGCCGAGCGGGCGCTGCGCGACGCCAAGCTCGCGAGCATCGGCGGCGGCACCACCGAGATCCAGAAGCTGATCATCAGCCGGACGCTGCTGGCCTGAGCCGGCAGCGCCCGCGAGGTCACCTGGTGGCGAGCCGGCCCGCCGGCCGTCGCCGGGACACCGCCAGGTCCCGCTCCTCGGCCGCCTCGGAGTCGGCGAGGAGCTTGGTCAGCGCGCTCACCACGAGTGTCACCGTCACGAGCTCGTCGTCGTCGATCGGGCGTCCGAGCGTCTGCTCGAACTCGCGGGTGACGTACCACCAGACGCTCTCGGTGTTCTGCAGCCGGACCGGCATGGGGTTCCCCGCTCTCCGTCGTCGCCGGACCATACTTCGGACAAGCCCGGCGTAACAGTCATCAGCGACAACCCGTTCCTCCGGCGGGCGTCCGTAAGGTGGCTCCTGTGAAGGCGACCCTCCTGCTCTGCGACTACGCCCAGGTCGCCGGCGGCAAGCTCACCGCCGTCGGCGCCGGCTGGACCTTCACCTCGCCGGTCAGCAGCCACGCCGTGGGCATCCTGCTCGACGTGCCGTGGGACAAGGCCAACGTCCGGCTGGCCTGGCAGCTGCAGCTGCGCGACGAGGACGGCCAGCAGGTCGTGCAGGACGGGCCCGGCGGGCCGGTGCCGGTGCAGGCCGGCGGCGAGATCGAGGTCGGCCGGCCGGCCGGGACGCCGCCGGGCACGCCGATCCCGGTGGCCATCGCGCTGCCGGTGCACGGCGTGGTGCTGCTGCCGTCGTCGCGGTACGTGTGGGAGTTCGCGATCGACGGCGAGACCAAGGACGAGTGGGTGCTGCGGTTCGGGACCCGCCCGGACTGATGCGGCCGTCCGACGCCGCCGTCCGACAGACTGGAGCCATGAGCTCACCCGCCGACGAGCAGCTGCCCACCTCGCCCGCCCTGCACGACGCGCTGGAGCCGATCGCGTTCCTCGTCGGCACGTGGCGCGGCGTCGGCGTCGGCGGCTACCCGACGATCGGGGAGTTCCGCTACGAGCAGGAGGTCGTGTTCTCCTCCGACGGCCGCCCGTTCCTGCAGTACGCCTCGCGCAGCTGGATCCTCGACGACGACGGGCGGCGGGTGCGTCCGGCGGCGTCCGAGCTCGGCTGGTGGCGTCCGGGCGCGCAGCCGCGCAGCCTCGAGGTGATGCTCGCCCACCACACCGGCGTCGTCGAGATCTACCACGGCGAGGTCACCTTCACCAAGATCGAGCTGGCCACCGACGTCGTCGCGCGCACCGAGTCGGCCAAGGAGGTGTCCGGCTTCAAGCGGCTGTACGGCCTGGTCGGCGGCGAGGACGGCGGCGAGAAGGACCTCGCCTACGCGATCGACATGGCCGCGGTCGGGCAGCCGCTGCAGGCGCACCTGAGCGCCCGGCTGGCGAAGGTCGTCTGACCGGCCGGAGGACGTCCGGGCAGGTCGCCGGCCGCTCCACCAGCCGTCCAGGGGCTGGATTCTCGCTCACCGCAACTGCCTGACAGCGCGGCGTTACGCGGTGCGTGCCGCTGTCCACAATCTGCCCGAACGGCCCATGGCAGCGGCCCTCTGTCGGCCTTACGGTCATGGCGCGCGCGGCCCTGATTGACGGTGCCCGACGTCGCTCGCGCCTGCCGGACACCGCCCATGGGGGGCGGTGCGGCGGGTCGGACCCGACGAAAGAGGCAGCGGACGTGGGCTGGCAGGACGCACCGCCGGTGCCCGGCCGCCTGCCACCGACCTGGTCGGTCGCGGCGGCGGTGGTGGCCGGTGTCGCGCTGCTCTACGCCTGGCCGCTGGTCGACGCCGCCGGCGCCGGGCGGGGCGACGGCGTCCTGCGCCTGGTCGCCGCGCTGGCCGCCAGCCTCGCGGCGGCGCACGCCGCCATGGGGGCCAGCGGCGCCGCCCGGGCGGCCTGGCTGTCCGTCGTCGGCGCCACGCAGCTGGTGGCCGGCGCCGAGGCCGGTGGGCTGCTCGCGCTGCACGGAGCGGCGCAGCCGCTGCCTGCGCCGGTGGCGCCGGCCGCGCAGGTGCTGCTCGCCGGTGCGCTCGGGGTCACCGTCTTCGTGCTGGGGGTGCGCCCTTCCGGGGCGTCCCTGCGCCGGGCGGTCGAGGCGGCGGTGCTCGGCACCGGCGGCGTGCTGCTGCTCTGGGCCGCCGCGCAGTTCACCGGCTTCGGCGCCGGGCCGTTGCTCGCCGTCCGCCTCCCGGTCGACGCGCTGCTGCTCGGCGTCTCGGCGCTCGCGCTGGTGGTCGCGGCCGGCCGGCGGGCGGTCACGTTCCCGCTGCTGGGCGGCGGCGGGCTGCTCGTCTCGCTCGCCGGGCTGCTCGGGGCGCTCGCCGGCTCACCGGCCCGCCTGCAGGGCGTCGCGTGGACGGCCGGCGTGGGCCTGGTGGCCCTCGCTGCCGTCGTGGGGCCCGCCGCACCGACGGACGACGACCCGTCCGGCGACCGGCCCCGGTGGCTGCTGCCCTCGGTGCTGCTGCTCGCCGTGCCCCTCGGCACTGCCTCAGCGGCGGCCCGGCCGGACGAGGTCGTGGCACCGGCGGCGGCGATCGCCGTCACGGTGCTGATCCTCGTGCTCATGCTGCTCCGCTCCCAGCTGCTGCTGGCCGAGCGCCGCGACGAGGCGCACGCCTTCGCCGAGGAACGGGCCCGCCTGGAGCACCGGGCCTTCCACGACGAGCTCACCGGCCTCGCGAACCGCGCCCTGTTCACCGACCGGCTCGAGCACGCGCTCGCCCTGCACCGCCGCCACTCCCGGCCGCTGACGGTGCTGTTCTGCGACCTCGACGACTTCAAGGACGTCAACGACCAGCACGGCCACGACGTCGGCGACGAGGTGCTCCGCACCGTGGCCGAGCGGATGCGCAGCTGCATGCGGCCCACCGACACGCTGGCCCGGCTCAGCGGCGACGAGTTCGCCGTCCTGCTCGAGGACGACGTCGACGCCGACGTCGTCGTCGGCCGCCTGCACGCCGTGGTCGGGGAGCCGCTCGCCGTCGGAGGCGTCGTGCTCGCCGTCGGGGTGAGCATCGGCGCGGCGCACCTCGGCGGAGCCGAGCCGACCCCGACCGCCGAGGCGCTGCTGCGCACCGCCGACGAGCGGATGTTCGCGCGCAAGCGCTCGCGCGGCCGGCGGGGCCCGTCCGGCGGCGGGGCCGAGCCGTCGCTGCGCGAGGCCCTGCCGGGGGCGCTCGAGCGCGGTGAGGTGACCGTCGTCTACCAGCCGCTGATCGACCCGGGCAGCGGGCAGGTCGTCGGGCTCGAGGCGCTCGCCCGCTGGCGGCTGGCCGGCACGCAGGTGCCACCGCCGGCGTTCGTCGAGATGGCCCGCGAGCTCGGGCTGCTCTCGCGGCTCACCGCGCTGGTCGCCGACCGCGCCTGCGAGCAGCTGCGGCGCTGGTGCGACGCGGTCGGCCACCAGCGCCTGACGGTCGCCGTCAACATCGAGCCCGAGCAGCTGGCCGACAGCGCGCTGCACGCCGAGCTCCAGGCCCTCCAGGCACGGCACGGCCTGCGCCCCGGCCAGCTGGTGCTCGAGCTGCCGGCCACCTGCGTCGGCGCCGACGTGGAGCTCGCCGCCCGGACGAGCCGCGAGCTGGTCGCTCTCGGCACCCCGCTCAGCCTGTCCGGCATGCAGGAGTCCGGGCTCGGGCTGATGCACCGCCTGTCGCTGGCCTCGGTCAAGGTCGGCGAGCGCACCATTCACCTCGAGGACGGCGTCGACCGCCACGACCGGATGCTCCGCGCGCTCAAGGGCGTCGGCCGCGAGCTCGACGTCGGCGTCGTCGTCGAGGGCATCGACCGGCAGGACGAGCTCGCTGCGGTGCGCAGCGTCGGCGGCCTGCTCGTGCAGGGCTTCCTGCTCGCCCGGCCGGCACCGCCCGGCGACCTCGACGAGCTGATCCGCACCGGGCTGCCGCCGCGTGACGACGTCGGCGCCGCCCGCTGAGCCGTCGCCGCCGGCCGTCCTCGCGCGCGCCGTCCTAGCCTCGTCCCGGTGACGTCCCCTGCCCCCGAGCGCACCTTCCGCGACGGCGCGCGCGCCGGGCTGCCGTACGCGGCGGCGTCGTCGGTGCTCGCCCTGTCCTTCGGCGTCGTCGCCACCGACTTCGGCGTACCGGCGGTGGCGGTCGTCGTCATGTCGGCGGTGGTGTTCGCCGGCTCGGCGCAGTTCGCCTCGATCGGGATCCTGGCCGCCGGCGGCGGCCTCGGTGCCGCGACGGCCGCCGCGGCGCTGATGAACTCGCGGTTCGTGCCGATGGGCTTCGCGCTCGGCCCGTCGCTGAAGGGCAGCCGCCTGCGCCGGACGCTCGAGGGGCAGGTCGTCGTCGACAGCTCGTGGGCGATGGCCGCGCGCGGCGACGGCCGGTTCGACCGGCCCTACCTGTTCGGCCACACCGCGGTGCAGTACGTCGGCTGGGTGAGCGGGACGACGGCGGGTGTCGTCGTCCCCGCGCTGGACGCGCAGGCGCTCGGGCTCGACGCCGTGTTCCCGGCCTTCTTCCTCACGATCCTGGCCGGCGAGCTGCGCGACCGGAAGCGGGTCGTCGTCGCGACCGCGGGTGCGGTGATCGCGCTGGCGCTCGTACCGGTCGCGCCGCCGGGCGTGCCGGTGCTGGTGGCGGCGTCGGCGGCGCTGGTCGGGCTGCGCCGATGAGCAGCGGCACCGTGTGGGCGGTGATCGGGCTCGCTGCGCTGACGACGTTCGTCACCAAGGGCGTCGGCCCGGCCGCGACCGGCTCGCGCGAGCTGCCGCCGTGGGCGGTGCGGGTCGTCGTGCTGCTCGCTGCGCCGCTGCTGGCGGCGCTGGTGGTCACCAACGCGCTGGCCGACGGCGACCGGCTGCACGTCGGCGCCGACACCGCCGGTGCGGCGGTCGCCGCGGTGCTGCTGTGGCGGCGGGCGCCGGTGCTGCTCGTGGTGGTGGCGGCCGCGGGGGTCACCGCGCTGCTGCGGGCGGCCGGCGTCGGCTGACGACGTGACGCAGATCGCACGTGATCTGCGCCGGAACCGGGATGGTGCGGCTGCTGCAAGGCATTGAATGCAGCATGACCTCGAGCCCCGTGACCCAGGACCAGCAGACCGCCTCGGCCCCCGTCGGTGTCGCCAACCCGCGCCGCACCCGCCTGTAGCACTCCCGGCGGGCCGCGACGGCCCGCGAGCACCACCTCATGGCCGCGCCCGATGGGCGCGGCCATCGTCGTTCCCGCACGCCCGCGCCCCCGCTGCTGATCATGGTGCGTCTCAGGACCGATCCTGGCGGGCGCTCTGCACCATGATCGCGCGGGTACGCGCTGCCAGGCGGACGGGCAGCCCACCGCGAAGGCTCAGGGGAGCAGGTCGGTCAGCCGGAACCGGAGCGGAACGGGCTGCTCGAGCTCGACGGCGTCGTCGAAGCGCCCGGCCTCCCGGTAGACGGCGCCCTCGAGGGCATGGGCGACGAGCAGCAGCGGCTGGCGGTGCACCCGCCAGTAGTGCGGGATCCCCGCCGCGGCGTACTGCGCGGGCTTGGCCACGGTGTCGTTCGCGACGCTGCTGGGGCTGACGGTCTCGACGACGAGCAGGCAGTCGGTGGCCCAGATGCGCTCTGCCAGAGCGGCTCCCCGCCGGTAGACGGCGACGTCAGGCTGGCGGTAGTTGCGGTGGTCGAAGTACACGCCTGGCGCGGTCGACGCCCGGTACTCGCGCGGGAGCGCGGACAGCAGGGTCAGGAGCAGCTGGGCGCCGAGGTCGTCGTGCCAGGGCTTCGGTGGCGGGGTCACCAGGAGCGCGCCGTCGACCAGCTCGTAGCGGAGCGGGTCGTCCTCGGGCAGCTCGTCGAGGTCATCGACCGTCCACCCGTCGGGCCGGAACGGCAGGGTGGTCATGGCGCTCATGGTGCTCCTCGTCGTCGTGCATGTCAGCACGGTGGCCCGACCGCGGTCACCTCCGGGGTCGCCCGGCGGATCTGTGGACAGGCGCGGCCACGGTTCAGCTGCCCGCACGGAGCGCGGGCGGGGCAGGGCTCATCGCCGCCTCAGGGCTGAGGCGGTCGGGGCAGGGTCATGGTCGGACCGAGCCGTCGGGCCCGAGGACGCGGCCGTCCTTGAGGCGGATGTTGCGGCGCTGGTCGTGGAGGTGGTGGTCGTGGGTGAGCTCGCAGAGCAGGACGGTGTCGTCGAGCTCGGTGGTGCCGGTCTTGCTGAACAGGCTGGCGTGGTGCGGGATGAGCCGGTGCCCCGTGGCCGGGCCGCGGGCGCAGCCGGCTCCGGAGCAGGTGCAGCCGCCTTGGACCTTCAGGATCAGCCGCTCGAGCGCGGTGCTGGTGCGCTGGGTGTGGCTGACCTCGACCACGCGGTTGCGGGCGTCGAGGACGAGCCGGGTGAACAGGCTCCCGCCGGCCATCCGGCGGACCTGCTCGCGGCTGAGCCGCAGGCCGTGCTCGGTGCGGGCCGGGAGCGCCCCCGGCAGCCCTTCGAGGAAGCCCAGCGGCACGATGACGGCGATGTGCGGCGCCGTCTTGCCCCGCACCCCGAGCACCCCGGAGTCGAGCAGCTCCCGCAGGCCGCGCTTGAGCGCGTCGTGCCGCTGCTGCCCCTTGGACCGGGGTCGGGGCTGCTCGACCGGCCACTCGTCGACGTCGACGTCGTCGCCCAGCTCCTGCCGGCCCTCAGCGTGTCGGCGGGTGTCGTCGGGCCCGGCCGGGTCGGTGACCGCGGCGGCAGCCAGCGTCGTGGCGAGCAGCTCGAACAGCTCGGCGTCGACCCGCCCCTTGATGGTGCCGCCGGTGCCGGCGGAGTCGCGGATCAGGGCGAGCTCGCGCTCGCGCTCGACCTGCTCGGCGCGCTTGTCGTGCTCGGCCGGCAGCAGCGCGTCGACCAGCAGCCCGATCCCGGACGGCAGCAGCTCCGGGTCGCACTCGCGCGCGAACACGATGAGCGCCGCCTCCCACCGGGCCAGCTGGGTCTGGGCCGGGTCGTTGAGCGCGGTGAGCTCCTGGCGCAGGATGTCGAGGCGGACCTGAGCGTCGTCGGCGCCGCCGATCTGCTCGGCGATCTGCATCAGGACGCCGTCGACGGCGACCGCCGCGAGCGCGGCCTCGCCGTCCTTGCCGTCGATCAGCCCGTCCGGGCGGTCGAGGAACGCGCGGGACCTGCCGATCGTGCGGGTGAGCAACCCGGCGGTGCGGTCGCTCATCCGGCCGGCGGTGAGCTCGGTGGCGATCTGCGGCACGCCGCGCATCCGTCGGGCCAGGGTGACCTGGGCGGCGTCGACACCGGGGACGTGCAGGCTCTTCACCCAGGCGGGCATGCTCGGTGCGTCGTCCAGGACGTGCAGCTTGCGCTTCTCCACGTCGGCCAGCGACTGCACTCCCAGCACCTTGAGCCGCTCGCCCTGCTGCAGCAGTGTGCGCGAGCGCGCCAGCGCCACCTCGCCCGGCAGCGAGGCCGGGTCGACCGCGGCCAGCGCGTCGATCGCCGCGACCAGCGCCTGGACCTCGAGCCCCGGGTCGGTGCCGGCGCTGACAGGCCCCGCACCGGCCGCCGACGACGGCCGCGGCACGCCCGGCGCAGCCCACCGGGCCTGCAACGCGGGGTCCACGCCCGGCCGAGCGCTCGTGTCCCATGCGGAGGTCTCCGCCGGCGGCGCCACCCCGCGCGAGCCGTCGTCGGCCGAGCGCTGCCCAGCCGCGCCGCCCCACCACGAGGACGTCGTGTCGCGGACCTCGGCGACCAGGGGTGCCGGGCTGTCCCAGCACCAGGACGGCGGACCGTCCTCCGACGCCATGACCGGTTCGGCGCTGGGCAGGCTCTGCGCCGCCGGCTCACTCTCAGAGCCGAGCAGGGCCTCGAGCGCGTGGCACAGCGCCTCGGCCGCCAGCATCTCCGCTTCCTGCTCCTGCAGGCGCAGCACGCAGTCGGCCGCGTCGAACGGCGGCCAGGCGAGGTGGGCGGGAAGGCTCAGCGCTGCTCCAGAGTTTCGAACTGGTGTTCGATACGGTAGTGCCCGGTGTGGGATCTGGCAATCCCTCCTCGCAAGATCTTTCCGCTAATTCTCCCAGCGGATTTCGCCGTACGAGCGCGCTCCGCCGCGACACAGCACTGCCCCGGACCGGCGTGCGGTCCGGGGCAGCGCAGGAGTCGTACGCGTCAGCCGATGCCGTCGTTGAGTCGGACCGCGGCCACGCCGCCGAGGCCCGCCCCGCTGAACCGGGTGAACCGGGGAGCGCTGCTGCCGCCGTCGTCGTAGTACGCCGTCCAGAGCGTTCCGTCGTGGCCCAGGGCGTAGTAGCGCGCGGTGCCGTGCGCGTCGGACGTGATGCCGATGCGGCCCTTCACCCGGCCGGGGACGACGCTCGTCCCGCCCTCACCGAACGACGCGATGCGCAGCCCCTCGGTGCTCAGGTCGCGACAGGCGTGGCCGCCGTAGTAGTCGGCGGTCACCGGTCCGCCGCAGCGGTGGCTCGCGGAATAGGCGGTGCTCCACTTCGGGTCGCGGCTGAGCGTCTCCCAGATGCGGTTGTCACCGCCGACCGCGGACACCCAGAACAGCGGCACGTTGTCGTCGAGCGTCACGTCGACCAGCGACGGGCCGCTGAGCAGTCGACCGCCGAGGCTGCGCCAGCCCGTGAGGACCGGGAGGGTCCCGTCGCTGCGGAGCGTCACCTGGGAGAACCAGATCGCGCCGTCCCGACCGAGACAGGCGACGCCGAGACTGTCGACGGACACCTCGGCCACCGGGTTCGCGCAGTGGGTGCCGACCGGACCGAGTCGCTGCCAACCCCGGCTGAAGGACCGGATCCAGACGTTGTTGTCCTGCCCGAGCCCGACGAAGTAGACGTCGGTGCCGACGGCGATCGACGGTGCGTCGACGAGGACGCCGCCCAGCGGGCGCCAGTCCTGGCGGTAGCTCCAGGTGTACCAGAGCCGCTTGTCCGTGCCGGTGACCGCGACGAGGTCCGTCTGCGGATCCGCGGTCTGTGCCGAGGCGACCTGCGCGGGCCCGGCGAGACCGAGGCTGAGCAGGAGTGCGGCTGCTGTTGCCAGCAGGCGTGGGCGGAATCGATGAGGCAACGTGGCTCCTGTGTCGTCGGGCGGATGTTGTCCGTGGGCAGCGGGAAGCCGCCCGGGGGGACCTCGGGACGGCGGTAGGGGGAGTCGGCGGCCGCACCGTGGGCTGACGCCGCGCGTCACACCTCCGGCTTGGGCGGCAGCGCCCGGTTGGTCACCGACGCCTTCGTCGCCTCGGCCGCCGACTCCCACGCCGCGATCGCCGCGGCGTACTCCTTGCTGATGCCGTCCGACTCGGACTGGAACCGCTTGAAGCCGGGGGTGTCGCGGTAGAAGCAGTACTCGAAGCAGTCCTGCGCCTGCGAGAGCCCGTCGTAGGACGCCTGCACCGCGTTGATGGCTCGGGTGACGACGGCGACGGCGCGGTCGTGCTCGGCCCGCAGTCCTTCGGGCACCCGCAGCGACGTGAGCGCGGCCCGCACGGAGCGGCGCGCCTCGGCGGCGTCGTCGAGGGCGTTGTAGGCCTCGTAGTAGTAGACGGAGACGTTCGGGTCCTGCACGCGGTCGAAGAAGGCCTGCAGGTCCTTGCGCAGCAGCTCGTAGCTCTTGATCTCGGCGCGGAAGTCGGCGGTGTAGCTCTCGAGCGCGGCGGCGTCGGCGTTGCGCGCCTGGACGGCGGCGTCGTGCGCGGCCTTCCAGTCGGCGATGGCCCCCGCCGCGCCGTCGACGACCTTGTCGACGGCGGCGAGCACCGCCGTCGACTGCGTCGTCAGGCCGGCGCCGCTGGTGCCCTCGCTGACCGTCGCCAGCTGCGCGTACGCCGACGCCAGGTCGCCGCGGGCTCCGGCCCAGCCGCCGGTGCGCTCACCGTCGATCTCCGACAGCGGTCCGAACGCGGCCAGGACCCGGTCGTAGGCCTCGAGCACCGGCTTGCCGCTGTCGGCGCTCAGCGCCGGCAGGGCGGCGGCGACGGCCGGCTTCTCCTCGGCCGCCTCGGCGGCGACGCTGCGCAGCCCGGCGGTGCTGGTCGCGTTGCCGAGCGTCGTGAGCAGCTCGCCGGCGCGCGACGTCGCGTCCGCCGCCAGCTCGGTGCCGACAGCTGCGGTGACGGACGTGAGCATGGCTGCGGTGTCGGCCAGACCACCGGCCCGGTCGCCGTCGATGCGCGCGAGCTCGGCCCGGCTCTCGGACTCGGCCGCCACGGCGCCCGCGATCGGCTCGTGCTGGCTGCCCCAGGTCTTGAGCGGCTCGGTGGCGACGTCGGCGAGCCCGGCGAGGGCGAGCAGCAGCGTCTCCTCGGCCTTCAGCTGCGCGACGACGACGCCGTCCTTCGCCGCGTCGAGCGCCCGCCAGTGCCCGGCGATCCGCTGGGCAGCGGGCTGCGCGGACGCCGCCGCGGCAGCCACGCCGTCGACGTCCTTCGCGCCGGCGAACGCGGCGACGACGCCGTTGAACGCCGCGCCGCTCTCCTCGAGCGCGGTGCGGGTCTGCCCGCCGCCGAGCCAGCCGGCTGCGGCGTAACCGCCGCCGCCGAGCAGCACGAGCGCGCAGACGACGACGAGGGCGATCGTCCGGGTGGTCCACCGGCCGGTGCTCTCGGCCGGCGCCTCGTCGACGACGACGTCGTCCTCGTAGGCGCCGAGGTCGCCGAGCGGTGAGCTGTCGATCGGATCCGCGGCCGGCTCGGCGAGCGGCTCGGCGGCCGGCTGCTCCGGGACAGCCGCGGTCGCCGGCAGCACGACCGTGGGCGCCGTCCCCTCGTCCGCCGTCGTGCTGTCGGGTGCGCTGGCCGGAGTGGTCTGCACCGGCAGGGCGGCCGTGGCGTGCGGGTCGGCGAGCTGGGCGCCGCAGGAGGTGCAGAAGCGGGTGTCGACGTCTGCCGCCGAGCCGCACTGGCCGCAGAAGCGCGAGCGGGGAAGGGCGGGAGTGCCGGAGTCGGTCGTCATGGCGAGTCCTCCTGGTGTCGCACGGCGCGACGGGGCCCGGACGGTAGACCGCCCAACGTGGACGGGTGGGCGCTTTCGCGACATTCGCAGGACGGGAAGCGGTCGGCGACGACGGCTGCCGGCGCAGAGCGGGTGCAGACGGTCGACCTGTGCCCAGGTGACACTGCTCGGTCAGCGCATCCTCCTGACGTCGACCCCGGCTTGGTGCATGATGCGGCCTTCGTGCTCGTCCGGGGGGACCGCGTGACTCGACCGTTGTCGACCGTTCTGCGGGGCGCGCTGCTGCTTGCTCTGCTCTGCACGCTCGTAGCGCTGCCGGCGGCGGTCACGCCACAGGCAGCGGCTGCTGGACCGCCCCCGGCATGGCAGCTCCCCTTCCCCAGCGGAGTCTCCTGGCAGGCGGGTTCCCCGCACGGCACGAACATGGGCAGCCTGGACTTCGGCCCCGCGAGCAGCACTGCGACACGCAGCGTCGTCGCCGTCGCCGCCGGAACCGTGTACCTCGTCAACTGCTCGGGCGGGTCGTACCTCGGCGTCGACCACGGCAACGGCTGGCGGTCGACCTACTACCACCTGGTCAACGAGCAGCGGCACCTCGTCGGCCAGCACGTCACCGCCGGCACCCGCCTGGGTGACGCCGGCCAGACCGTGCCGTGCGGCGGCGGCTCGACCTTCAACCACGTGCACCTGACGATCCTGCGCGACGGCGTCCCGACGAGTACGCACGGGCTGTCGATCGGCGGCTACACCGCCCACAGCGCCGGCAGCGAGTACTACGGCTACTGGACGCGCGACAGCGACGGGGCGCGTGTCGTCACGAACAACGGGCAGGCGGCGTGCTGCCTGACCAGCAGCACCAAGCCGGGTGCCGCTACGCAGCTCGTAGTCGCCCGGCACGGCCAGTACCTGCAGGCCAAGGCCGGCCTGAACGACGCCTGGACCCAGCTGGGCGACATCGGCGGTGACGTGACCGTGGCGGGCACCCGCATCGTCAGCCGGACGCCCGGGGGCCTCTGGGGGAAGGACGGCCTGCACGGGACGTGGTTCAAGCTGGCGGACGCCGTGGACCAGGTGGCGATCAGCCCGCAGCTGGTGGTCATGCGCCAGGGCGGGCAGCTGCGCGCCAAGGCCGGGCTCACCGACAGCTGGACGCACCTGGGCGACCTCGGCGGGTACGTCGCCGTGAGCGGCAGCCGCATCGTCACGCTGAGCGGGGGGACGCTCTGGGGCAAGGACGGGATCGACGGGACCTGGCACCGGCTGGCTGAGGGTGTCGACCAGTTCGCGGTCAGTCAGCGGCTGGTCGTCGTGCGCCAGGGTGCGAACCTGCGCGCGAAAGCCGCTCTCGGCGACGCGTGGACCGCCCTCGGCGACCTCAACGGCGACGTCTCGGTGTCCGGCACCCGCATCCTCACGCTCTCCGGCGGGACCCTGTGGGGCAAGGACGGCCTTCACGGTGCCTGGCACCGGCTGGCCGACGGCGTCGACCAGTACGCGGGAAGCGACCAGGTCGTGGTGACCCGACAGGGGGCGCACCTGCGGGCGAAGGCCGGGCTGGGCGATGCGTGGACCTACCTGGGTGACCTCGGTGGCGACGTGTCGGTGTCCGGCACCCGGATCCAGACCTTCGGCGGCGGCACCCTCTGGGGCAAGGACGGCATCGGCGGCACGTGGTTCCGGCTCACCGACGGAGCAGACCAGTACGCCAAGAGCGCACCGAACGAGCGTGGCTTCGGGCCACCGGCGGCCCCCGCCGGCATCACGGCGACGCTGGCGGGCACGTCGGCGGCGGTGTCCTGGAGTCCGGCCGTGGCGAACGGCAGCCCGGTGACCGGCTACACGGTCACGAGCACCCCCGGGGGCCGGACCTGCTCGACGACCGGCGCGGTCAGCTGCACGGTCGCGGGCCTGGACTACGGGCGGGGCCACACGTTCACGGTCCGCGCGACGAACGTCGCCGGCACCGGCCCGGCGTCCGCACCGAGCAACGCCGTGACGCCCCGCGGCGACGTCGTCGCCGTAGCCGGGTCGGACCGCCAGCTGTGGGTCCGGCGCACCGACGCCGGCGGCTGGACGTCGCTGGGCGGCCAGCAGCTGGACGCACCGGCCGTGACGACCTGGGGCGGCACGACGTACTTCGTGGTGCTCGGCGCGGACCACAACGTGTGGATCCGGACGATGCAGCGCGGCTGGGCCCGGCTCGGACCGGTCGGGACGCACTGCACGGCGCCGTCGGCGGTGGTGTCGGCCGGGACGCTGGCGGTGGGCTGCCGTGGCAGCGACGCGGGCCTGTGGGTGGGGAAGGTCGCCCTGCCGGCCGGTGGTGCGCTCCCGGTGCTGCCGGGCTGGCAGGGGCTGGGCGGCGTCCTCAAGCACGGCCCCTCGCTGTCGGACGTGTCGTCTGCGTCGTCCACGCCGCAGTTCGCCTACACCGTGCTGGGCACGGACGACCGCCCGTGGGTGCGGCGCGACGGCGCCGGGTGGACGAAGCGCAGCACGCAGGCCTGCGGCGGGACGGTCGCGGCCTCGCGCCGGTTCCAGGCGCTGGCGTGCAAGGACGCGGCGTCGGCTTCGCTGAAGACCTTCCACGCCCCGTCGGGCAAGGACGGGCAGCTGGTCCCCGGGCGGATGACCGGGCGTCCGGCGGTGACTGCCGACGCTGACGGTGTCGCCCGGTACTACGTGCTCGGCACCGACGGCTCGATCTGGACGGCGAGGCAGAACGCCGACGGCACGCTCGGGACGTTCACGGCCTGGAGCGGGATCGGAATGCACGGCATCGGGGCGACCGAGCTGGGCTGAGCGACCGGGGGGCGGTCATGATGCGGAGTGCAGGGCTCGTTCGGAGTGCGCGGGGGAGGCGGTGCGTCGGTCGACGGCGCCTGGCGCTCGGCGTCGTCGTGGCGACGACGGCGGCGGCGGCCACGTTCGCCGGAGCGGCCCTCGCGCCGGCCGCGGCGCAGACCATGACAGAGCCGCGGATGGACGTCGTCACGGTCATCGGCACCGACGGCCAGCTGTGGTTCTCGCAGAGCCGCGACCGACGCTGGTACCCGCTCGGCGGCCGGCTCGTCGACACCCCCGCGGTCGTGCACAGCGGCGGCCACACCTACTTCGTCGGTCTCGGCGGTGACCGCAACGTCTGGGTCCGCACGCTGGACCGGCCCTGGGCCGCCCTCGGCCCGGCCGGGACGAGCTGCACGGCGCCGGCCGCCGCCGTCTCGCGCGGCATCCTGGCGGTCGCCTGCACCGGGTCCGATGCCGGTCTGTGGGTTGGCAAGGTGGCGCTCCCGGCGGCGGGGGCGCTGCCTCGCCTGGGCGGCTGGCAGGGTCTCGGCGGCATCCTGCGCGCCGGCCCGTCGCTGTACGACGCGAGCGGGAGCAGCACCTCCGCGCAGTTCGGGTACGGGGTTCTCGGAGCGGACGGACGCCCGTGGGTGCGCACCGACGGCACCGGCTGGGCCATGCGCAGCCCGCACGCCTGCGGCGGGACCGTCGCCGCCTCGCAACGGGCCGAGGTGCTGAGCTGTCGGGACAGCACCTCGGAGTCGCTGAAGACCTTCCACGCCGCGTCCGGCAGGGACGGGCAGCTGGTGGCGGGACGCATCACCGGCCGCCCGGCGATCGCGGCGGACACCGGGGGCGCGGCCCGGCACTACGCCCTCGGTGTCGACGGCACCGTGTGGACGGCCCGCCAGCAACCGGACGGCAGCCTGAGCGGCTTCTCCCACTGGGGCGGCGCCGGCGTCCACGGCGTCGGTGCGACGACGTTGCCGCTGTCGAGCTTCGGCGTCACCCTCGACGCGCCCGGAACGGCGTCGCCCGGCTCCGCGTTCGCGCTCACCGGTGCCGTGACGCCGGCGGCGCCCGGTAGGACGGTGGTGCTGCAGCGGCAGTCCGGCGGCGTCTGGCAGGACCGGGCCAGCGGGATCCTCACGGCGACGAGCACGTTCCGCTTCGACGTCAGCGAGCCGGTGCACGGCACCGTGCCCTACCGGGTGGTGGCCGCCGCGTCCCCCCTGGTCGACGCCGGCACCAGCCCGACCCGTCCGGTGGCGGTCACCTCAGCCGGGCTGAAGCAGGGGCAGCGGCTGAACCCGGGGGCCTTCCTGCAGTCCGGGAGCGGCCAGTACCGCCTGACCATGCAGACCGACGGGAACCTGGTGCAGTCGGTGGTCGGCAGCGGCCGGGTGCTCTGGGCGTCCGGCACGGGCGGCAACGCCGGCGCCACCGCCCTGATGCAGGCCGACGGCAACCTCGTCGTCTACCTGCACGGCGTTGCGAAGTGGTCGACGCGGACGGGCGGGAACCCCGACACCGGGCGCCGGGTCGCCGTGCTGCAGGACGACGCCAACCTCGTGGTGTACGACGGCAGCACGCCCACGTGGAGCAGCGCCACCCGCAACACTCGGGTGGCGGTCGGGGAGTCGTTGCGGTCCGGCTGGTTCGTCCAGTCGCCGGACGGCCACTACCGCTTGACGCTGCAGGCCGACGGCAACCTGGTGGAACGCGTCGCCGAGACAAGCCGGCCGGTGTGGTCCAGCGGCACCGCCAACCGGCCCGGCGCCCACCTCGTGCAGCAGGCCGACGGCAACGCGGTGATCTACGCCGGGTCCACTGCCGTCTGGGCGACCTCGACCAGCGGCACCGGTGCGTCCCTGGCCCTGCAGAACGACGCGAACGTGGTGCAGTACGTGTCCGGATCTGCGCGATGGGCGAGCAGCACCGTCAACGACAAGCTGATGCCGGGAGAGCGGCTCTACGGCGGGCAGTTCATCGACTCGGCCGACGGTGCCTACCGGCTCGTGCAGCAGGGCGACGGCAACCTCGTGCACTACCGCGGCGGGACGGCCGTCTGGGCGAGCGGCAGCACCGGCCACTCCGGTGCGTTCACGGTGATGCAGAGCGACGGCAACCTCGTCGTCTACACCGGCGGCACTGCGCGCTGGGCCTCGGGCACCGGGGGCAGGACCGGGGCGCACCTGGCCAACCAGACCGACGGCAACCTGGTGCTGTACCAGGGCTCGACCGCGGTCTGGGCGAGCAGGTCCGCGAGCGCCGGTGGGCAGAGCACCCCCGAGCTGGTCCCGTTCGTCGGCAGCTACCGGATCACCGCCACCTGGGGCAGCCCTTCGGGCGGCTACCACCCGGCGAGCTCGCCGGCCATCGACGTAGCGATGCCGATCGGCACACCGCTGTATGCGGCGGGAGCGGGGACGGTCGTCGAGGCGATCGTCGACCGGCGGCACTGCGACCCGCGCAACTACCCCAACTACGTCCAGGGCTGCTACGACGCCGGGTACGGCGGCAGCGGGGTACGGGTGCGCATCGCCCATCCCGACGGGCGGCGAAGCTACTACCAGCACATGGACAGCATCGAGGGCAGCATCGTCAAGGGCGCGTCGGTGCGAGCGGGCCAACGGATCGGCACGTCCGGGAACACCGGCATCTCCGAAGGCCCGCACCTGCACTACCAGGAGGAGAACTCCTCCGGCGGTCTGATCGACCCCGGCAGCTGGATCGCCTGCCACGGGAGCAGCAAGGTGGTCTACGACGGCATGCAGCACCGGAAGGGGCAGACGATCCGCAACGACGGCTACGCCTGCTGACCGGCGTGTCACGGCCGAGACGGGCCGGGCGCCGCCTGCTCAGGGTCCAGCTCCTTCAGCGTGCGCCGCCCGGCGAACAGCACCATGAGCCCTGCCTTGACCGGCCGCAGCACCGGTGAGGCCTTGGCCCGCATCGCCTGCAGCGGGTGCTTCAGGTCCTGGTACGAGCTGCCTCGGAAGCCGGCCCAGATCGCGACCAGGCCCGCGGTCGGGAGCACCGTGAACAGCAGCGCCCAGTCGTGCCCGGTGCGCAGCAGCAGGCCACCCAGCCCGGCGGCTGGAGGAAGCGTCGCCAGTGCGGCAAGGTTCCACGGCGTGTCGAGGGGTGCACGCAGCAGCACGCGCTGGTCGCTGCAGTTGGCTCCGTCCTCGGGCGGCGCGGCGACGACGCGCTGCACTTCCCACCCCTCGCGCCGGCCGATGGGGTCGAGCAGCGCCAGCAGGTGCGGCTTGCGCAGGAGGCGGTGGGATGCCACGGAGCACGACGGCTGGCCCTTGCCCTCGGCTGTCGTGTCGTTGAAGCAGTACGACGTCGCCTCGAGCGCCCACGTCATGAGCACGAAGACGATGCCGAGGCCCCAGAAGAACGCGGTAGCAAGGACGAGGATCCCGGTGTCCCGGACGCCGGCGACCCACAGGCCGGCGAGCGCCCGGCCGGCGTAGCCCGCGCCGACGGCGAGCCAGGTGAGGCGGACGAGCACGGTGAGCCGTCGGGACATCGGCGGCTCTGAGGGGCTCTGCTTCTGCGCGTCCGCGGGGTCAGCAGCCTCGCGCGCGTGGTGCCGCAGCGCCTCGTAGCCGACCGAGTAGACGACGAGCACCGCCAGGAGCACGAGGAGGAGCCGCGTCTGGTCGAGCAGGACAGCCAGGGCGAGAGCGAGGACGGCACGGACCACGGTGACGAGTCCGCTGATGGCGACGTTCCGCACGGCGGTGCGCTTGTCCGGGCCATGCGGCAGACGGCGACGGGCGCTCCGTGCCGGCGACTCGAGGTCGTCCGCGAGGCCCCGGGCGTCGTTGACCTGGTAGCGCCCCATGTAGAACAGGTACTCGACCAGCACGAAGACGCCGAGGAGCTGGAGCCCGGTGCTCCACGGGTCTGCCGCCCATCTTCCGCCGCTGCCCGCTGCCCAGACGCCGACGCCGTAGGCGATCAGCAGGATCGACCACTTCACCGTGTCCTCGGGTCTGGGCAGGATCAGGTAGCTCGTCAGCGACCGTTCCTCCTGGCGCTCGGCAGCCCGATCGGTCATGCCGGCCAGGCTGGAGGTGTGCACCTCGCGAAGGCGGTCGCAGAAGTACCGCCGGCCGCCGACGCTCGCCTTGAGGACCTCGACGACGAGCAGGACGGCGGCCGCGCCGTACCCGACGCCCATCGCGACGCGGTAGGAGGGGAGGAGGTACCCGATGAACACCGCCAGCCCGCCGAACGCCAGCAGGGTGACCAGCAGGATGCTCAGCGCGATCAGCCGGTAGGTCCGCGACCCGCGCCGCATGCTGCTGACGGTGGTGGCCAGCCGCGCGAAGGACATCGGCGTGACGGCGGAGAGCACCGCCAGGTTCCCCCCGCTGTAGAGGTCGATCTCCTCCTCCAGCGCGCGCGTGTAGAAGCTGCGCATCGTCGCGATGGTTCCGCCCAGCATGAGGAAGGCGATCGGGGCGAGTGGCGCGAGCGGCGTCAGCGCGAGGACCCAGTCGGGAGCCTGGCGGCAGTCGTCAGAGACCGCGAACTGGCAGGTGGTCGAGACGAGGGCGGTCAGCACACCGAGCAGCGTCAGAGCGAGGCCGAGCGCACCGGCCTGGATTGCCGCATAGCTGCGGTCGTCCTCGCGAGCCTGGACGTAGTCCTCGAGCAGGATCTGCAGGCGACGGTCGTCGTCGACGTCGCGGGCCCCGCCGACCCCTCCGGGCTCTGGTCGCTGCGTCACGTGTCCGTCTCCTGCCTGGGGACAGTGCGCAGGCCGAAGACCAGGCGCAGCAGGGGGCGTGCGAGCGCCGTCTGCAGGCGTGGCCAGAGCGGCACCTGTCCGGTGGCCGGCCAGAACCCGAAGACGGCGCCCAGGCGGACGGCGAGCAGCCCGTCGGTCAGCACCTGGTCGCCGACCACGAGGACCGGTCCGTCCGTTCGCGGCAGCCGAGTCAGCGGGGTGAACGGCTTACGGGCCGAGCCGAGGAACTCGGTGCTGAGCGCGCCCGTCCTGCGGCTCACGGGTCCGCTGCACCGCAGCGGGGAGTTCGTGACCACGAGCAGGCGGCGCACTCCGTCCGTCCCGTCCAGCACCGTGCGGATGGCGGCGTCGACGTCGACGGGGTCGGTCGCGCCCCAGCGCTGCAGGGACGGCTCGACGTCGACGACGAGCGTCGTCGCCGCGACGTGCTCGGCGAGCCGTCGAACCTCCGACCACGACCTCACCTCGAACAGCGGTGTCCGCCTCATCCGTGGGCGGAGGGACGCGCACGGCCCGCGTCCACGCAAGGGGCACCGCCGCAGCCGTCAAGAAGCTCCCGCCCGGACTGGGGCGGCACCCGGGCGCCGGAGCCGGGCCCCCACCACCCGCGCAGCAGGTCGACCAGCAGCGCCGGCACGTCCGCGCCCATCGCCGCGGGCACGAGCAGGGTCCACGCCGGCTGCGCGCCCACCACCAGCTCGGTCGGCCCGCCCGGCGAGCCCGTCAGCCGCGCCGACGCCACGTCGGGGTAGGCCACGAGCGCGGTGCACGACTCCGGGTCGGGCGGCTCGGACCAGGCGAGGACGGCGCGGTCGGACAGCGTGAGCAGGCACCCGCCGCGGCGCCGACCGCCGGCCTCGACGTCGACGGGCACGAGCAGCTGCCCGACGTCGGCCGGTCGGAGCAGGGCCGACAGGGCCGGGCCGTGCCGTCGCAGGCAGCACACGAGCAGCGTGGAGCAGCGGTCGGTGCGGACGACGGCGGCGGTGGTGTCGGCCGCGTCGATCAGGGCGTCGTGCAGGTCCACGCCGCGCCCCCTCCGGCCGGCCGGGCGCCGCCTCTGGACTGCCGGGCGGCGAGGGCAGCGGCCAGCCGGCGCAGCCGGCGGCGGCGCTCCGGCGTCCGGCCCACGCGCCAGCTGACGGCGGCCGCCAGCTCGGCGCCTCTCGAGGCATCTCGGTCGAGCATGCGTCCCCCTCGTGGTCCCGGCGCGGCTGCCGGTGCGGTGTCAGTAACGCCGCTGGCACCGGGGCGAGACACGGCAACGGGACAAGCCCGGACACCTCCGGACACCCTTCGGTGTGCCGGAACGGGCGCATTGTCCGGTCATGACCGGTTCCCGCGCCGTCCGGAGGTGTCCGGACTTCGCGCGGAGCGGCCCGGCTGTCAGCGGGCGGAACTAGGAAGAGCGCACCCCCGCGACGAGCTGAGAAGGACCCGGCCCTGCACCCCTTCGAGCCCGCCGGCGACGCCGACCCCGACCCGGACGACATCCGGGTCGCCGTCACCGGCGTGTTCGTCACCGACGTCACCGACGACGCCGAGACCGTCCTCGCCGACCTCCGCCTGCGCGACGCCGAGCTGCGGGCCACCGCCGGACGCATCGTGCTCACCGCCGCCCCGGCCCGGCGGGCGAGCTGGCGCCGCCCGGGCGCCGGGCCGGTGCCCGGGCAGCCCGCCCTGCCCTGGCAGCTGCGCTACGAGTGGCTGCAGCGCTTCGGCGGCGGCCGGCCGCGCACCGGCCCGGCCCGGCTGCGGTTCGTCGTCGAGCCGGGGCCCGTCGAGCCGGGCCCCGTCGAGCCGGGCCCCGTCGAGCCGGAGCCCGACGAGCCGGAGCCCGTCGAGCCGGAGCCCGACGCAGCGCCGCCCCGTCGGCTCGCCGTCGACGTGCACCTCGCCGACGGGGCGGACGCGCTCGCCGTCGCGCAGCTGATCGCCCGCCGGGTCGGCGCATTCTGGCAGCGGCGGGACGTGCCGGTCGAGCAGGCCGGCTGGGTGCAGGGGCTGCTCGCCGCCCCGCTGCTGCCGCACCGCTCCACCTCGCTGTCGCTGTACAAGGTGCCGATGGCCGTGCCGGTCCGACCGCTTCCGGGGAGCGGCGAGGCGGTGACCGAGTTCTCCGGATCGCCCTCGCGGCCGCCCCGCCGCCCGTAAGGTCCGCGCGGGGGGTTCGAGAGGGGGGCTCGTGTCGGCAGTGGCCAGGACCGGCGATGCGTCCGCGGTGCGGACGAAGGAGGACTTCGCGCGGGAGCTGACGGCGCTGCGCGAGCGGGCCGGGCTGTCGCTGCGCGACCTGGCGCGCCGCAGCGACGCGCCGCTGGCCACGGTCGGCGGCTACCTGTCGGGCAAGCACCTGCCGCAGGCCAGTTCCCGGCAGGTGCTCGAGCGGGTGCTCGCCGCCTGCGGCGTCACCGCCGAGGCGGACGTGCTGGCCTGGCTGGACGCCGCCGCGCGGGCCCGCCGCGCGCCCGGCGCCCGGCCGGCCACCGACCGGGCGCCCTACCGCGGCCTGGCCAGCTTCGGTGTCGACGACGCCGCCTGGTTCTTCGGCCGCGACGACCTGGTGGCCACCCTGGCCGACCTGGTGCGCACGGCCGAGCCGGGCGTGCCCGTCGTCGTGCTCGGCGCGTCCGGCTCGGGCAAGTCCTCGCTGCTGAAGGCCGGTCTCGTCCCGGCCCTGACGGCGGAGGGCTGGACGAGCGTCGTCACCACCCCGGGCGCCGACCCGCTCGAGCGGCTGGCCGCCGCCACGGCCGGCGTGCCCGCGCAGCGCGCCGAGGAGCCGGCCGGCACGCTGCTCGTCGTCGACCAGCTCGAGGAGGTGTTCGCGCACCCGCCGGAGGTGGTGCAGGCCTTCGCCGCCGAGCTGGTGGCCCGCGCCGCGGCGTCACCGGTGGTGGTCGCCGTCCGGTCGGACTTCTTCGCCCAGCTCACCGCGATCCCCGATCTGCTGCGGTCGGTGCAGGAGGCGCAGGTCGTCGTCGGGCCGATGACGGCGGCGCAGCTGCGCGACGTCGTCGTCGAGCCGGCCCGCCGGGCGCAGGTGGAGGTCGAGCCGGCGCTGGTCGACGTCGTGCTGCGCGACGTGCGGGTGCGCGGCGCCGGCACGTCGCCGGCCGGGGCGCTGCCGCTGCTGTCGCACGCGCTGCTCGCCACCTGGGAGCGCGGCTCGAGCCGGCGGCTGACCGTCGCCGACTACGAGCAGGCCGGTGGCATCGAGGCGGCGCTGGCCCGCACGGCCGAGCAGGTCTGGGCCGGGCTCGACCCGGCCGCGCAGCAGGCCGCCCGCACGCTGCTGCTCGGGCTGGTCCGGCTGGTCGACGGCGTGCCGATGGCCCGCCGCGGGCTCGGCCGCGGCGCGGTGGCCGGCGAGCCGGCCGCCGAGGCGGCGCTCGACGCGCTCGTCGCCGCCCGGCTGCTCACCGCCGCCGAGGACGAGGTCGAGCTGGCGCACGAGGCGCTGCTGTGGGCCTGGCCGCGGCTGGCCGGCTGGGTGGAGGACGACCGCGACGACCTGCGCGTCCGCGCGCTGCTCGACGGCGCCGCCCGCAGCTGGCAGGACAACGGCCGCGACGCCGCGCTGCTGCACCGCGGCGCGCCGCTGGCCGCCGTGCTGGCCTGGCGCGACGGTCCCGGGCGCGACGTGCCGCTGGCTCCGGCCGAGCGGGAGTTCCTCTCCGCCAGCGTCTCTGCGGCCGGCGCCGAGCAGCAGCGCGACCGCCGCACGTCGGCGCGGCTGCGCCGGCTGTCGGCGCTGCTGGCGATGCTGCTCGTCGTCTCGGTCGGCCTGGGCGCGGTGTCGGTGCACCAGACGCAGCGGCAGAGCGAGCTGCGCGAGCGGGCCGACTCCCGCCAGCTCGCCAGCGTCGCCGAGCGGCTGCGCACCGTCGACCCGGCGCTGTCGGCGCAGCTGGCCCTCGCCGGGTACCGGGAGTCGCCGACGCCGGAGGCGCTCGCCGCGCTGCTCGCCGCGGCGTCCGCGCCGCACGGCGTCCGGCTGATCGCCGGCGAGCAGGTGCAGCAGGCGGTCACCGTCAGCCCGGACGGCGCGCGCGTGGTCAGCGTCGGCGCCGACGCCGAGCTGCACCAGTGGACCACCGGCGGCGAGCCGCTCGGCGAGCCGGTGCCGGCCGGCGACCAGACGCTCTACACCGCCTCGTTCAGCCCGGACGGCGACGTGCTCGTCGCCGCCGGCGGCGGGCAGGAGGTGCTGCGCTGGCAGGTCGGCGACGACGGCGCGCTCGAGCCGCTGCCGCCGCTGACCGGGCCGGAGGGCACCGTGTACGCGACCGCGTTCGCGCCGGACGGCCGGCTGGCGGCGTCCACCTCAGACGGCCGGCTCTGGCTGTGGCCGGCCGCCGCTCCCGCCGCGCCCACCGCGGTCGACGGCGTGCCGGTCACGCTGTCCGACGCGGCGCTGCAGGGGCTGGCGTTCTCGCCCGACGGCGGTCAGCTGGCGGCAGCAGCCGCCGACGGGGTGGTGCACGTCGTCGACGTGACCGCCGAGCCGCGGGTGCTGCCGAACACCTCGACGCCGGCCGACGCCCCGCTCCTGGGTGTCGCGTTCGCCCCGGACGGCGCGCTCTACGCCGGCGGCCGCGACCGGACGGTGCACCGGTTCGCCGTCGGCGAGCAGGTCACGCCGGCCGGGGCGCCGCTGGAGGGCCCGGACAACTGGGTGAACGGCGTCGCGGTCAGCCCGGACGGCGGCACACTCGCCGGAGCCTCCTCGGACGGCAGCACCTGGCTGTGGGACACCGCGACCGGCCAGGTCGTCGGCCGGCTGGCCCAGCCCGGTCCGGTGACGGCGGTGCGCTGGGCCGGCGACGACCGGCTGGTCACCGCCGGCACCGACGGCACGGTGCGGCTGTGGACCTTCCCGACCCCGTCGGTCGGCGGCGCCGGGGCGTCGCAGTTCTCGGCCTCCTACAGCCCGGACGGGCGCTGGCTGGCCACGGCCGGCTCCGACGGCCTGCGCCTGCTGCCGGTGCGCGACGGCCTGCCGACGGCGTCGCGGCCGGTCGTCGTCCCGAGCCCGGACGGCAGCAAGCTGTCGGGCACGTCGGCCTTCTCGCCCGACGGGCGGCTGGTCGCCGCCGGCGGCGCGGCCGGCGCGGTGCACCTGGTCGACGTCACCGGCCCGGCGCCGCAGGTGGTCGCCTCGATGCAGGGCTCGACCGAGCTGGTCGAGCAGGTGGCGTTCTCCCCGGACGGCCGTCTGCTCGCGGCCGGTGGCGACGACAACGCCGTGCAGCTGTACGACGTCGCAGAGCGGCGGCTGCTCGCGACGGTCACCGGGCCGGAGAGCTACGTGTACACGGTCGCCTTCTCACCGGACAGCCGGACGCTCGCCGTCGGCAGCGTCGACACGACGGTGCGGTTGTACGACGTCACGTCGCCGGAAGGCCCGCGGGCGATCGGCGAGCCGATCCGCGACGCCGCCAGCTACGTCTACAACGTGCAGTTCTCCCCGGACGGGCGCCTGCTCGCCGCCGGCGGCGACGACAAGCGGATCCGGCTGTACGACGTGGGCGACCTCGAGCGGCCGCGAATGCTCGGTGAGCCGGTCGAGGCGGCCAGCCTGGTGATGTCGACGGCGTTCCGCCCCGACGGCCGGCGGCTCGCGGTGGCGGTCGGCGACGGCACGGCGCTGCTGGTCGACGTCAGCGCCGACGGGCCGCGGGTGGAGACGGTGCTGCCGGCGTCGACGGCGGCGACCAACGCCGTCGCGTTCTCGCGCGACGGTCGCACCCTCGTGACCACCGGCGCCGACCGCGCTGCGCGGTTCTGGCCGCTGGACGCCGAGCGGGCGGCCGAGCGGATCTGCGCCGGCGGCGGGCAGCCGCTGACCCGGGAGGAATGGGCCCGGTACGCGCCGGACGCGAGGTTCACCCCGCCCTGCCGGTGAGGCGCGGCCGCGAACCCGTGTCCCGTCCGACGCCTGACCGGACGCCCTTCTCAGGCGGGCTTTCCGAGCAGTGCAGCCACCTGCGGCTCGTCGGGCACGAGGTGACGCAGCCCGCGCACGTCGCCGAACGCCGCGTCGGCCGAGACCAGCGCGATCGCGTGCCGGGACAGAGCCGCGGACGCCAGCACGGAGTCGAAGGCGCCGAGTCGCTGGGTGTCGCGGAACAGTCGCAAACCGTCGGCCAGATGATCGGCGGTGACCGGCAGCAGCGGGGTGAGCAGGTCGGCGAAGGCCGAGCCGAGTGCGGCGGCCTCGGCCCTGGGGCGTCGGCGCGCACGGACGTGGACGAACTCCTGAATCACCTCCACAGTGGTGGTGGCCTCGATCAGGCCATCCCCCACCGCCTCGACCAGCTGACGGCAGCCGGCGCGGAAGCGGTGCTCGCCGCCGGTGGCGTACACCAGCACTGTCGTGTCGAGCACGATCACGCGCGCCGCGCCCGCAGCTCTTCCAGCTCGGCGCGCAGCTCAATGATGTCGGGCACGTCCACTGGCTCCGCGTCGAGCACCTGCCGAGCCGCGGCGGAGCGGGCGCGGTCCGGGTTGGGCAGACCGCGGTCGATGGCGTCGCGGATCACCGCGGCGACCGAGGTGCCCTGCTGCCGGGCAAGGTCGGCGACCCGGCGGTAGCGGTTCTCGTCAAGAAGGAGCTGGAGACGCCGGTCGAGCGACATGCGCATACAGTAACATGTGTAGGCGGGCCTCTTCCCGCCTCCAGGCACTCGGACAGGTCGGGGCGCGCCTCAGTCGGCGCCTTCGTCCTCCGCCCGGGCCATCCCGGCCAGCGGCCCGATCGCGATCGCCCGCGCGACGGTGCGGGCGCTCCAGCGCTTGCCGTCCGCCGTCCGCACGCCGTCGGCGTTGAGCGCCGCCGCGATGGTGTTCAGGCTGGCTCCGCGCCCGTGCATCTCCAGGATCCGGGCGACGGCCGCGGCCGCGGCGCTCCGGTCGGCGTCGGTCGGCCCGTCGTCCGGGACCGACGTCGTCGGCGCCGGCTCGACCGGAGCCCGCCGACGCCGGCGGCGCACCGGCGTGGTGCCGGTGCCGGCCCGCTCCACCCACTGCTCGAGCTCGTCGGCAGCCAGCGCCGGCGACCACAGGTAGCCCTGCCCGAGCTCGCAGCCGAGCGCCTGCAGCACCAGCCGCTGCTCCTCGGTCTCCACGCCCTCGGCGACGCATTCCAGGCCGATCGCCCGGGCCAGGCTGAGCACCGACGACACGATCGCGGCGTCCTGGTCGTCCACGCCCAGGCCGCTGACGAACGAGCGGTCGATCTTGACGCAGGTGACCGGGAAGCGCTTGAGGTAGGTCAGCGACGAGTAGCCGGTGCCGAAGTCGTCGACGGCGATCGACAGGCCGAGCTCGCGCAGCGACTGCAGCGTGCGCGCGGTGGCCTCCAGGTCGGCCATGACGGCGCTCTCGGTCACCTCGAGCATGAGCGCCGCCGGGTCGGCGCCGCTGGCATCGAGGCAGTCGCGGACCAGCGCGACGACGCCGGGCGCGGTCAGCTGGTTGGCCGACAGGTTGACGGCCACCCGGAACGGCGCCTCCGCGGGGCCGAGGTGCGCCCACCGGGCGGCGGCCTCGCAGGCCTGCCGGAGCACGGTCTGGCCGATGGCGACGATCAGCCCGCTGTCCTCCGCGGCGTCGAGGAAGGCGCCGGGTGGGAGCAGCCCGCGCTCGGGGTGCTGCCAGCGCACCAGCGCCTCGACGGCGTGCACCCGCCCGGTCCCCACCGACACCACCGGCTGGTAGTGCACGACGATCTCACCGGCGTCGAGGCCGCGCCGCAGGTCGCGCACCAGCGTCGAGCGCTGCACCGCGCCCGATGTCGACCTCGCCCGGCGGACGCTGATCGACTCGGGGCCGCTGCGCTTGGCCTCGGCCAGCGCGGCCTCGGCGGCGGCCAGCAGCGAGCTGCTGTCGTCGGCCGGGCCGAGCGCCGCCCCGACAGTCGCCGTCACCGGCAGGGCGGCCTGCGTGCCCTGCGCCGCCTCGGCGACGGCCGCCTGCAGCGTCCGGATCGTCGGCTCCAGGCTCTCGGTGGTGTCGAAGCCGCTGAGCACCAGGGCGAACTGGTCACCGCCGAGCCGGGCGGCGACGGCGACGTCGACGGCGCAGGCGCGCAGGCCGGTGGCGACGGCGGACAGCACGTCGTCCCCGACCTGGTGGCCGGAGGCGGCGTTGACCGCCCGGAACCGGTCGAGCCCGAGCACGACGACGGCGGTGCCGGCGGCCTCGTCGTCACTGATCGCGGCGTCGAGGGCGGCGAGCAGCGGGGCGCGGGTGGCGAGGCCGGTGAGGGCGTCGCGGCCGGCGAGCTCCTGCAGCACCGCCTCGGCCCGCCGCCGCTCGGTGACGTCGACGATGTTGACGACCACCGCCTCGATGCCGGCGGCGTGCAGCCGGTTGGTGGCGGTCTCCTCGATCCACCGCCAGCTGCCGTCGGCGTGCTGCACCCGGGCCTCGAAGGTCACCGCCTCGCCGGGCCGCTCCAGCACCCGGGCGAAGTGCGCGCGGACCGCCGGCTGGTCGTCGGGGTGGAAGAAGGCGAAGCCGTCGGCGCCCACGAGGTCGGCGGGCGCGTAGCCGAACTGCGTGGTGACCGAGCCGCTGGCGAACTCGATGACGGCGTCGGCGTCGGTGAGGAAGGCGACGTCGCTGGCCCTGCACGCCAGCGACTGCCAGCGGGCCTCGCTGGTGGCCAGCGCCCGCTGCGCCTCGACCGTCTCGCTGACGTCGTCGACGACGGCCTCGAACCGCTGGATCCGGCCGCTGTCGTCGACCGCCGCGAAGGTGCTGACCCGGCAGGGCACGAGCTCGCCGTCGGCGCGCCGGAGCCGCAGGCGCTCCTCGACGCGGCGCAGCTCGCCGCTGAGCAGGCGCCGCAGCGCGGCTACGACGATGTCCTGCTGGTCAGGAGCGAGGAAGTCGAGCACCGGCCGGCCGAGCAGCTGCCGCTCGGAGTAGCCGCTGAGCTCGCACAGCCGGGGGTTGACGGCGGTCAGCCGGCCGCGGGTGTCCAGGGTGGCCTGGGCGACCAGGGACTGGGTGAACCGCGCCTCGGCGATCTGGTGCGCCTGCTCGAGCTGCCGGCGCAGCTCGAGCTCGCGGCTGTTGTCCCGCACCACCGCGCTGGCGCCGTACACGTAGCCGTCGGCGTCGATCAGCGGGGACATCCGGCAGGAGACCGGCAGCACCGCGCCTGACTTGTGCAGCCGGAACGTCTCGATCGCCGCCGGCTCGGGCGCGCCCACCAGCGCCCGGAGGACCCGTTCCAGCTCGTCCTGGCGGTCAGGCGGCAGCAGGAACGTGGCCGGCCGGCCGACGGCCTCGGCGGCCGGCCAGCCGAACAGCTGCTCGGCGCCGTCGTTCCAGAACACGATGTTGCCGCCGCGGTCGACGGCCAGGACGGCGTCGCTGGCGTTGCGGACCAGGTCGGCGGCCAGCCGGGCTCCGGTCGGCAGCGCCTTGCCGCGGGCTGGGTAGGGCTCCGGGGGAAGATGAGCCACAGCGCTGCCGCTCCCTGCTGACGACGATCGGTTGCGCAGAGCGCCCGGAGCGTGCCCGCCAGGCATGTCTGTCACACCATGTTGCCACGGTGTCACTATTTGTACGTCAGCTCGGGATTGCTGTCCAGCCCACTGGACAGCGCGGCCGAGTCAGGTGCCCCGCTCGCGCTGCACGATCTGGTGCACCCGCCCGCGGCTCAGCCCTGTCACGTCGGCGACGGCCTGCAGGCTGAGCCCGGACCGGTGCAGCCCGACGACGGCCTCGTCCCGGACGGCGCAGACCTGCCGCTCGAGCTC